>NZ_BAAAOS010000059.1:0-9136 GCF_039530625.1 Kribbella sancticallisti | reverse complement strand
GCCCAGGCGACCGGATCGGCGGCCGGCTTCGTCTGGGGTGGCAAGGAGCTCCCGAACGCCGGCCACACCGCCCGCATCAGATCGAACGAGAGCGCGGTGGTCGGCAGCGACAGGGACGCGCCATCCGCCTCACTGAGCACCGCCCGCAGATCCTTCAGCAGGATGTCCAGTCCGTTGCCGTCACCCTCCCACCACTCCCGCACGTGATCCCAGTTGCGGGCGATCCAGCTGTCCGCCACCGAGTGGCACAAGATGTCCTGGAGATCCCCGTGATCGATACCGAAGGCCGAGCCGAGCCTGAGAGCTTCGAAGACGCCCATCATGTTGACGCCGTAGATCAGCTGCACCGACAGTTTCGCCGCCTGCGCGACCTCCGGACGCTCCGAGACCACCACGGTCTTGGAGCCCGCGGCCTCGAACAGCGGCCGGACATCGGCCACCGCCGAGCGCTCACCAGCCACCATGAAGGTCAAGGTCCCGGCGTCGGCGCCCCAGGGACCACCGCTGAGCGCGGCTCCGACCGGCCGGAGTCCTCCGTCGGTCAGCCGCCCGGCCAGGTCCCGCATCACCGAGGGTGCGATCGTGCTGGCGACGATCACCGGCAAGCCGGCCGGAGCCTGGCCCAGCACACCGCCCGGCCCGGTCAGCACCTCCTCGTTCTGCTGCGCCGTCCGAACGACACTGATCAGTCCCGCTGTGGCTTCGGACGCCACGGCACCGGGATCGCTGACGATACGAACGCCACCGTCGGCGGCCTTCCGGCAGGCGGCCTCGACCGGATCGAACGCCGCCACGTCGTAGCCGGCCTTGGCCAGATTGGTCGCGATCCCCGCGCCCATCGCCCCGAGCCCGATGACTCCGTAGGTCTGCTGCACCATCTCACTCCTCGCTGGTCTGTTCTGGTCGCTTGCCGGGCTCACCCCTTCACCGCACCTCCGACGCTGTCCACGAACCGTCGCTGGGCGATCAGGAAGAAGACGACCGGCGGCACCGTGAAGATGACGGTGGCCGCCATCACCACGTCCCACGGGGTGTCGAACATCCCGAAGAAGGAAGAGAGCCCGATGCCTCCCACCCAGTTCTCACTGCGGGAGACCACGATCCGGGCGAAGAGGAACTCCTGCCACGCCCAGTTGAAGGAGAAGGCGGCGGCCGCGGCGACACCGGGAAGCGCGACCGGGAAGGTGATCCGCCGCAGTACCCCCAGCCAGCCGCAGCCGTCGACCATCGCGGCCTCCTCCAGCTCCGGAGGGACGGTGCGGAAGCTGGCCGACAACATCCAGGTCACCACCGGTAGCGTGAACGCGACGTTGCCCAGCACCACGGCGACCAGCGTGTCGAACAGGCCGAGCGCGTTGATGATCGTGAACAGCGGAACCATCAGGACCACCGGTGGAACCATTTGGCTGGACAGGATCAACATCGTCGACGCGGTGACCGCGCGGGAGCGGAACCGTGCGATCGCATAGGCCGCGCCGGCCCCGAGTAGCAACGAGATCGCGGTGCTGGTCAACGCCACCACACCGGAGTTCCGCAGCCAGGTCAGGATCTCGCCGTCGCGGCCGGCCTGCTCGAAGCCGGCCGTGGTGAAACGGGACGCGTCGACGATCGGTGGATAGTTGAAGCGCAGGGAGTCCGGCTGGATGGCCTGGATCAGCATCCACAGGAACGGGAAGATGACCGCCAGGGCGAGCAGCCAGGTGGCACCGGTGAGCAACCCCGATCCCAGCCTCGCGATCCGGACTCCGTCCGGTTTACGCGTCATCTTTGGCCACCTTCCGGTAGATGATCGTCAGCAGGATCGAGACCGCCAGCGTGACCATGCCGACCGCGGCCGCGCCGTGCAGGTCGAACTGGTTGAAGCCCTTGAGATAGGTCAGCAGCACCAGCGTTTCGGTGGCGCCGCCCGGCCCGCCTCCCGTGGTCAGGAAGATCACGATGAAGGCCCGACCGAAGATCCAGAGGGTGAGCAGCAGGGTGACGGCACTGGTGGTGTGCCGCAGACCGGGCAGCGTGACGTGCCGGAAGCGACGCAGCGGTCCGGCGCCGTCGATGGCCGCCGACTCGTACAGTTCCTTCTGGATCGCCTGCATCCCGGCCAGCATCATGATGGCCGCGAGCGGGAAAGTCTTCCAGATCTCGATCACCGACACCGTCACGAGTGCCGACCCCGAGCTGAACGGGTTGGCGACCTGGTCGATGCCGAAGAACGTGAGTGCATAGGTCAGTACGCCGTACTGCGAGTCCAGCATCCAGCGCCAGATCAGCGCGGTGGCGACGAAGGGCATCGCCCACGGCATGATGAACAGTGAGCGCAGGACCGCGATGCCGCGAACACTCCGGTTGAGCAGGAGAGCGGTGCCCATTCCCGCGGCGATGCTTCCGGCAACGACGGCGATCGTGTACTGGATGGAGATGAACGCCGAGCGGTGGAACTGCGGGTCGGTGAGCAGGTCTGTGTAGTTGGCCAGCGTGAAGCCGGCCACGTCGCGGCGGGTGAAGCTGAGGCCGCCTGCCTGCCACAGCGGCCAGAGGAACAGCAGCGTCATTGCCAGGACGGTCGGCAGCAGGAACATGACGACGGCCTGCTTGGTCCGCCTAGGATCACGACTTCCCAGCGGCCGGTTCTGGCCGCCGGGTGCGCGTCTGCCGGCGGGCCCCTCCGGAACGTCGCGTCGGACCTGCTGCAGGGACTGCATCGCCTCGCCTTTCGTGCGATCTGCCGTGCGAGGCACCGGTCAGGACCCGTCGAGAATCTTGGTTAGGTCCTGCTGCAGGGCTTGGGCGGAGTTCGCGGGGGTGGAGTCGGTGAGCAGCATCCGCTGGTAGTGCTTGGCCACGGTGTCCTGAATCTGCGGAGCGACCTTCTCGTGTCCCTCCGGGGCCAGCGACTCCGCATGCGGGACCGCGTCGACCATGGTCTGGAACCAGGAGTGCTGCGCGAGGAAGTCCTTGCTGACCATGCCGGGACGGGCCGGCACCTGCCACGACATCTCCACCAGGTTCTTCTGCCACTTGTCCTCGAGAGCCTTGAGGATCACCCTGGCGGCCGCGTCCTTGTCCTTGGCCTTCTTCGGGATCGCGAAGAAGCCGTTGGCGGCCGTCGTCCGCTCGGACCCGAAGGGCATCGGCACGGCGTCGAAGTCGGCGAACGCCTTCGCGTTCTTCGCCTTCACCGTCGCCATCACGAAGGCGCCGCAGACGATGCTCGCGATCTTGCCCTGGGCGAAGCCCTCGCGATAGTCGGTCTCGGTCTGCCCGGCCGGGATCAAGCCGTCGGCGTGCAGGTTCTCGATGAACTCGAGCGCCTTGACCGTCTCGGTGCCGTTCGCCGTCGCTTTGCCGTCCGTCACGAAGTCTCCGCCGAAGCTCTTCACGATCGGGACGAGCTCACCGTAGGTCGGGAAGGAGGCGGCCGAGGCGGACATGGTCGCGAACCCGAACTGCTGGGCCGACTTGTCGCGGAGCTTGCGTGCCATCGACAGCACCTCGTCCGGGGTCGTCGGCGCCTTCAGGCCGTTCCGTTCCAGCAACCCGCGGTTGATGAACAGCACGCGCGGGTTGGAGACGTAGATGACCCCGTAGATCTTGCCGTCCGAGCCCCGCGCGATTTGGTTCGCCGGCACGAAGCTCTCGAGGTCGTATCCCGCCTCGGTCAGCCAGGGATCGAGGGGCTCCAGCAGTCCGGCGTCGGCCCAGGCGCGCATCTGCGGATCGAAGGGCGTGACCAGGTCCGGCGGACTTCCTGCGGACAGCAAGGTGAACATCTTGTCCTGGTACTCGCCGCCGGGAACCACCTCGTCGGTGAGCCGGAGGCCGGCGTTCTCCGCCTCGAACTCGGCCTTCAGCGCCTTCCAATACGGTGCGTTGTCCTGCGAACCCCAGACCCAGTTCGGGAAGTCCACCACCGAGTCGCCGCCGCCGACGGAACCGGCCGAGGGATCCGATTCGACCATGCAGCCGGTCACCAGCGCGCCCGCTGTCAGCAGCACCGTCAACCGGGTCCAGACCGGGGACCTGCGTCGGCGGCGTCGCCGCGTGTCCGCGCCCGCTCCGGTATCGCAGTTCTTGAATCGCCGACTCATCGGAAACACCGCCACTCAAATTAGGCCGGCAGTCAGCCGGTCGGTTCTTGAAGGCCAAGCGTCGGGGACAAGACCACCGAGTTGACCTCAGGTTGATCGTCCGTCGGTTGATTGTCTTGCGCTCATTGCACAGTTGTCAAGAGAATATTCTGGGTACTATCAGCACAATCAGTACAAGAACTGTACTGATGCGGACAGCATGCCCGCGGTCGCGCTGGCCCTGGGCACAAGCCAAACGATTGCTTGCCCCCCGCTCCCGATCAAGATCCCCGTGCAGTACGACAGCGGCTCCCGGCCGATCTGGCGGGGATAGCTAAGAGCTTTGGCGACCACGGCCGTGCGGTGGTTCCGCACTGTGCCTTGCGACTAGATCGGCACGACGGGCGATCATGGCGACCGATGTGTCGCGGCTGGCGGGGTCGTAGCTCATACGGGTGCGGACGATCACGTCGAAGGCGCGGTTGGGTTGCCGGTCACCTGAGCGAGACAGCCGTGGCGGCTGGTGTTGCCAGACGATGCTGGCAGTGAGCGATCCCGCCGAGGCAGGCGAAGGCGGCCTCGGACCGGACGCGTCCGTGGTGGGAGTAGGCGCAGACGATGATCGCGGTGGTGACCGGGCCGAGGCCGGGCAGTTCCTGCGGGCCAGGAGCAAGCTGTTCGGCCAGTAGTTGGAGTTCGCGGTGATTGTCTTAAAGTTGCTTGGTCTGTTCGGGGACGGCCAGAGCCAGTCGGCGGGCTTGCGGCGCGCGATGGGTAGAGGATCGGTTGCCGGATTGGTGCGTGTGGTGCGCCATGAGGCGATGGCGCGGACCTGCGTGTCGGTCGGCGGGTCCTGGCGTCGATGCCGAGGTCGGTGCTGCGCAGCATCGCGGTCTACGCGTTGCGGTTGGCAGTGCGCTGCTGATCGATGATCGATCGGGAGGTGAGGAGGATCCGCAGCGCGGCGCGTCGCCCGGTTCGGCGTGGTCGGGCGAGCCTGTTGTAGTCACGCCCGAGGGCAGTTCGTGCGGCAGCCTTGGCGTCCAATGCGTCGGACTTGCCGACGTGTGCATGGCTCGACCTTGGCGCGGGGCGAACCTCAGCGACCTCAAGGCCCTTTTCGAGCAGCGCGGCGGTGACGCTCGCGCCGTGGGAGGAGGTGCCTTCGACAGCGGCCAGGACACTGACGTCGGTGCGGCGGATGATCCAGGCGATCGTGCGGGTGTTTCCGGCTTTCGTGGCTGGGAAGGCCGCGATATCGACGGTTGCGCCCGCGCCTCTCAGCCAGCCACCTCACCGCGGGTGAGAACCGGGTCGCCAGGCTCTGCCGGCAAGAACGGATCTGGTTGATCCACGCCAAGAAGCGCGGCCTGAACCGCAAGGCCGGGCCACCCGTGCACGACGACCTGGTGAAGCGGGTCTTCACCGCGCCGGCACCCAACCGGGTGTGGTTGACGGGCGATGGGGGTAGCGAGTACCGGGGGGCCGTGGCTGCCTATGCCGTCGCATGTGGTTTGTCGGGAGCACCGCTGCAAAGCTCCGGTGTACAAGGCGCGTTTGCCACAGGGGACTGCCCCGAGTTCAGTTGACTCGCAGGGTGTGGTGGTTCAGGCCGCGAGTGCGACCGGTTGAATCATCTCAAACTCGATGGGTGTGAGTTTGCCGAGTGCGCGTTGTCGGCGTCGTCGGTGGTAGGTGGTCTCGATCCAGGACACCATCGCCAGGCGGAGTTGGGCGCGGGTGGTCCAGCGTTGCCGGTCCAGGACGTTCTTCTGGAGCAGGGCGAAGAAGGATTCCATCGCGGCGTTGTCGCCGCAGGCTCCGACTCTGCCCATCGAGCCGCGCAACTGGTGGGCTTTGAGGACCCGGACGAATTTCTTCGATCGGAACTGGCTGCCGCGGTCGCTGTGAACGATCAGTCCGGGTGCTGGTTCACGCAACGCGATCGCGTTGCGCAGCGCCGCCACGGCCAGTGAGGCTTTCATCCGCGAATCGATGGAGTAGCCGACGATCCGGTTGGAGTGCACGTCCTTGATCGCGCACAGGTACAGCTTGCCCTCGCTGGTGGCGTGTTCGGTGTCGGTCAGCCAGACCAGGTTCGGGGCCGGCGCGGTGAACACCCGCTTCATGAGATCGTCGTGCACCGGCGGGCCGGCTTTACGGTTCAGTCCGCGTTGCTTGGCGTGGACCGACCAGATCCGCTCCTGCCTGCACAGCCTCGCGACCCGGTTCTCGCCCGCGGTGACGCCCTTGGCGGGTAGTTCGTCGGCGATGAACCGGTACCCGAACCCCGGATCGTCGCCATGGATCTCACGAGCGGCGTTGATCAGGTGCGCATCGTCGAAATCGCGATGCGTGACAGGGTTTCTGCGCCATTTGTAGAACGCTTGCTTACTGAAGCCCAGCACCCGGCAGGTCACCACGACGGCGATACCGTCGACGGCAAGGTCAAGGGACCAGCGGATACGTCATTTTGGGTTGATGTCACGCGCGAAGTAGGCAGCGGCCCGGCGCAGGATCTCGTTTTCCTGCTCCAGTTGCCGAACCCGCTTCTTCGCTTCGCGCAGCTCGGTCGACTCCTGCTGAGTCGCGCCCGGACGGTTGCCGTCCTCGATATCGGCCAGTTTCAGCCAACGGCTCAGACACGACACGGAGATCCCGAAGTCCTTCGCGACCTGCCCGATCGGCGCCTCGCCCTTGCGGGCGACCGCGACCACATCACGACGGAACTCCAACGGAAACGCTTTCGGCATGACAGACATCCTTCCAGCAAGGACCCATGTCCTCACAGATCAGGAGTCAACCGAACCAGGGGCAGTCCCCGGTGCCAGATCTTTCGAGCAGATCTGAAGTGTTAGCGAAGCTGCAGTGGAAATGGCAAGTTTGCCTTTGCGTGGCATCGACGCCGGTGTCCGGCGTCGAGCCTGCGGCCGCAGGTGCTATCGGTGGAGGTGAAATATGAGTTCCAACCGCGACATGTGAGCTGTTCTTGATGGTGCAGGCCGGACTCGACGTCCGGCCTTCACCAATCGACGATCGGCGAACTGTCGCGACGCACTGTGGTGAGGCTGCGGTCGCCGCGCTACTACGAGGAGCAGAGCATGCACAGCTCCGTACGCACCGCCAGCGGTCATTGAGAGTACCCGGAGTATGCAGTGGACCGGTGATCCTAGTCCAGCAACTGTTCGCGGCCGGCGTCCACAGCGAGAAGATCCCAGAGACCCTCGCATGCGCCACAGGTGCTGCGAACGAACGAGCAACGCCAAGCTCACGTGCGATCTGACCGCTGAATGCTGCCGGATCGACGCAGCGATCAGTGATCTGATCCGCTCTCAATCGCGATTCTCGGCGAGAGAATCCGCGCCGCGTCGGACGAGCTCGACTGGAAGGTCACCGCCGGCAACTCCTCGCCGTACACGACGACTGCACACCGGGGACCCCCAGCCAGGATGGCACGTATGTCGAAGCTCGTTGAGCCGGCGCGGAGTAGCCAACTCATCAAGACTGGAGCGGCGAATCGCTCGATACTCGGCTGATGTTGCCTGAGCGATGCCACATCACTGCGAGCGGGATGGCAGCGAGGACTCCAGCAAGCCCGAACCACCCGACCGTCTGGACCGCGTCGGTGTGGTCCGCGATGACCCCGGCCAGGAGCGGGCTGAGGCCGGTGACAGTTGTCAGGCCGGCATTGGACAGACCAAGGATCGTGCCCCGCCGGGAGTCAGGGATCCGGAATGTGATCGCCGCAGTCGTCTGCATCACCACGCTCGTTCCCAGTGCACCGGCGAGCACAAAGAGCACGACAGAAAGCAGCAGTCCAGGCCTCAACAAGCAGATCGCCACCGGCACCGCGGCGGCGACGACGAGCGGCCCCAGAAGTCTCCTGCGCCACGGCTCTGGCACCCATCGGCTGAAGACCATGGCGCCGACGATGCTCCCCAGCGGATCCGCAGCCAGGATCAACCCAGCCGTGACCGAGCCTTCCCCGAGCACGGCAGCGTACGGAACGGCCAAGCCTTCGTACACAGTCACCAGCGCCATCAGCCACAGCATCAGTACGAGGACTCTCGTCTGCCGCTCACCAAACAGCAGGCCCCAGGACTGTCCCATCGATGCTCGCGAACTCGACCGTCGATCTGGCAGGTCCTCGGCCGGCCGGTCGGCGGCGGGCCGTCGTGTCAGCAGGAGCCGAATCAGCAACGCCGAAACGAAGAACGAAAACCCATCAAGGACCAGCACCAGGTGGGCGTTCAGCAGGGCAATCAGCAGGCCACCACCGGCGAACCCCACCATCTGAAAGAACTGGTTGGTGACGCTGCGGATCGCCAGACCAGTCAGATAACGCTCCTCGCCGAGCACCTCCGGGAGCAACGCCAGCTGCGCGGCCTTGAACACTGGCTGTAGTAGCGACACCGCCCCGACGAGCACACAACAGGTCCAGAACGGTGTTGCAGGGATCGCCACAGGCAGAATCAAGGCACCCCGCAGTCCGTCGATCCATGCCATCAGCTCGCGCCGCGGGACGCGATCAGCAAGTCTGGTCAGGGCAATCCCACCAAGCAAGGAGGGGACGAACGTCAACGCGTAGGCCAGTGCGGTCAGCGCCGCCGATCCAGTGTCGGAGAAGACCAACACCGACAAGGCGACGCGAGCCAGCTGATCACCAACAACAGACTGACCTTCCGCGAGCCAGATGGCGCGGAACTCGCGCACTCCGAACACTTCCCGGTAGCTGACGTTCGGCGCCATCAACCGCTCCTCACTGCCTTCCCCTTCTCTGCGATCGCAGGGTAACTGGGATCAAGTCGACTCGACCGTCCTTTCGACGACACTCGAAGAAACCCACGACTGCGACAGCCGCAGATCATCCATGCTGCTCAGTCCCTGGTGTCCCGCTCTTGTTCTGGGCGCGTTCGGCCTTCCTTGCTGCGGATTGTCTGGAGGCGCGCCAGTTCGTTTCCGGAAGCTCGGGTGGGCCGGGGAGGAGCTCACGGACGATGGTGGCGCCGGGGGCCCATGCGGCGTCGGGCAGCTTCCCCATGACGTCGGCGTATACCGACCGGATGACCTCG
>NZ_BAAAOS010000058.1:74924-150205 GCF_039530625.1 Kribbella sancticallisti | reverse complement strand
AACCCAACCAGCGGCACGACAACCAACCTCGCACCAGCCGCTTGACATAGGAGAAACCATGACCGTATCGCTGGATCTCGTCGACGTGGACTCCCTCCTCACCGAAGAGGAAGTCGCTATCAGAGCGACCGCCCGCCGCTTCGCCGACGAGCGCCTGCGCCCGCAACTCCCCGAGTGGTTCGAGTCCGCGACCATCCCGGCCCGCGACCTCGCCAAGGAACTCGGCGCCCTCGGCCTGCTCGGCATGCACCTGACCGGGTACGGCTGCGCCGGCCTCGGCCCGGTGGCGTACGGACTGGCCTGCCTGGAGATCGAGGCAGCCGACTCCGGGATGCGCTCGCTGGTCAGCGTGCAGGGATCACTCGCCATGTACGCGATCTGGAAGTACGGCAGCGAGGACCAGAAGAACGAGTGGCTCCCCCGGATGGCCGCCGGTGAGGCGATCGGGTGCTTCGGGCTGACCGAGCCCGATTTCGGCTCCAACCCGGGCGGCATGCGGACGAACGCCCGCCGCGACGGCGACGACTGGGTACTGAACGGCTCGAAGATGTGGATCACCAACGGCTCCGTGGCCGACATCGCCGTCGTCTGGGCCCGTACGGACGACGGCGTCCGCGGCTTCGCAGTACCGACGGACACCGCGGGATTCTCGGCCCCGGAGATCACCCGCAAGATGTCGCTGCGGGCATCGGTGACGTCCGAGTTGATCCTGGACGACGTCCGGCTGCCGGCATCGGCGATGTTGCCGGAGGCACGCGGTCTGTCGGGGCCGCTGGGCTGCCTCAACGAGGCGCGGTTCGGGATCATCTTCGGCGCGATGGGCGCGGCCCGGGATTGCCTGGAGACGGCGATCGACTACGCGGCCGAGCGCCAGGTCTTCGACAAGCCGCTGTCCGCGTACCAGCTGACGCAGGCGAAGTTCGCGGACATGGCCGTCGAACTGAACAAGGGCATCCTGCTCGCCGTGCACCTGGGCCGCCTGAAGGAGAAGGGCACCCTCCGCCCGGAGCAGGTCAGCGTCGGCAAGCTGAACAACGTCCGCGAGGCGATCGCGATCGCCAGGGAGTGCCGCACGATCCTGGCCGCGAACGGCATCAGCGGCGAGTACCCGGTGATGCGGCACGCCAACAACCTCGAGTCCGTCCTGACCTACGAAGGCACTTCCGAGGTCCACCAACTGGTGATCGGCCAGGCCCTCACCGGCCAGGCCGCGTTCCGCTGAGCTGTACGGCATCCCGGTCGACGATCGGTTGTGCATGGCAATGAGTGGACTGGGTACAGGGAGTTAACAGAGTCAACGCAAAGTCATCACGGAGATGGGCCACTGCCCTGCCGGCGCGATCCGCCGATGGCCGGTTGCCGTGCCAGGAACCTCCGCCCAGGTCAATCGAGCGGCAGGTCGCCGGTGCGACCCGAAAGGAGCAGGCCATGAGGCTAGGCGTCGGAATCTTCCTCCTCGCCGCGGGCGGGATCATCGCCTTCGGCATCCGCGACACCTCCAGCCGGGTCAACCTCACGGTGGTCGGCATCGTCATCATGCTCGCCGGCGCCGCGGGGATGTGGGTGTCCTACCGGATCGCGACCCAGTCGGGCCCGGACGACGCCGAGTTCATCGATCCGAAGGTGGAGGAGCAGTACACGCTCGAACCCCACGAGTACCAGATCGACGAGCACATCGACGTCACCCCGACCACCTACCAGCCGAAGGACGAGCATCACCACTTTAAGGATGGTTGAAGGCCCCGGCGCATGCTGGAGCCTTCGACAGTGAGGCGAAGGGGTGGTGGCGATGACAGACCGGAACCGGGAGTTGCTGGAACGGCTGTGGCCGGTGGAGGGGCAACTGGCGTTGTCTGCCGAGGCCGAGCACGAGATGCGGACCGAGGACTACGTGCTGGAGATGCCCCAGTCCGGTGAACGCATCACCGGCCGCGACACGATGCGGGCGATGCAGCAGGAGTACCCGAACCCGCCGTCGATCGACATCCAGCGCATCGTCGGCGCCGGCGACCACTTCGTCGTCCTCGGCCGCTCGGACTACGGCGGCGACATCTTCCACGTAGCCAACATCGTCGAATTCCGCGAAGGCCGCATAGCCCGAGAAACCCGCCTCTACGGCTCCCCCTTCGAGGCTCCCGCCTGGCGCACGAAGTACGCAGAACCCACCACCTGATCCCGATCGCCCCGCCAGCTCATCGCCAGCCAGCTCGACCTACACCTGGGTTTCAGGCGCCCCCCCCTCGTCTGACTCCGGGCGGCTCGCCACCTCACGTCATTCCCGCGAGCTTGCTCGCGTCCCCGGCCAGGCACCCAGGATCAGCCGAAAGACCGCCCCACGCAGTACTTACTTGGCAACCTCAGTAGCCCGGGACTCACGAACAACAGTCACCCGAATCTGCCCCGGATACGTGAGCTCTTCCTCCACCTGCTTGGCGATATCCCGCGCCATCACCTGCGCCGCGATGTCGTCGACAGCATCCGGCAGCACCATCACCCGAATCTCCCGACCAGCCTGCATCGCGAACACCTTCTCCACCCCGTCGTGGTGCATCGCGATCTCCTCCAGCCGTTCCAGCCGCTGCACATACGCCTCGAGCGACTCCCGCCGTGCCCCCGGCCGGCCACCGCTCACCGCATCGGCCGCCTGCGTCAGCACCGCTTCGACGGTCCGCACCTCGACCTCGTTGTGGTGCGCCTCGATGCAGTGCACGACATCGTCGTCCTCGCCGTACTTGCGGGCCAGATCGGCCCCGACGATCGCGTGGCTCCCCTCGGACTCGTGGGTCAGCGCCTTACCGATGTCATGCAGGAACGCGCCGCGCTTGCAGCGCTTCACGTCCAGCCCGAGCTCGGCCGCCATCATCCCCGCGATGTGCGCCGACTCGACCAGGTGCTTGAGCACGTTCTGCCCGTACGACGTCCGGTACCGCAGCAGCCCCATCGTCCGAACCAGCTCCGGGTGCAACTCGGTGATCCCGACCTCGGCCATCGCGTCCTCGGCGGCCCGCTCGCACAGCTCGGCCACCTCGCCCTTGCTGCGTTCGTAGATCTCCTCGATCCGGCTGGGGTGGATCCGCCCGTCCAGGACCAGCGAGTCCAGCGTCAGCCGCGCGGTCTCCCGGCGTACCGGGTCGAAGCAGGACAGCAGGACGGCCTCAGGGGTGTCGTCGATGATCAGGTTGACCCCGGTGGTCTGCTCGAAGGACCGGATGTTGCGGCCCTCGCGGCCGATGATCCGGCCCTTCATGTCGTCGCTGGGCAGGTGCACCACCGACACCACCGACTCGCTGGTCTGCTCGGACGCCAGCCGCTGCACCGCGCCGGTGATGATCTTGCGCGCCTTGATCTCGCCCTCGTCCTGCGCCTGCCGCTCGATGTCGCGCACGATCGTGTGCGCGTGCCGCTTCGCCTCAGCCTCGATCGCGGCGACCAGCTCGGCCTTCGCCTGCTCGGTGGTGAGGTTGGCGACGCTTTCGAGGATCCTGCGCCGCTCCTCCTCGAGATCGCGGATCTCGGCCTTGCGACGGTCCAGTTCGGCGAGCTGCGCGGTCAACTCGGTCTGGCGTTCCTCGATGCTCCGATGCTGCTCGTCGAGGCGTTCCTCCCGCTCGGTCAGCCGGTGCTCGCGCCGCTCCATCTCCAAGCGCTGCTCGCGCAGGTCCTCGCGGATCGACTGGGCCTCGGACTCGGCTTCCCGCCGTACGTCGGAGGCCCGCTGCTCGGCCTCCCGCCGTACTTCGGAGGCGCGGTTCTCGGCGTCGCGCCGGATCTCCTCCGCGCGCTGCTCGGTCGCCTCGGCGCGGACCCGCAGTACGACGGCGTCTTCCTCGGCCTGACGCTTGACCAGCTCGGCCGCCGACTTGGCGCCGGCGGTGATCGTCGCGGCCTCCAGCTTCGCGTTCGCCTCAGCGGCGGCAGCGGCAGCGGACGCGTCGACGACCTTGCGGCGCGACAGCGTGAGCCCGATCCAGGCAAGCAGGCCGACGATCAGCAACCCGATCAGGACGAGCCCGACTGATGCCGCCGTCGGCGTGGCCGCGAGTGACATCGGCGTCTCCCCTCTTCGAGTCGCGCCCGCAGGCGTGACATTGGCTGCGTCGAAGGGAGCACCAGGCGATCGGCAGGACGGTACGACGAAGCCGCACCCCCGGTCGGCGGTGCGGCGAACACCCGGCGGGTGGCCGGGTCGTCCTATGCGGCAGCTCGGTCGAGCGTTGGTCTCGCGTCCTCCGTGCCACCTGCGTGGCCCGGGCTTCTCGCCGTCCACGGGCCTTCCGACCCGCGAACCGGTGCTATATCCGCCACCGTGAGGTGGAGTGTTCCCTTGCTGATTCCGAGGCTAGGCGCGCCTATCCACAGGGTCAAGACGAACACCCGCCGACCAGTTCCCCAACCAAACCGAAACCTTCCCCGCGACCAGCGGCGCTTGATCACCCCGCCGACAACACCCGATCACTGTCCGCCGTCCCACCCAGAACACGCCAACGACCACCGTCGACACCCTCGTCGGGGTCGCGGTGGTCGTGTGAGCGTAAGAACTACAGCCGACGCCTACCTCGGTCCGGGAAGCCCGCCGTCGGTGGTGCCTGTCGCGGTACCGCCCGTTGCAGCACCTTCCGTACCTGAACCAGCCGAACTGCTCGGGTTCTCGGAAACATCAGGCGTAGGCCCACCAACAACCCCACCTCCAGCACCAGACTCAGCAGCTCCCGAGTCCCCAGACTCGTCGGCACCCTGGTCCCCGGACTCGCCCGCACCTGCTTCTCCGGCGGCGGACTCATCCGCACCTGCTTCTCCCGCGGCGGACCCGTCAGCACCCGCCTCATCGCCCGCAGCCGAGTCACCGACCTCGTCCACACCTGCTTCTCCCGCGGCAGACTCGTCAGCACGCGGCCCATCGCCCGCAGCCGAGTCACCAGCCTCGTCCACACCTGCTTCTCCTGCGGCGGACTCGTCCGCACGCGCCTCATCGCCGGCAGGCCCACCACCGGGCGCCCCCGCACCGTCCTCATCAGAAGCCGAGTCACCCCCGCCATCGGTCGGAGCAGTGCCCGTCGCCTCACCACCGGCGTCGTTCGAGGTCGTGCCGCCGGGCACCGTCTGGTCTGCGCCAGCGTCACTCGAGCTCCCGGACTGTGTTGCCGCGTCGGGGGCGCCGTCGTCCGGGCCGGTGGGTGGGTCCTGGTCGACTGGGGTGTCGCTGGGCTGCTCGGTCGAGGGGTTCCCGGGGCCTGTCGAGGACTCGCCGGAGTTCTGAGAGTCGACGTAGCCGCCGACCTTCTCCTGCACGGCGTCGACCTTCTCGGCGTACTTCCCGCCGGTCTGCTTGTCGATCAGATCGCCGGCCTTCTCCACTCCCGCCTTGATCTTGTCCGGGTTTTGCTTGACGACATTCCGGAGCCAGTTCTTCGCCTGTTCCTGGAAATCGTTCATTGCACCCTCCGAGAGGTGTCAGGGGCGGATTCGGACGAAAATCCCAGCCTACGGACCAGTCACAAACCCAATCCGTACTTCGGATCAGACACCGCAAACCCCCACCCGTCAACGTCCCTCGCCGCTCATCCCCCGCTCTCCTTCCCCACCCACCAACCTTCTCCCGCCCGACAGACGCCCGAAAACCCCAAAGACGACAGCCGGCCGAAGCGCCAAGCTGAGCGAAAGTACGAACGGCGCCCTGACCAACCAAGCCGGTTGATTCGCCGTACCGCGAGTCTCGCCGACCTGCCGAGGATGGCTGCGGTAGCGGCCGAGGACCGGTTGTGCAGTGCGAACCTGGCGGCCAGGTGTCGACTCGCTCAACTCACAGATCCGCGCGAAGGCGCGCTGGCCGAGCCTGCGCGAGTCGGCCACCAGATCCGCACCATGCGCAGCCGAGGCCTGCCAACCGAGTGGACGGAAACAGCCCGCTACCACCTGATGCCAGTGCTATCTGATGCCGGTGCTATTCCGCTTGCCTGCAGCCTGGCGCGTGCGTTGTTCCACTTGTCCCCCGGGCGGACAGGCGGCTATCCCGTTTGCCCGCAGCCTGGTTCAGAGGACTACGCCGCTCATCGGCCGGGTGGGACGGGAAGCTATTCCGCTTCCAGGCCCGAGTCGTTGAGGAGAGGGAGTTCCTCGTCGGAGGCTGCTAGTTCTTGTTTGACGATGGTCATTGCGAGGCCGCCGGGGTAGCCCTTGCGGGCGAGCATGCCGAGGAGGCGGCGCATCGCTACCTGGCGGTCGAGGGAACGCATCGACCGCATCTTGCGGCGGACCAGGGCGCGGGCCGTGGCCTCTTCCTGGTCCGGGTCGAGCTCGTCCAGCGCGTCGCGGGCGAGCTCGTCGTCCACTCCCTTGCGGCGGAGCTCCTGGGCCAGCGCACGCTTGCCGAGACCGCGGCCGCGGTGCCGCGACTCGACCCACGCATTGGCGAAAGCCGCGTCGTCGATCAGCCCGACCTCGGTGAAGCGATCCAGTACTGCGCTCGCCACGTCGTCCGGGATGTCCCGCTCGGCGAGCATGTCGGCCAGCTCGGACCGGGTCCGCGGCTGGGCCGTCAGCTTGTCGAGCAGGATCGTCCGCGCCACCGACTCAGGATCGGACGGCTGGTCGATCGCCGGGTCCGCCGGAGTGGAGGGTTGTCCGGACCCGAACCGGCGACGCCGGCGCGGGCCCGGACGGGTGCTCTCAGAAGTCGACATCGACCTCGGCCGCTGCCTCGGCCGGCAGGTCGACCGCCGCGCCGATGCCCATCTTCTCCTTGATCTTCTTCTCCAGCTCGTTGGCCAGATCCGGGTTGTCGCGCAGGAAGTTCCGCGCGTTCTCCCGGCCCTGACCGAGCTGGTCGCTCTCGTAGGTGAACCAGGCGCCGGCCTTGCGGACGAAGCCCTGCTCGACACCGAGGTCCAGCAGGCTGCCCTCACGGCTGATGCCCTGGCCGTAGATGATGTCGAACTCGGCCTGCTTGAACGGCGGGGCCACCTTGTTCTTCACGACCTTGACCCGGGTCCGGTTGCCGACGAAGTCGGTGCCGTCCTTCAGCGACTCGATCCGGCGCACGTCCAGCCGCACCGAGGCGTAGAACTTCAGCGCCTTACCACCGGTCGTCGTCTCCGGGGAGCCGAACATCACGCCGATCTTCTCGCGCAACTGGTTGATGAAGATCGCGGTGGTGTTGGTCCCGCTGACCGCACCGGTCATCTTCCGCAGCGCCTGGCTCATCAGCCGGGCCTGCAGACCGACGTGGCTGTCACCCATCTCGCCCTCGATCTCGGCCCGGGGCACCAGCGCGGCCACCGAGTCGATCACGACGATGTCGATCGCGCCGGAGCGGATCAGCATGTCGGCGATCTCCAGCGCCTGCTCACCGGAGTCCGGCTGCGAGACCAGCAGCGCGTCGGTGTCGACACCGAGCTTGCGGGCGTAGTCCGGGTCCAGCGCGTGCTCCGCGTCGATGAACGCCGCGATGCCGCCGGCCGCCTGGGCGTTCGCGACCGCGTGCAGCGCGACCGTCGTCTTACCGGAGGACTCCGGGCCGTAGATCTCCACCACGCGACCGCGCGGCAGGCCGCCGATCCCGAGTGCGATGTCGAGCGCGATCGAACCGGTCGGGATGACCTCGATCGGCGCCCGGCCCTGCTCGCCCAGGCGCATCACCGCGCCCTTGCCACACTGCCGCTCGATCTGCGTCAACGCGGTCGCCAGAGCCTTCTCGCGATCCCCGGCCTTGCGCTCCGCACTCGCCGCTGCACCAGCCATGTGACTGCCACCTAACCCATCTACTATCGGGGCCGCTGTCACAGCTGCCCGGAGGAATTTCGTTGTCGCCAGAGACGGTATTGGTTTCGTCGGACAGTTTTCGGTGCCGCACAGAATCTGTGGACAACCGGGCCGTTCCGGCGAACCGTACGAGACAAACTAACCCGAACACGTGTTCGAACCGAAACTGACACGCCGAAGCCACCCGAACAACCTCGATGGCCCGTGCGGTCCCTACTCTGTCGGGCGTGACCGACCGTCCAGACGTCCCCGATTCCGTCGTCGTCCTCGCCCTCAGCCGGGTGGAGTTTGGCATCGACTCGGTGCTCGACTCGCTGCGCACCCAGGACCCGTTCGGCATCCGCAGCATCCTGGCCGAGTACTCCGCCCAGGAGCAACCCAACCTGGCCGAGAAGGGCCTGATCCTGGCGATCGACCGGCTGCTCCAGATGAAGGTGCCGGGCCATGCCGAGTGGCCGACGCTGCCGCTGGCCCAGCGCTGCGACTGGTGGGTGGAGCGCCTGGGCGGGTTCGCCGCGGTGATCGCGGGACTCCCCCGGCTCAGTGGCGCGGCTGCCGACACCCTGCCGATCAAGGACACCCTGGGCGCAGCAGTACAGGCCATGGTGATCGGGGCGGTCTGCCGCGAGTACGGCGTGGAGGCGCATGCCGACCGGACCGCGGTGATCGCCCGGGTGCTCACTTCCCGGCCGATCACCCCTGACGACGTACTGCGCTACGACGACCCCACCACCGCGGGCAAGGACGTCGCGGAGCAGTTGGGTCTGGGTGAGGACTCCGAGGAGGCAGGGCTGCGCAAGGGCGTCCGCCTGGTCTGGCGGATCAGCAAGCTGTTCGGAGGGCTCGGCGAGGTCTTCGAGGAGCGCCCGCGCGGCAGCATCGGCGCCAGGATGCTCGGCAAACTGCCCGCGGTCGGACTGGTCGGCGGCTTCTTCGACGAACGCAAGGGCATCCGCAAGGCCGCGTACGCCGCAGCCGACCTACTCAGTACCAGCGCCTTCCGGGTGAAACCTGTCTGACGCCACCCGGTCGCTGCGATGATCTCCTCATGAGCGCGATCACCATCGTCAGACCGGACGCCTCCTGGGCCGCGCAGTTCGACAAGACCGCCCGGGTGGTCCACGACATCCTCGGGGACACAGTTGTGCGGGTCGACCACATCGGCTCCACCGCGGTGCCGGGGCTCGCGGCCAAGGACGTCCTCGACATCCAAGCCACGGTGGTGGCCGAGTCCGACCTGGAAGATGCCGTCCAACTGCTGGTGGCAGCCGACTGGGAGGCCCGGCCCCCACGGCGTGACCACCCGGTCCCCGGCTTGCCCCAGGACGAGTTCCAGTGGGTCAAGCGGCTGGTGATCGAGCCCATGTACCGGCGCCGGGTGAACCTCCACCTGCGAGTAGCCGGCCGAGCCAACCAGCGGTACGCCCTGCTCTTCCTGGACTATCTGCGAGCCCACCCGGACACGGCAGCGGCGTACGGCGAGTTCAAGCGGCGGGCGGCGACTCTCCCGTTCGAGTCGACCGACGAGTACGCCGACCTGAAAGATCCCGTCTGCGACCTGATCTACCTGCCGGCCGAGGAATGGGCCGCGCGCACGGGCTGGACGGTCCAGGCAAGCAGCTAACCCCTGCACACGGTGATCGCAGTACTACGGAGGGCTCGTTGACGTGCATCCGAACAGCCAGGAGTCTGGTCGAGGGGGTGCGTTGTCACGGCCTGGCGTACGGCGGGCGGGCGGTCCCCCAAGGGGGCGTGATTCCGAATGGCTGGAGCAGGGCGGCTCGCGGCGTTGCCGTGCGGCAGGGTGTCCAAGTGGATCGTGCTGGCGCTGTGGATCGTCGCAGTCGCCGTGTCCGTCGGTCCGGCCGGCAACCTGACCGGTGCCCAGGACAACGATGCGGTCTCGTGGTTGCCGGGCAATGCCGAGTCGACCGAAGTACTGAAGGCGACAGCGCAGTTCTCCTCGCCCGACGAGATCCCTGCCGTCCTGGTGTTCGAGCGAGCAGACGGGATCACCCCGGCGGACCAGCAGGCCGTCGCGAACCAGGTCACGGCGTACGGGCAGCTCGAAGGCATAGACCGCGAGGTGGTCGGGCCGATTCCGTCGGAGGACGGCAAGGCGCTTCAGGTGCTGGTGCCGATCAATGCGGGCGACGGCGGCTGGGAGGTGATCGGTGAGAGAGCCGACGAGATCCGCAGGATTGCCGCAGAGCGGCCCGAGGGCCTGTCCTTCCACCTGACAGGTCCTGGTGGATTCGCAGCGGACTCGCAGGAGGCGTTCGCGGGCATCGACGGCAAGCTCCTGTACTCCGCGGCCGCGGTGGTGATCATCATCCTGCTGCTCACCTACCGAAGCCCGGTGCTGTGGCTACTCCCGCTGATATCCGCAGGTGTCGCACTGTTTGCGGCACAAGCTGTCGTGTACCTGCTGGCGACCCAAGCAGACCTCACAGTGAACGCCCAAAGCGCAGGGATCCTCACAGTGCTGGTGTTCGGCGCAGGGACGGACTATGCCCTGCTACTGGTGGCCAGATATCGCGAAGAACTACGCAGGCACGAGGACCGGCACGAAGCGATGGCGTACGCGCTCCATCGGTCCGGGCCCGCCATCATCGCCTCCGGCTCGACCGTTGTCGCCGGCATGCTCTGCCTGCTGCTCGCGTCGATGAACTCGACCCGCGGACTCGGACCAGTCGCCGCTGTCGGCATTGTGGTCGCACTACTGGCCATGCTGACGCTCCTGCCCGCTCTACTCGTCATCTGCGGTCGCTGGGTCTTCTGGCCGCTACGGCCGACCTACGGCTCTGCCGACCACACCGAGACGAGTGTGTGGGCCCGCATCGGCCGACGGATCGCAGTACGGCCTCGGCTGACCTGGGTCACTACCGCCGTCCTCCTGGCCGCTGCGTCCCTCGGGATGCTCACGCTCGACGCAACCGGCCTATCGAACGAGGAGTCCTTCACTGGAACCCCGGACTCGGTTGTCGGCGCCAGGGTCGTCGCCGCACACTTCCCAGCCGGAGCAGGCAACCCCCTGGTCGTCGTGAGCAACGCAGACCAGGCACCAGCAGTCCGTACTGCGTTGTCGTCGGTGCAGGGAATCGACTCGGTCTCGGAGCCGCGAATCGCGGGCGGGCTGGCATACCTCGAGGGCACGATGACCGACGCCGTCGACAGCCAGGGCGCCAAGGACACCGTGGACCGGGCGCGTGAGGCCGTGCACGCGGTTCCCGGAGCCAATGCGTTGGCAGGAGGTGGCGCCGCGATCCTGCTGGACACCCAGCGGGCCTCAAGCAACGACAACAAGGTGATCATCCCGGTCGTACTGGCAGTGGTCCTACTGATCCTCGCGCTGCTGCTCCGGTCGCTGCTCGCCCCGGTGCTGCTGGTGGCGACGGTCGTGTTGTCGTTCGGCGCGGCGCTCGGGATCAGTTCGCTGGTGTTCCACCACCTACTGGGGTTCGAGGGCGCGGACAGTTCGCTGCCGCTGTTCGTCTTCGTCTTCCTGGTTGCCCTGGGCATCGACTACAACATCTTCCTGATGACCCGGGTGCACGAGGAGTCCAAGGTGCACGGGACCCGCCGCGGCGCGCTGATCGGCGTCGCCGCCACCGGCGGGGTGATCACCTCGGCCGGGCTGGTGCTGGCGGGCACCTTCGCGGTACTGGCCACGATGCCGGTGGTCGCCTTCGCGGAGATCGGCATCGCGGTCGCGCTGGGCGTCCTGCTGGACACGATCGTGGTCCGCTCGGTGCTGGTCACCGCGCTCAACCTCGACATCGGCCGGCACCTGTGGTGGCCGAGCAAGCTGGCGCAGAAACGCGACCCGCTTCCCGACGACGAGCTTCCCGAGCAGGAGCCCGAACGCTCCCTCGCCGGAAGCTGAACCCAGTGGCAACTACGAGGTGGTGGAGCCTGAGCCGGTCCAACGAGTCCGGCGCAGCTGCTCGCCGGTCAGCGCTCGCTGGGAGGTAGTTGCAGGTGGGCCCAGACGGCACGCCAGATGGTCTTGGCGTGCTCGCCTTCGGCCAGTGCCTCGACGACCGTGCGGCCGCCGAGCTCACTCAGCGCCTGGGTCTCGGCCCAGGTGCGTGAGTAGGCGGGACCGAGATGGTGATCCATCCGGTCCCAGAACTCCGTCAGTCTCATGACTGCCAATCGTTGTGCGGCGGCCGGTATCAGCCGCCTTGCGGTCCACCCTGTTGCGGCGGCTGACCCCAGCCACCCTGCCCCTGCCCACCTTGGTTCTGTCCGCCTTGATCCTGCCCACCCTGCCTCTGCTGCGGCGGCCCCTGCGGAGGCTGACCGTGCGGCGGCTGGCCCTGCTGCGGGCCGTCCTGCCGAGGCGGCTGGCCCCAACCACCCTGACCCTGCTGCGGCGGACCTTGCTGCGGCTGCTGCGGACCCCACTGACCAGGCTGGCCTTGCTGCGGGCCCTGCGGTTGCCCAGGGTACTGGCCCGGACCAGGCTGCCCGTACTGCTGCGGCGGCTGCCCCGGCTGCCCGTACTGACCCGGCTGCCCCTGAGGCGGGTACGGACCAGGCTGGCCCTGCGGCCCGTACTGACCAGGTCCGCCCTGCGGGCCATACGGACCGGGCCCACCCTGCTGCCCGCCGTACTGCGGTCCCCACTGGCCCGGCTGCGGCTGGCCCGGGTACTGCCCGTACTGGCCGTACTGCTCCTGGCCGCGCGCCTTGCGACCACGCAGTACGTAGAACGCCACCGCGCCGGCGGCGAGGAGCAGCACCGCGATGATGAGGATCAACGCCCAGAGCGGAAATCCCGCGCTGGCGTTGGAGGTCAGTGACACGTTGGCGAGCTTGTCCAGGCTGTCGTACGTCGCCGTGCGGCCGTCGACCTTGGCGCCGGCGTCGTGCTCGATGATCTTGCCCGGCATGGTGATCTTGAAGTTGACCACCGGCTGACTGCCCGCGGGCACGTTGCCGAGGTTCATCTCCTTGACCGAGACGATGAACCGGTCCCCATCCTTGCGGAAGCTCACGCCCTCGCCGGTCGCGCTGCCCATGTCGGTGAACGGGACCTTGTCGAACGCGCAGTCGGACCCGACGTACTTGTCGTCGTCGAAGGCCTTGCAGCTGACCCCGTCGGTCGTGGACGACTTGATGCCGTTCTCGAGCTGCTGACGGACCCGGTCGACCGACTGGCCGCTGCTGGTCAGCAACTGCTTGTCGATCCCGAGCTGCATGCTGCCGGAGACGGTTTCGTCGGAATTCACCTTGAGGTCGCCGTCGAGCTTCACACAGCCGGTCAGACCGACCAGACAGGTGACGATGACGAGCGCGGTGCGCACGCGATTCAACATGGCGCAGATCATTCCAGAAGCAGGGGACACCGCGCCCGTTCAGGCTGGCGGCAGGCCCCAGGCAGGCCCGCGGCAGGCGCCGACCGGAAACTGTCGGTGCGGCCGGGCAAGATGGGGGACGTGCAGAGATCCAGCGCGTTGAGCCGTTTCTCGCCCGCGACGCGGGCGTGGTTCGGCGACGTCTTCGAGGCGGCCACCCCGGCCCAGCTCGAGGCGTGGGACGCGATCACCGCGGGCCGGGACGCGCTGGTGGTCGCCCCGACGGGGTCAGGCAAGACGCTGGCCGCCTTCCTCTGGGCGCTCGACCGGCTGGCCACCGTTCCACCGCCGGACGATCCCAAGCTGCGCTGCCGAGTGCTCTATGTATCGCCGCTCAAGGCGCTGGCCGTCGACGTCGAGCGCAACCTTCGAGCCCCGCTGATCGGCATCCGCGAGACCGCCCGGCGGCTCGGTGAAGCCCCGGTCGACGTGGAGGTCGCGGTGCGCTCCGGCGACACGCCTGCCAACGAGCGCAGGCGGTTCGCCACGAAGCCGTCCGACGTACTGATCACGACGCCCGAGTCGCTGTTCCTGCTGCTCACCTCCCAGGGCCGCGAGTCGCTGCGTGGAGTGGAAACGGTGATCGTCGACGAGGTGCACGCGGTCGCCGGCACCAAGCGGGGCGCACATCTGGCGCTCACCCTCGAGCGGCTCGACACCCTGCTCCCCCAGCCGGCGCAGCGGATCGGCCTGTCCGCGACCGTGCGGCCGGTCGAGGAGGTCGCCCGATTCCTCGGTGGCGAGCGGCCGGTCACGGTGGTGCAGCCCAAGTTCACCAAGCAGTGGGATCTCAGCGTCGTCGTGCCGGTGGAGGACATGGCCGAGCTGGCCAACACAGAGATCGAGACGTCGGGTTCCGCGGCCGGTCCGCCGCGGCACGCGTCCATCTGGCCGCACGTCGAGGAGCACGTCTTCGACCTGATCTCCGAGCATCAATCCACCATCGTCTTCTCGAACTCGCGCCGCCTGGCCGAGCGGCTGACCGCCAGGCTGAACGAGATCGCCGCCGAGCGAGCCGAGCTCGAGCTGGCGGAGGCGGGGTCACCGGCTCAGTTGATGGCGCAGTCCGGCGCCTCGCTCGCCGCGCCTCCACTGATCGCCAGGGCGCACCACGGTTCGGTCAGCAAGGAGCAGCGCGCGCTGATCGAGGCGGATCTGAAGTCAGGCCGGTTGCCCTGTGTGGTCGCCACCAGCAGCCTGGAGCTCGGTATCGACATGGGCACGGTCGATCTGGTCATCCAGGTCGAGGCGCCGCCGTCGGTGGCGAGTGGTCTGCAGCGGGTCGGACGGGCGGGTCACCAGGTCGGGGCCGTCTCGCGCGGCGTCCTGTTCCCCAAGTTCCGTGGCGACCTGGTCGACACGGCCGTGGTGGTCCAGCGGATGCGCGACGGCATGATCGAGAGCCTGCACATCCCGGCGAACCCGCTCGACGTGCTCGCCCAGCAGGTCGTCTCGATCGTGGCGCTCGACACGATCGACGTGGACGAGCTCTATGCCCTGGTACGGCGTTGCGCACCGTTCGCCACGCTGCCCCGTTCGGCGTACGACGGCGTGCTCGACATGTTGTCCGGGCGGTATCCGTCGGACGAGTTCGCCGAGCTCCGGCCGCGGATCGTGTTCGACCGGGTCAGCGGCGAGATCTCCGGGCGGCCGGGAGCGCAGCGACTGGCGGTGACCAGCGGCGGCACGATCCCGGATCGCGGGCTGTTCGGCGTCTTCCTGGTCGGCGAGTCCACCAACCACCGGGTCGGCGAGCTCGACGAGGAGATGGTCTACGAGTCCCGCGTCGGAGACGTGTTCACCCTGGGTGCGTCCAGCTGGCGGATCGAGGACATCACCCATGACCGGGTGCTGGTCTCCCCTGCCCCCGGCCAGCCTGGCCGGCTGCCGTTCTGGAAGGGAGATGCCGTCGGTCGGCCCGCGGAGCTGGGAGCAGCCACCGGCGCCTTCGTCCGGACGATGGCCGCGCTGCCTGCGGCGAAGGCGGTCAAACGCGCCCGCGACGCAGGTCTCGACGAGTACGCGGCGAACAACCTGGTCGCCTATCTGGCGGAGCAGCGTGAGGCCACCGGCAGAGTGCCTGACGACATCACCGTGGTGGTCGAGCGGTTCCGCGACGAGCTGGGTGACTGGCGCGTCTGCGTCCACTCGCCATACGGCGGGCAGGTGCACGGTCCCTGGGCGCTGGCGATCGCGGCTCGGCTGCGCGAGCGGTACGGGATGGATGCTCAGTCGGTTTCCGGGGACGACGGCATCGTGCTGCGGTTGCCCGAGACCGACGAGGCGCCGCCCGGTGCCGAGCTGGTGCTGTTCGACCCGGCTGAGATCGAGGACCTGATCACGCAGGAGGTCGGCGGGTCTGCCTTGTTTGCCGCGCGCTTCCGGGAGTGCGCCGCCCGAGCCCTGCTCCTCCCCCGGCGAAATCCGGGTAAACGATCACCCTTGTGGCAGCAGCGGCAGCGTTCGGCCCAGCTGTTGAGCGTGGCCAGCAAGTACGGGTCGTTCCCGATCGTGCTGGAGACGCTGCGTGAGGTCTTGCAGGACGTGTACGACCTGGAAGCGTTGAAGGACCTGCTGACCGGGATCAGCGAGCGGCGGATCTCCGTCGTCGAGGTGGAGACCAGCGAGGCGTCGCCGTTCGCGAAGTCGTTGCTGTTCGGCTATGTGGGCGCCTTCATGTACGAAGGCGATACCCCGCTCGCCGAGAAGCGGGCGGCCGCTCTCGCCCTGGACCAGACCCTGCTCGCCGAGCTCCTCGGCCGGACGGAGCTCCGCGAGCTCCTCGACGCGGAAGTGGTATTGCGGACCGAGGCCGAGCTGCAGCGCCTGGCCGAAGACCGGCGCGCCCGAGACGCGGAAGGCCTCTTCGACGTACTGCGTCTCGTCGGGCCGCTGTCGCTCTCCGAGGCATCGCAGCGCTGTGTGGATGGTGCCGACGCGGAGGCTTGGCTGACCGACCTGGCCGCCGCCCGACGGGTGGTTCGGGTCCGCGTCGCGGGCGAGCACCGCTGGGCCGTCGTCGAGGATGTCGCCCGCCTGCGCGATGCCCTCGGCGTACCGCTTCCTCCTGGCATCGCCGAGGCGCACGCCGAATCGGTCGCGGATCCGCTGGGCGACCTGGTGTCGCGGTACGCCCGTACGCACGGGCCGTTCCGCGCGGTCGACCTCGCGACTCATCTCGGGATCGGCGTCGCCGTCGTGACGGATACGTTGCGCCGGCTGTCTGCCGCCGGGCGCGTGGTGGAAGGCGAGTTCCTGCCGGGCGGGATCGCGATGGAGTGGTGTGACAGCGAGATCCTCCGGCTGCTCCGCCGCCGCTCGCTGGCCGCGCTCCGCAAGGAAGTGGAGCCGGTCGACCCTGCGGCGCTGGCGAGATTCCTGCCTGCGTGGCAGGGAATCACCAGCAGCCGCGGGCGCGGTTACGACGTACTGCTGGGGGCTGTCGAGCAGCTGGCGGGTTGTGCGGTGCCTGCTTCAGCGCTGGAGTCGATCGTGTTGCCTTCGCGCGTTCCTGGGTATCAGCCGTCGATGCTGGATGAGCTGACTGCCACGGGCGAGATCGTGTGGGCTGGTTCGGGGTCGTTGCCGGGGACGGATGGCTGGGTCTCGCTGCATCTGGCGGACAACTGTGATCTGACCCTGCCCGATCCGGATCCGGCGTTCGAGCTGGGCGAGACACATCAGGCCGTGCTCGATGCCCTTGCCGGGGGTGGCGCGTTCTTCTTCCGCCAACTCAGCGACGTCGTCGGAGCGGCGGGCGGTGTGGTCAATGACGAGACGATGGTCACCGTCCTCTGGGATCTGGTCTGGGCCGGCCATCTGACCAACGACACCCTCGCGCCCGTGCGATCACTCGTCGGTGGCGGCCGCGGCGCCCACCGAACCCGCCGTACTACGCCCCGCGCGCGTCCTGGCCGACCTATCAGGCCGGGGCGTCCCGCGCTGCCGTCGCGGAGTGGTCCGCCGACAGCGGGTGGGCGGTGGTCGTTGCTACCCGAGCGCAATCCCGACGCCACGAGACGGGCGCACGCGGCTGCGGAGACCCTGCTCGACCGGTATGGGATCGTCACGCGAGGCTCCGTGATCACCGAGCGGACTCCGGGCGGATTTGCCGCGGTCTACAAGGTGTTGAGTGCCTTCGAGGAGTCCGGGCGATGCCGCCGCGGGTACTTCGTGGCAGGACTCGGCGCGGCGCAGTTCGCGCTGCCCGGAGCGGTTGACCGATTGCGGGCGATGGCAGAGCTTCCGACGGGCCAGCCGAGTGGGCGGAGCAAGGAGGAGCCGGCGGCGCGGGCCGTAGTACTGGCTGCTTCTGATCCGGCGAATCCGTACGGCGCGGCGCTGCCGTGGCCCGAGCGTGAGAACGCGGGCGGGCATCGGCCGGGGCGGAAGGCCGGGGCGTTGGTGATGCTGGTCGACGGTCGGTTGATCGTCTATGTCGAGCGAGGCGGCCGGACGGTGCTGAGCTTCACCGAGGATCCGGATCTGCTGCAGCCTGCGGTGGATGCGCTTGCCCTCGCGATCAGGGACGGTCATCTCGGCAAGCTGAGTGTGGAGACAGCTGACGGCGAGCAGGTGCGGCATACGGCATTCGGCGACGCTTTGGCGAAGGCCGGGTTCCACGCGACGCCGCGAGGCCTGAGGTTGCGGGCTTGAGCCATGCCTGAGGGAGATACCGTCTGGCGCGCGTGCAAGCGGCTCGACCAGGCGCTTGCGGGCCGGGAGCTGACTCGGACGGACTTCCGCGTGCCATCGCTGGCGACCACGGATCTGAGCGGACGCACGATGCTGGAAGTCGTTGCACGGGGCAAGCATTTGCTGATGCGGGTGTCGGACGGCGTGACCATCCACAGCCATTTCCGGATGGACGGCAGTTGGCATCTCTACCGGCCGGGTGAATCCTGGCATGGTGGTCCGGACTATCAGGTCAGGGCTGTCCTTGAAACCGCTGAGTGGGTGGCGGTCGGCTATCGGCTGCCAGTGCTGGAACTGGTCGCGACCAAGGCCGAGGACACGGTGGTCGGGCATATCGGGCCTGACCTGCTGTCCCCCGACTTCGACCGGTCCCTCGCTCTCGCGAACCTCGCCGCCGAGCCCGATCGAACGATCAGCGAGGCGCTGCTGGATCAGCGAAACCTGGCCGGCATCGGCAATGTCTACCGGGTCGAGATCTGCTTCCTGCTCGGCCTGCATCCGTGGCGACCGGTGTCCTCGGTCGACCTGGGCGCGGCGGTCGACCTCAGCCGGCGGCTGATGAAGGCGAACCTCCGGAACGGCTCCCAGGTGACCACCGGGGTGGATCGTCCGGGGCAACGCACCTGGGTGTTCGAACGGGCCGGCAAGCCCTGCCGCCGCTGCCGGACGACGATTTTGACCGCCCCCATCGGCGAGCCGCCCCGGGAGCGCGTCAGCTACTGGTGCCCGTCCTGCCAACCCGAACTCTGAACCCTGTGGATGACCCGCTCCGGCGGTGAGAATCCGGATACCTTCTCTGGTGATTCGAACATTTGTTCGCTTCCGAGAGGAGAGGGTCATGTGCGACGTGTGTGGCGGCATCACGAACGACGAGTACCTGGAACGGCTCGTCACGAACATCCGGGCCTACGGCTGGACAGCGCAGTACATCGAGGGCGACGACGACCGCAATCCAGCCTTCGCCTACACCCTCGGGCTGAGCCTGCAGCGGCATCCGGAGCTCATCCTGTTCAACTGCCGGCCGGAGCAGGTGCAGCGGATTCTCGGGCCGGTGGCGCAGGCTGTGCTCGACGGCCGGCGGTTCGACGAAGGCGCGGATCTGAGCGACGTCTTTCCTGAGTACTCGTCGGCTGAGACGCCTCGGCTGCTGCGGATGCCTGATTCGTCAACTCATCTGTACACGGCCAATTCCATGTTCAGGCGACCTGGGGATCCGCCGATTCCCGCACTCCAACTGCTGTGGCCCAGTCGGCTCACCTGGCTTGAGGATCGCCGATGAACCGCACAGGCGGACACGCCCTGCGTGCGGGGTGTGGGGAGCTTGAACGGCATGAGCGACTGACCACGGAGTGGAGTGGCGAAACAGCGAGCCTGGGATCAGGCACAGCCAACCTGGGATCAGGCAGCGGAGGCAACGACCTCGGCGGGCTCGATCGACGGGTGGGCCAGCACCAGGGCCTCTTCACGGGCCAGGTCCTGGCTGACCTCGGCGAAGATCGTCGAGAGCGGCACGTCGAGCGCCATGCAGATCGCGGCGAGCAGTTCGCTCGACGCCTCCTTCTGGCCCCGCTCGACCTCGGAGAGGTAGCCCAGGCTGACCCGGGCATCGGCGGACACCTCGCGCAGAGTGCGCCCTTGGCGCAGCCGCTTGCGTCGCAGGACGTCGCCCAGAAGGCCACGAACCAGCACCATGAGGTTTCTCCCTTCCGCCTGTCGGACCGAATCTACTCGCACCGTAGCTCGACCGTGGGGACCAACGGTACCCGTTGCTGGGTCACTACTCCTCGCAATGTCCAGCTTCGGTGCGCCGTACCAGTCTGCCCTACCTGTTCCCATGCTGGTCTCAACACTCCGGTTAGGCCAGTTCTTCCGTCACCAACTCGACCGCGAGTTCCAGTGCCGCCTGCACACTCCCCTGCCGGACCGTTGCCCGGTCACCGCTCAGGGCCAGCTTGCGGACCTTCACAGCCTCCGGCCCAGCAGCCGCCACGTAGACCGTGCCTGCCTCGATCCCCGCCTGCGGGTCAGGTCCGGCCACACCGGTCGTGGCAAGGCCGTAGGTCGCCCCCAGCCGCTCCCGTACGCCGCTGGCCAGCGCTGCGGCAGTGTCGGCATGCACCGGACCCAGGTCGGCCAGGAGATCCGCAGGGACGCCTGCAAGCGTCGCCTTCAGGTCTGTCGCGTAAACGACCACACCACCGCGATAGACCGCCGACACGCCCGGGATGTCCGTCAGAGCCGCACCTACGAGCCCACCGGTCAACGACTCAGCTGTAGCGACCGTAGCCCGCCGCGCCTTGAGGAGCTCCACCAACCGCACTGCCGCCCGCGGAGAGGTCGCAGGACTGTCCCCCAAGGCCGTGTCCGCCAGCCCCGCCCCTGCGCCCCCCGGCATAGGCAGCCGGCCTTCAGCCTCCAAGCTGCCGGGCGGGGGCACCTGCCCCTCAACCTCAACACTGTCCTCCACCTCGCTCATACCTCCAGCCTGGGCCGTGTTCTTGGCTTGGGATGTGTCGGGGTGGGTCGAGGTCATGGGAGGGGGCGTTTCGCGGCTGCTCGGAGGCGGAGGGCTCGGCCTACATAGTCGAGGCCGGTTATCAGCGTCACGATGACCGCGGCGCCCATGAAGACGACAGCGGTCCAGTGAATGACTGCTACCGAGTGCCAAGGAAGGAGGTAGAGGCCGAGCGCGATCGCCTGCAGGACGGTCTTCAACTTGCCGCCGCGGCTGGCCGGCATCACGCCGTGCCGGATCACCCAGAAGCGGAGGGCGGTGACACCCCACTCACGGACCAGTACGACGATCGTCACCCACCAGGGCAGGTCGCCGAGGATCGACAGGCCGATGAACGCCGCTCCGGTGAGCGCCTTGTCGGCGATCGGGTCGGCGATCTTGCCGAAGTTCGTGACCATGTTCCAGCGGCGCGCGATGTCGCCGTCGAAGCGGTCGGTGACGATCGCCACCACGAAGGCGGCGGCGGCGAGCAGCCGGTTGCCGTCGTCGGCACCGCCGTCGCGGAGCAGCAGCCAGACGAACAACGGCACCAGGGCGAGCCGCAGTACGGTCAGCGCGTTGGCCACGTTCCAGGCGCTTGGCGCGCTGAGCGGACCGGCTGCACTCGGCACCGGGTTCGGCGGGATCGTCACGCGGTCAGGTTAGCTGCCGCGACGCCTTCTCGGGTGGGCACGTGCGCGGCGAACTCGGCGATCAGGTCGACGCCCTCGCTGCCGACCACCTCGGCGGTGACCAGGTCACCGATGGCCAGATCGGCCGGGAAACCGGTCAGTGTGGTCGATCCGTCCACCTCCGGCCCCTGATGGGCGGCGCGACCTTCGGCGCTGTCCCCGTCGATCGACTCGACCAGGATCTCGACGGTCTCGCCGATCCGGGCTTCGGCGCGGGCCGACGTCACGTCCTCGGCGAGCCGGGTGACGCGGTCCAGCCGGGCGGCGATGGTGTCCTCGTCCAGCTTGCCGTCGTAGGTCTCGGCCTCGGTGCCGTCCTCGTCGGAGTACCCGAACACCCCGATCGCGTCGAGCCCGGCGCGGGAAAGGAAGTCGCAGAGAATGTCCACGTCCTCCTCGGTCTCCCCTGGGAACCCGACGATCACGTTGCTCCGGATGCCGGCCGTCGGCGCCTGGGAGCGAACGAGTGCGATCAACTCGAGGAAGCGCTCGGCGTCACCGAACCGGCGCATCCGGCGCAGGAGCGGGCCGGAGGCGTGCTGGAACGAGAGGTCGAAGTACGGCGCGACGCCGGGGGTCGACGTCATCGCCTGGATAAGCGTGGGGCGCATCTCGGCGGGCTGCAAATACGAGACGCGTACGCGGGTCAGGCCTGGTACCTCGGCGATTTCCGCGACCAGAGTCTCCAGGAGGCGGAGGTCGCCCAGGTCCTTGCCGTACGAGGTGGAGTTCTCCGAGACGAGGAAGACCTCGCGGACACCGTTCTCGGCGAGCCAGTGCGCCTCGCCGAGCACCTCGGTCGGGCGGCGGGACACGAACGCACCACGGAAGGCCGGGATCGCGCAGAAGGCACACCGACGGTCACAACCCGACGCCAGCTTCAACGGCGCCATCGGCCCACCATCCAGCCGCCGCCGAACCACGCGCGGACCACTCGCAGGAGCGGCCAGCAGGTCCGGCGCGTCGATGGTGAGCTCGCTCGGCGCGCTCGCCTTGACGGTGCGGCCCTTCAAGCTCTGCTCCAGCGCCGCCTGCCCAGCGTTAACCGCGGCGGCCTGCGAGCCGCTCGCGGTGGCGTCCTGCACGAGCACATGGTGGGCACCGTTCGCCGGGGCATTGCCTGCCTGGGTCGCCGAGGTGGCGGCATCTGCGGTGGTTGCGTCGGTGGACACCCCGGCAGCGGCCGGGTCGACGGGTGCCGCGGTGGGGGTGGTGTCGCCGTGGCCGGGGAGGGCTACGCCTTGGGTGCTCGCTCGGTCGGCGGGGGCTAGTGGGAGGAGCTTGCGGCGGTCGCGGGGTACGTGCGACTGATGCTTGGTGCCGGAGAGGATCGAGCGGAGCTTGTCGGAGATGTCCGCGTAGTCGTCGAAGCCGAGGACTGCGTCTGTTTCCGGGAGGGCCTCGGCCAGTTGTTCGCCGTACCGCTCGGCGAGGCAGCCGACTGCTACGACGGCTTGGGTGCGGCCGGAGTCCTTGTAGTCGGAGGCGGCGAGCAGGGTGTCGACGGAGTCCTTCTTGGCGGCCTCAACGAATCCGCAGGTGTTCACCACCACGGTGTCCGCGTCGGCGGCGTCCTCGACGAGGCGGAAGCCACCGGCCTCGAGCCGGCCGGCCAGTTCCTCGGAGTCGACGTCGTTGCGGGCACAGCCCAGGGTGACCAGGGCGACGGTGGTGGGAGTCGTAGTCATCACCTTGAGTATGACTGCTCTGTGCACGCCGTCGAAATCAAGCATCCGCAGTCGGTGAGCACACGTAGGTGCGGGTCGGTGGGCGCGGAGGCCGGCGGTGGAGCTCGCGAGGTGTGGGGCTGGGTACGCGAGCGAGCTCGCGGGGTGTGGTTGAGGAGGCGGTCGGATTCCGCGGGTGAGTTGGTGAGCCGGTGACCGCGGAGGCTGGCGGTGGAGCTCGCGAGGTGTGGGGCTGGGTGCGCGAGCGAGCTCGCGGTTGTGGCTGAGGAGGCGGTCGGATTCGCCGGCGGGCGGTGGCGAGGTTGCCAGTGAGTGATGGCCGGTGAGAGTTCAGCCCGTGCAACCGAGAGATCGCCGCTGGCGGCTCAGTCGGTGGGGGCTAGTTTGCCGGTGGGGGTGATGGTGAAGCGTTTGTCTTCTGGGATTACTCGTAGGCCGTTGATGTAGACGGCGACATTGCTGCCGTTCTCAAGGGAGACTCGGATTTCGCCCTTGTGGACGACTGTTTGGATGGAGCCGGGGCCGAGCAGGCCCTGGAAGAGCTTCAGGCCCTTGGCGTTGCGGACGGTTACGTACGAGCCGTCTCCGCGGGCCTTGAGGATGAGCCTGACCTGGCCGGGGACTGCCGGCTTGGCGGGTGGTGCCGGCTTGGTGGTCTTGGCCGACGGCTTCGGGGTCGGCTTGGGGGCGGGCGTGGTCACCGCGACTGTCGGAGCGGTTTTGGAGGCGGTTGCCTCGACATCGCTGGGGAGCGTGAAGAGGCGGACCATGCCCCAGCCCATCAGGCCGATCAGGATCGCGCCGAGCACGACAGCCCAGCGGGGGCGGGCCGGGTGCAGCGTGGGCAGTTTGTTGCCGGCTCGCTCTTCACGCCGGCTGCGGTCGGCCTCAGGCGCGGGATGCGACTCGTCGAACTTCGCCAGCAGCGCGTCCGGGTCCGCCTTGACCACGCGGGCGATCGAGCGGATATGGCCGCGGGCGTAGAAGTTGCCGCCGCAGCGGGAGAAGTCGTCGGCCTCCATGGCGATGAGCAGACCGGATCTGATCCGGGTCGACGCACTCAGTTGCTCGATCGTCATACCGGCCCGTTCGCGGGCCGCTGTGAGGTCGCTCCCGATGCTCACGTCGCCACCGCCTCTCTCCACCGTCTTGCTGACGCGTTCCTTGATCCGCCGACGTCACACAGTCAACGGCCTTGGTTCGACGGGGTCACGCGAAGCTCAGAGTTGTTCCCTGACCGGACACCTGGTGTCCGCCAGCATGTGCAGTGCCTGAACCACTTCCCCGTTCGACGGCTTGGCCGTCAACCCGAACGGTACCGCGAGCGAAGAGCCGGTCAGTCGACGGTTGGCATCGGTTACCTTGCGAGTTGCCGACGGCATCGAGCCGAGCACCGGTCCGGGGTCGAGCAGGTGCACCGCGACGCGGCCGTCGTCGAGCGGGTGCCGCCGTTTCAGCACGGTCACCTCCTCGATCTCCTCCCAGCGGGTGCCGATCCACTCGTTGCGGATCCGCAGCCGGATCCCGACCTCGTCGGCGACCAGCATCGACCCGACCGTCATCGCCCGCGCGCAGACCAGCGCCAGTACCGCGAACCCGGCGGCCGCGAGCCAGCGCAGTACGCCGGTCGGGCTGGTCGAGGCGGAGGCGGCGAAACCGATCGCGACCAGTCCCGCGCCGACGGCCAGGGCACCGTGCACCCCTTGCGAGGCGCGGATGCTGAACTCGTGGTTGGTGGAATCGGGGTCGACTACGTGCTGCTCAGACCGGGGCATCGCGGTATGGGCGGTCACGGGTCACTCTCCTCGCAGTGTGGCGACGAAATCCTCTAGGTCGTCCGGTTTCACCAGTACGTCGCGGGCCTTCGATCCCTCGCTCGGCCCGACCACGCCCCGGCTCTCCAGGATGTCCATCAGCCGGCCCGCCTTGGCGAAACCGACCCGGAGCTTACGTTGCAGCATCGACGTCGAGCCGAACTGGGTGGAGACGATCAGCTCGGCCGCCTGCACGACCAGGTCGAGGTCGTCCCCGATCTCGTCGTCGAGATCCTTGCTCGGGCCGGGCGCCGCGGTGACGTCCTCGCGGTACGTCGGCTGCAACTGCTCCTTGCAGTGCTCGACGACCGCGCGGATCTCGTTCTCGGTGACCCAGGACCCCTGGATCCGCATCGGCTTGCTCGCGCCCATCGGCAGGAACAGCCCGTCACCCTGACCGACCAGCTTCTCCGCGCCGGGTTGGTCCAGGATGACCCGGCTGTCGGCCAGCGAGGACGTCGCGAAGGCCAGCCGGGACGGCACGTTCGCCTTGATCAGACCGGTGACGACGTCGACCGACGGCCGCTGGGTGGCCAGCACCAGGTGGATGCCGGCAGCCCGGGCGAGCTGGGTGATGCGGACGATCGAGTCCTCCACGTCGCGCGGCGCGACCATCATCAGGTCGGCCAACTCGTCGACGATGACCAGCAGGTACGGGTACGGCGTGAGCACCCGCTCGCTGCCCGGCGGCACCTTCACCTTGCCGCCACGGACCGCCTTGTTGAAGTCGTCGACGTGCCGGAACCCGAAGGCCGCCAGGTCGTCGTAGCGCATGTCCATCTCGCGCACGACCCACTGCAGTGCCTCGGCCGCCTTCTTGGCGTTGGTGATGATCGGCGTGATCAGGTGCGGGATGCCCTCGTAGTTGTTCAGCTCGACCCGCTTGGGGTCGACCAGGATCATCCGCACCTCGTCGGGCGTGGACCGCATCAGCACCGAGGTGATCAGCGAGTTCACGAACGACGACTTACCCGAGCCGGTCGCACCCGCGACGAGCAGGTGCGGCATCTTCGCCATGTTGGCGACGACGAAGCCGCCCTCGACGTCCTTGCCGAGTCCCGCCACCATCGGGTGGTGGTCGTTGCGCGCGGTCGCCGACCGGATCACGTCGCCGAGGCTGACGATCTCCTTGTCGGTGTTCGGGATCTCGATGCCGATCGCGGACTTGCCCGGGATCGGCGACAGGATCCGCACGTCGGCGCTGGCGACGGCGTACGCGATGTTCTTGCTGAGCGCGGTGACCTTCTCGACCTTGACCGCGGAGCCGAGCTCAACCTCGTACCGGGTGACTGTCGGGCCACGCGTGTAGCCGGTCACCTGGGCGTCGATGCCGAACTGCTCGAACACCTCGGTCAGGCGGTCGACCACGGCGTCGGACGCCTTGGTCCGGGCCTTGTGCACCGAACCCGGCTTGAGGATCTGGCCGTCGGGAAGCGTGTAGGTGATGTCGCCGGACAGGCTGAGCTGCTCCACCCGCTGCGGGATCGGCGTGTGCGGCGGCGGCTCGCCGGCCGACTCGGCCTTCGAAGCGGCCGCGGCGGCCTTCCAGGCCGGCTCGGCTTCGGTGTCGGCCGAGGCGTCGACCTCGTACGGGTCCTCTTCCGGCTCGACCGGGGCCTTCTTGCGGCCGCGCTTGGCGATCTCGCGCCCTTCGAGCACCGGCGAGTCGTACGGCTTGACGGTCGGCTCGCCGTCCTCGTCCAGAGCGGCCTTCGCGCGCCGCTCCTTCCGGGTGAGCCGGACGGTGTCGTCGGCCTGACCCGCCACCGACGGAGCGTCGGCCGGGATCTCAGTACGCCCGAGCAGTACGTCGAACGCGGCCCGCACACGCAGCGGGATCGCGTAAATCGGCGTGCCTGTCACTACCAGCGCGCCGAAGATCGTCAGCAGCACCAGCAGCGGCGCGGCGACGTACTGCGTCAGCAGATCCGACAGGAGCGAGGAGACGACGTAGCCGATCGCGCCGCCGGCCTCCTGCAGCGGGCCGTCGCCCGGGTCGCTGGGACGCGGCAGGCCGTTGGCAATGTGGACCAGGCCGAGCACACCGAGGGAAAAGGCGGTCCAGCCGATCACCTGGCGTCCGGCCGGGCCGTTGCGGTCCGGGTGACGCATCGTGCGCAGGGCAATGAACAGGAGCATCAGCGGCACCGCCCAGCCGAGCATGCCGACGCTGCCGCTGACCACGGTCCGCACGCCGTTGCCGACCGCACCCGGGAGGTCCCACCAGATCGCGGCGGCCACTACCAGCGCCAGACCGATCAGGGTGAGCCCGCCACCGTCACGGCGATGGGCTGGATCCAGGTCCCGGGCGCCGTGGCCTATGCCGCGGACCATGCCGCCGAGCAGGTGGGCGATGCCGATCCAGCACTTGATCAGCCCTCTGCCGACAGCCAGCATGGCAGCCGCGAAGGGACCCGCGCTGGTGGATTTGGGCGCGGCTGTGCGCGCAGCGGTAGAACCACTGCGCTTCGCGCTCTGCCCACGCTTCTGGGCGCCAGATGGACGGGAGCGGCCACCAGCCGCCGAGCGGCCCGAAGCGGGGCTGCTGGCTGCGGACTTCCGCGCCCGCGCCGTGGAAGACGTGCGGGTCGCCATGTTTAGCAGGCTACCCCGACTACCACTCGAGTCACACGTGTCACACGCCGATTACGCCGCCCCATCCGTAGCGTCACAGCGCGGACACCCGTCCGCCCCGGAGGCCGCGGAGGAGCAGCAGGTGCCAGATGACGACGTAGCAGCCGAGCACGATGAGCCCACCCATAGCGAGCCCGGTCAGGATCAGCCGGAACACTGCTTCCCCGAGTAGCGGCCCCTCTGCGCGGGCAACCTCCAGCACGGCGGCAGCGACGCCGGCGAGGCCAGCAGCAGCCAGTACGGCGTACCGGGCGGAGGCGGGCACGTAGCGCTCGGGCTCGATCTGGCCGGGGTTTGTCCGACGCCACCAGAAGTAGAGCCAGACCGCGATGGCCAGGATCCCGCCGATGCTGCTGAGGTACTGCAGCACGCGGTTGACGTCCCAGTACGAGGTGATGTTCGCGGTGAAGAAGTCCCAGTTGTGGCGGACGAAGTACCCGTCGTAGTGCGTGAACGAGTCCCACAGGACGTGGGTGAAGCCGCCGATGACCACGGACACCACGATCCAGAACACCCGCACCGGCGAGAACCCGCGGGGAGGCAACGGCAGTCGAGCGGCGAGGGCTGCCGGGGCCAGCGCGACCAGTGGACGGCGTAGTACGAGGTGGAAGACGAGGAGAGCCAGCAGCGCGAGCAGCGGATCCAGCCAGAACGCCGACGAGAACTTGTGCGTCAGCGTGAGCGTCAGATTCCCGTGGATGTGCATGGTGGCGAATCGGTAGAGCGGCCCGACGTACAGCAGATCCGGCGCCACCGCCCCAGCCACCAACGCTGACGCCACCAACGGCCTACGCACAAGCGGCAGAACAGCAGCAGGATGGGCTAGAGGGAACGGCACAGCCGCAGGTTAGAGCCCCAGGAGGTCGGCGGCGATGAAGCCGCTGCGGATCAGACCTGCCCGGTCCGGGGATGGTGATCGGGGATCAGATCGCCACGGACGGGTTGCCGGCCAGCAAGCCGGGGCTTCGCGCTGGCACTCATGACCTGCCGGCTCGGGTTCACCTTCGTGAGGTACCGGCCGCCGGTCCGACGCAAGGTGGGCCGCTGGCGATGGCCGGGCTGGGCTCGGTGGTGGAGCCGTTCTTCTTCAGGCGCCGGTGACGCCGTCCAGTTGTTCGCGGAGGAGGTCGGCGTGGCCGCAGTGGCGGGCGTACTCGCCGATCAGGTGGATGTAGATCATCCGGAGCGTGGACTCCTGGCCCTTGAAGGTGAAGCGCTCGTCGAGGGAGTGGCCGGCGGCGGCCTGGTCGGAGAGACCCCACTCCGCAATCAGACCCTCGTACTCCGCTTGCGCGCGGCCGGCGTCGATCAGCTCGAAGTCCGCGTCCTTGCCCAACGCAGGCGCGAAGAGCGGCTCGGCCGGGTCGGTGGCGAAGTGGATGCGGAACCAGATCCGCTCGACCTTCGTGAGGTGGCGGATCAGCCCGAGCAGGGACAGATTCGACGGCGGGGACGGGCGCTCGGCCAACTGCTCGGCGGTCAGGCCGGCGCACTTCACCAGCAGCGTCGTCCGGTAGAAGTTCAGGTAGCCGGCCAGGAGTTCCTGCTCGGGAGCGATCAGCGAGCCGCTCGGGCGCTCGATCTCGGGGGCGATCCAGGTCATCGGAGCATCCTCTCCCAGCCACCCGAAATTGCCCACGGCAATTGTTTCCCTGCACCCGATCTCACGATACGGCGCACAATCCCACGAAGTGAGATAGCTGCTGGCGCCATGACCACCTCGTTGGTTACCGTCTTCGGCAGGTCATGAGTGCCAGCGCGAAGCCCCGGCTTGCTGGCCGGCAACCCTCCTCCGCGGTGGGGTGCCCCGGGTGAGGACCCGGCCGTTCGGATACCCCGAATCGGCAAGTGCGGACCACCCGGGAGCAGAACCATGTCGATCCTCTCCATCCTCGAGCCTGCCAGCGCGACCCCTGCCAGGCCGTCCAGAACCAGCCTGACCACGGGCAACATTCCCGCCACTGTCGCGAGCGACCTGCTCGTACCGCTGGCCGACGGCCGAGTGACGGACTACGCGAACTTCGACCACGGAGCCAGCGCGCCGTGCCTGGAGTCGGTACGCGCTGCCGTCGAGGCCGCGCTGCCGTCGTACGCGTCGGTGCATCGCGGCAACGGGTACGCCTCCCGGATCACCACCCAGTGGTACGAGCGGGCCCGCAACGAGGTCCACACGTTCGTCGGCGCTCGCGAGACCGATCAGGTGATCTTCACCCGGCAGACCACCGACGCCCTGAACCTGCTGGCCCGCGCGGTCCCGGCCGACGCGACCGTGATCGTGTTCGAATCCGAGCACCACGCGGCCCTCCTCCCCTGGCCGGCCGAGCGAACCGTCCGCCTGCCGGCGCCCACCTCCCACCCGGCGGCAGTCACGGCCGTCGCCGACGCCCTCCGTACTGCGCCCGAAGGCCCGCGCCTCGTCGTCATCACCGGCGCCTCCAACGTCACCGGCGAGATCTTCCCGATCGCCGAGATCGCCGCCGTCGCCAAGGCCCACGGCGCCCGGGTCTGCCTCGACGTCGCCCAACTCGCCCCGCACCGCGAGGTGAACATCGAGCAACTGGACGTCGACTGGGTCGCCCTGTCCGGCCACAAGCTCTACGCCCCGTACGGCGCCGGCGCGCTGATCGGCCGGGCCGACTGGCTGAACGCGGCCGACCCCTACCTCTACGGCGGAGGCGCGACCGCAGCGGTGACACGCGACACCACCACCTGGAACGAGGGCCCGGCCCGCCATGAAGGCGGCTCCCCCAACGTCATCGGCGCGATCGCCCTGGCCGCCGCCTGCGCCGCGATCACGAAGCACCGCGAGGCGATCGAGCAGCACGAGCGCAGCCTGCTCGCCCGGCTCCGCACCGGCCTGGCCCAGATCGCGGGTGTCACGACGTACGACATCTTCGGCGCCGACGCGGACCGGGTCGGCACGGTCTGCTTCACCATCGAGGGCGTCAGTTCGATCTTGGTGTCTGCGGCGCTCTCGGCGGAGTACGGGATCGGTGTCCGGGACGGCAAGTTCTGCGCTCACCCGCTGGTCGGGCGGCTGCTCGCCGACTCGCCGGAGCACTGTACGGCGGTCCGCGCCAGCCTCGGCCTCGGCACCACCCGTGAGCACGTCGACCGCCTCGTGAACGCCATCCGCACGCTGGCCACCACCGGCCTCGCCGCGGAGTACGAGGAGTCCGCGCACGGCTGCCAGCCGGTCGGCGACCCCCGCGACCTCGAGGCTCCCAGGATCTGGTGAACCTCCCCCACTCACCAACCGCCTGAGCCCGATCCACCGCTCGGTGAAGGGCTGCGAATCCCCAGGGCCTGGTGAGAAGTCCGGCTGTAGACCTCCTGCACGGTGAGCGGCAAACGCCCGCAGGCCAAGGCACGGCTCGGACGATCTACCAACTACTACTGCGGCCGCAGGCCAGTGTGGTGAGCCGCGAACGCCAGCAGGTCGGCCCACTCCGCGGCGATCATGGCGGCCGGCTTGCCGAAGCCGTGGCCGGTGTTGACCTCGATGCGGCTCAGGACCGGGCTGTCGCCTGATTGGGCGTGCTGCAGCGTCGCCATGAACTTGTGGCTGTGCAGCGGAACCACCCGATCGTCGTGGTCCCCGGTGACAACCAGAGTCGCCGGGTACTGCGTACCGTCGCGCAGGTTGTGCAGTGGCGAGTAGGCGAGCAGGTCCTCGAACTGCGCCGGGTCGTCAGGCAGGCCGTAGTCCGAGGCCCAGGCCGCGCCGACCGTGAACAGATGGAAGCGCAGCATGTCCAGTACGCCGACGCCGGGCAGCGCCACCGCGAACAGGTCGGGCCGCTGGGTCATCACCGCGCCGACGAGCAGACCACCGTTGCTGCGGCCGTGGATCGCCAACTGCTGTGGGGTGGTCACCTTGGTCTTGGCCAGGTGCTCCCCCACGGCGATGAAGTCGTCGAAGACGTTCTGCTTGTTCCGCAGCCGGCCGTCGTCGTGCCAGGAACTGCCGTACTCGCCGCCGCCGCGCAGGTTGGTGATCACCAGCACCCCGCCGGCCGCGAGCCAGGCGGGCCACCCTGGCCGGTAGTCGGCGAGCAGGGGGACGCGGAAGCCGCCGTACCCCCACATCATGGTGGGGCGGGGCTGGTCGAAGGTCAGGTCGGCCCGGCTGATCAGGAAGTACGGCACCTCGCGCCCCGGCTCCACACGCCGGGTGATGGTGATCTCGGGCGACTCGAAGCCGCTGCCCGCCGGGACCAGCTCAGGCAGCGCGCGGAACTCCCCAGACGCGGCGGAGACGTAGTACGCGACTGTCGGGTCGGTCGTGGAGGACAGGCCGATGAAGACCTCGTCGTGCTTGGGGCTGGAGTTGAGTCCGACGACGCCGCCACCGGGGACCGGGATCAGCCGCGCGTTGCCGCCGTCGAGGTCGTGCAGGGAGAGAACCGGCTGCGCGTCCAGCAAGGACAGCACCGCTAGGCCCGACGCGGTCCCGCGGACCGACTGCAGTGCTCCTTCGCCCTCGGGGATGAGGTCGGTGAAGTTTCCGGACAGATCGCAGCTGACCACTCGGCCGCGCGGCGCGTCCCTGTCGGTCTTCAGGACGAGGCGGTCGCCGGCCATCCGCACGAAGTGGGTCTCGTCGCGGAACTCGTCGATCACCTTCACCGGCTCGCCGAGACCGTCGGCCGACAGCGGGTAGAGCCACAGTCGCGTGCTGGGGTCGGTGCCCTCGCTGATGGTCACGACGAGGTACTGGTCGTCATCGGACACCTCCGGCCCGATGAAGATCCGGTCGTTCTCCGGGAAGCTGAGGATCAGGGAGTCCTCTGCCTGCGGAGTACCGACCTTGTGGAGCTTCAACTGGCCGCCGCCGAGCGCCGCGGTCTCGGTCCCCTCGGTGCGACCGCTGGCCGGGTAATGCAGGTACAGGTAAGCCGAGGAGTCGGGCAGCCAGGTGGCCTCGCAGAACTTGGCCTGGGTGACCACGTCGTCCACCTCGGCGCCAGTGGCGACCTCCAGCAGCCTGAAGGTGATCCAGTCGCTGCCGCTCTCGTTGACGCCGTGCGCGAAGTACCGGCCGTCCGGGCTGACGGTGTAGCTGCCGAGGGAGTCCGTGCCGTCCTCGGAGAGCTTGTTCGGGTCGATGAGCACCCGGTCGCCCTCGAGCAGTCCCTGCAGTGAGTCGGCGACGTACACGACGTCCTGCGCCTGGGTGCCGTCGTTGCGGCCGACGAAGAACCAGCCGGACTCCTGATTCGGTACTCCGGCCCGCGGCCGCGCCAGGATCGCAGCCATCGTCTGCTGGAACCACTCCCGCTCGGGGTAGCCCGACAGCTCCGCCTCGGTGGCCTCGTTCTGGCGGCGGACCCAGTCCTTGGTCTCGGTGGAGTCGGGGTCCTCCAGCCAGCGGTACGGGTCGGCGATCTGGTGTCCGTGCAGCGTGTCGACCACGCTCTCGTCACGGCGGCTGGCTGGGTACTCGACAGTCATGCGAGCCAACCTAGTACGACGTACCAGGCCGGCTCCGCCGGGTTTCCCTTGCGTGTCAACGGCGACGGGCGGGCGGCAGGTCCTTGCGCCACAGGACCTTGCCGTAGAGGTCACGGAGTGAGGCGGTGAACACCTCGGTGCGCGGGTCGATCTCGACGTGGCCGAAGAATTGGTTGCCACCCGACGGCGGCTGGTTCGGGAAGTCGGCCGCCTTCACGAATTCCAGCTTCGGGCCGAAGGTGGCGTCGAGCGCGTTCGGGCCGAACGTCCCGGCGTTGACCGGACCGGCCACGATCTCCCAGAACGGGTCGAAGTCGGTGAAGGCGGCCCTGGACGGGTCGTAGTGGTGTGCGGCGCAGTAGTGCACGTCCGCGGTGAGCCAGACGGTGTTGCGGACCTTGCGGCGCTTGAACTGGCTGAGCACCCACGCGATCTCGTGCTCACGGCCACCAGGCGCTCCGGCCACGCCGTTGGCCACCGCCTCGATCTCGGTGCCGTCCGGGACGAGTACGCCGATCGGCATGTCGCTGGCGATCACCTTCCAGGTCGCCTTGGAGGCGGCGACCTCCCGGACGAGCCAGGCGGCCTGCTCGGCTCCGAGGATCGCGACCGGCCCGGCGGCACCCGGCGCCGGGTTCGCGTCGCGGTACGTGCGCATGTCCAGGCAGAACACGTCCAGCAGCGGGCCGTGGCTCACCTTGCGGTAGATCCGGTTCCGGCCGGCCTGGTGGACCATCGGCAGGTACTCGAGGAACGCCTGGCGGGCCCGGGCGGCGAGCACGTCGACGCGCTTCTCCGTGTACCGGGCGTCAGTCAGGATCTCGCCGGGGTACCAGTTGTTCACCGTCTCGTGGTCGTCCCACTGGCTGACGATCGGCACGTCGGCGTACAGGTCGCGCACGTTCTGGTCGAGCAGGTTGTACTTGTAGCGACCGCGGTACTCGGCCAGCGTCTCGGCGACCTTGCTGACCTCCTCGGTCACCACGTTCTTCCAGATGCTGCCGTCGGCAACCTTCACCTCGGCCTCGATCGGGCCGTCGGCGTAGATGTTGTCGCCGGAGTGCAGGAAGAAGTCCGGCCGCGTCTGGTGCATCGCCCTGTACGCGATCATGCCGCCGAAGTCCGGGTTGATGCCGTAGCCCTGACCGGCCGTGTCACCGGTCCAGACGAAGGACACCGGGCGGTTGCGGCCCGGAGTACTGAAGGAGCCTGCGGCGGTCTCGCCCAGGCGGCCGGACGAGTCCTCGAAGCCGATCCGGTAGTCATAGCGCTGGCCCGGGCGGAGTCCCCGCAGCGGCAGTTGAGCGGTGAAGTCGGCGTCGGCGGAGGTGATCGGACCGCGCAGCCGAACGGCACGGTCGAACCGGCCGTGGCTGGTCAGGTCGACGACGAGACGGGCGCGGCGGTCGGTGCGGGACCACACGACGGCCGAGTCGGAGGTGACATCACCGCTGGCGATCCCCGACGGCAGCGCGGGCCGGGTCCGGCGGACGACGTTGGGGGCAGCGGCGGCGGACACACTCGGTACTGCGGCAGTGGCGCTCGCGGCGGCGGTGGCGGCCAGCAACTGGCGGCGGCTCAAGTTCATGCTGCCGAAGGTGCTCCTCCCGGGTGACGAGCCGGTGACTGCCGGGCGAACGGCCTGACAACTCGGCAGGGGTGTCCCAGAACTTGTGCGCGGACCCATCATGGAGGGACATCAGGTTCGAAAGGGAACACCGGCCAATGACCAGGGAACACCGCCTGACGCAGGTCTTCATCGAGCTCGCCGACACGCTGGTCGCCGACTTCGACCTGGTCGACTTCATCGGCGTCTTGGCCGACGCGGCCGTCGAACTGCTGGAGGTGGACGCCGCCGGGCTGATGCTGGCCGACGAGGACGGCGCTTTGCAGGTGATGACCGCCTCGGACGATCGGGCGGAACTGGTGGAACTGTTCGAGCTGCAGCAGCAGGAGGGGCCGTGCCCGGACTGCTTCAGGTCCGCGAGCCCGGTGGTGAACGTCGATCTGGCGCGCTGGCCACGGCTCGCCGAAGTCGCCGCGGCCGCCGGCTATGCCTCCGCGCACTCGCTGCCGCTGCGGTTGCGCGGCGAGATCATCGGCGTGCTCAACCTCTTCCGGTCCAGCACCGCCGCGTTGAGTGACGAGGACAGCCGGCTCGGACAGGCGCTGGCCGACATGGCCACGATCGGCTTGCTGCACGAACGGGAGGTACGCGGCCGCAAGGCGCTCGCCGAGCAGTTGCAGCGCGCCCTCGACAGCCGGGTGCTGATCGAGCAGGCCAAGGGCATGCTGGCGGAGCGTTCCGGCCTGAGCCTGCCGGACGCTTTCGCGGCGATGCGCGCCTATGCCAGGGGGACGGGTTGCGGCCTGGGCTCGGTCGCCCACGGCGTGCTCGACGGGTCACTGCCGACCTCCCGCCTGCGCGCGGTGTGACGCCGCTGACCCGCGTTCGGCTTGCGCCGCCTTGACCGCCATGGTTCCGTTGACGTTGTACAGCCACCTTCTCGTGGCGCTGCCCCGGACCCGGTAGCGCATCGACTGATGCACTCCTGGATGGGGCAAATCACTTTGACGCAACTTCTGGCCGACGACGCCCACCCGCAGCGACCGCAGGAGCGCCACGCCAGCCTCTACAGCGACCTCCTGCACACCGTGCGTGACCTGGGCATGCTCCGGCGTCGCTACGCCTACTACTGGACCCGGATCGGCCTCGTGCTGGCCGCGCTCGGCGGTGTGATCACCGGGTTCGTCCTGCTGGGTGACTCCTGGTTCCAGCTGCTGATGGCGGGTGCGCTCGCGCTGATCCTCGTCCAGGTCGCCTTCCTCAGCCACGACAGCGCGCATCGGCAGATCTTCGACTCCGCCGCCTGGAACGACTGGACCGCGCGGATCCTGGCCGGCGGCCTGGCCGGGATGAGCATCACCTGGTGGCGCAACAAGCACAGCAAGCACCACAACTCTCCGAACCAGGTGAGCAAGGACCCCGACATCGGGATCGGAGTGGTCGCGTTCACTCCGGACCACGTCGCCAGCCGGAAGGGCCTGGTGAAGTGGCTCGGCGACCGCCAGGGCTGGTTCTTCTTCCCGCTGCTCACCCTCGAGGGGCTGAGCCTGCACGTGTCGAGCCTGCAGCACCTCTTCCGGCGCGGAGCGAGCCGGGTGGAGCGCATCGAGGCCGCGGTCGTCGTGTCGCGGATCGGCCTCTACGTGACCGCCCTGTACGTCGTGCTGCCGCTCGGCAAGGCGAGCGCCTTCCTCGGCCTGCAGCTAGCCGTGTTCGGCGTCTGTCTGGGCGCCTCGTTCGCCCCGAACCACAAGGGCATGCCACTGGTGCCGGCCACGATGAAGCTGGACTTCCTGCGCCGTCAGGTGCTGATGTCGCGCAACATCCGCGGCGGCGCGGTGGTCGACTTCGCGATGGGCGGGCTCAACTACCAGATCGAGCACCACCTGTTCCCGAGCATGCCCCGGCCGACGCTGAAGAAGGTCCGGCCGATCGTGCGGGAGTACTGCCAGATCCATCAGGTCAAGTACACCGAGGTCGGTCTGTTCGAGTCCTACAAGATCGTCGTCGACTACCTGAACAACGTCGGCCTCCGGGCCCGCGACCCGTTCCAGTGCCCGCTGGCGACCCAGTTGCGGAACTAGCTCTCGAGCAACGGAAGAGCCGCGGCCAGGGCATCATCGGCCGCAGCCCTTCCCTACCCGTGGTGGTCGCCGAGGGCGCTGGTCGCGATCAGCTGGACGGCGGGATCTCGCCCGACCCGCGAATCGTCAGCTTCACCGGCACCCGGACCGTCCGGCCCGGGCGGTGCGGCTCGGGAAGGCGCTCGGTCATCAACTGGATCGCGGTCCGCGCCATCACGTCGGCCGACTGCGCCACCGCGGTCAGACCAGGACTGAGCAGATCCCCCAGCGCCAGATCGTCGAACGACACCAGCGCGACGCGATCCCGCCGCCCGGCCATGCCCCGCAGTACCTCGGCGGTGGTCATGTTGTTCGCCGACAGGATCGCCGTCGCGGGCTCAGGCCGATCCAGTACTGCGGACAGCGTGATCCCGATCCCCTCGGTGGTCGGCTCGGACAGGTGCACCAGGTCCTCGTCGACCTCGATGCGATGCCGGGCCATTCCCGCCCGGTAGGCGACGACGCGTTCGCGGGCCGTGAAGATCCGCTCGTCGTCACCGAGATAGGCGATCCGGCGATGCCCCTGGCGGACCAGGTGGTCGATCGCCTGGTCGATGCCGCCGGCGTTGTCCGCCAGTACGGCGTCGGCCTCGATCCCGTGCGCCGGCCGGTCGATCGTCACCACGGCCATGCCGGCGTCCACGTGTGGCGCCAGGTAGTCCTGGGTCTCTCCGATCGGCGCCATGATGAGCGCGTCCGGGCGCCGGGCGACGAACTCCAGGCAGACGTCGCGCTCCCGCTCGGGGTCCTCGTCGGTCAGGCCGATCATCACCACCGAGCCGCTGGACCGGGCCCACAGCTCGACCGCGCGGCCGAGCGAGGCGAAGAACGGGTCGCCGATGTCGCGGATCACCACGGCGATCGTGCCGGTCTTGCCGCGGCGCAGCATCCGGGCGCTCTCGTTCGGCGTGTAGTTCAGGTCCTTGATCGCGGCCTGGACCTTCGCGGTCAGCTCCGGGCTGACGTTCGGCTCCTCGTTGACCACCCGGGAGACGGTCTTGAGCGCCACGCCCGCCCGGGCCGCGACCTCTTTCATGGTGGGCCGGCGCTGCCCGGCTCCATTGACACCAGTGATGCTCACCGGTGTCCTCGCCTCGCTGCGGGCACCGGTGAGCAATTGCTGCTCTGCTTTCTGGTTCGCTCGCTTCGCTCGCTCACGTGGCCCACCCTCTCGTCTAACTCTCCACGACGACGGGAATGATCATCGGTCGTCTGCGGTGAGTATCGCTCACCCACTTGCCGACCACCCGGCGGATGACCTGCTGCAACTGGTACATGTCGTCCACCCCGCTCCCGATCGCCTTCTCGATCTCCGCCTCGATCTTCGGCTTCAGGTCGTCGAAGACGGTGTCGTCCTCGGCGAACCCGCGTGCCTGGATCTCCGGCCCGGCTGTCAGTTTGCCGGTGACAGAGTCCATCACGGCGATCACCGAGATGAAACCCTCGTCGCCGAGAATCCGCCGGTCCTTCAGCGAGGTCTCGGTGATGTCACCCACGGTCGAGCCGTCGACGAAGACGTAACCGCACTCCACCTTGCCCGCGACGAAGGCCTTGCGGTCGACCAGATCGACCACCACCCCGTCCTCGACCACGACCACGTTCGCCGCCGGTACGCCGGTCTGCCGGGCCAGCTCGGCGTTCGCGTGCAGGTGCCGGATCTCGCCGTGCACCGGCATCACGTTGCGCGGCTTGACGATGTTGTAGCAGTAGAGCAGTTCACCCGCGCTCGCGTGGCCGGACACGTGCACCAGCGCGTTGCCCTTGTGGATCACGTGCGCGCCGTGCCGGGTCAGCCCGTTAATCACCCGGAAGACCGAGTTCTCGTTGCCCGGGATCAGCGACGAGGCCAGCACGACCGTGTCACCGGGCTGGATCTGGACCACGTGGTGGTCGTTCGCGGCGATCCGCGACAGCGCCGACATCGGCTCGCCCTGCGAACCGGTGGACACCAGCACCACCTGCTCCGGCGGGTAGTTGTCCAGTTCGCGCATGTCGATCAGGGTGTCGCCGGGAACGGTGAGGAAGCCCAGGTCCCGGGCCACGCCCATGTTGCGCACCATCGAGCGGCCGACGTACGCGACCTTTCGGTGGTGTTTCACGGCGGCGTCCATCACCTGCTGGACCCGGTGCACGTGGGAGGCGAAGCAGGCCACGATGATGCGCTGGTTCCGGGCGTTGGTGAAGACCCGGTCCAGCACCGGCGCGATGTCGCGCTCGTGGGTGGTGAAGCCCGGCACCTCGGAGTTGGTGGAGTCGACCATGAACAGGTCGACGCCCTCCGCGCCTAGCCGCGCGAACGAGCGCAGGTCGGTGATCCGGCTGTCCAGCGGCAACTGGTCCATCTTGAAGTCGCCGGTGTGCAGCACCAGACCCGCCGGAGTGCGGATCGCGACCGCGAGCGCGTCGGGGATGGAGTGGTTGACCGCGACGAACTCGCACTCGAACGGGCCGAACCGGACCGTCTCGCCCTCGACAACGGTCTGCTGCGGCACGTTGCGGTGCCGGTGCTCCTTCAGCTTGCCCTCGAGCAGTGCCAGGGTCAGTTGCGAGCCGACCACCGGGATGTCCCCGCGCTCACGCAGCAGGTAGGGCAGGCCGCCGATGTGGTCCTCGTGGCCGTGCGTCAGGACAACCGCCACGATGTCGTCCAGACGCTCCCGGATGGGCTGGAAATCCGGGAGGATCAGGTCGACGCCGGGCTGGTTCTCGTCCGGGAAGAGCACGCCGCAGTCGACGATCAGCAGTTTGCCGTCGTACTCGAAGACGGTCATGTTCCGGCCGACCTCGCCCAGGCCGCCGAGCGGGATGATCCGCAGCGCGCCTGGAGCCAATGGTGCCGGAGCGTCCAGATCTGGGTGGGGGTGGCTCATGCAGTCAGTCCTGCCGTCTTGAGGTCGGTGGCGAGCCAGTCCACCTGCTCGGCACTTGCCTCGACCAACGGCGACCGCAGGGTCCCGTGCTCGATGACGCCGGTCAGCTTGAGCGCGGCCTTCACCATGATGGCGCCCTGGGTCCTCATCATGATCGCCTCGACGGCGGGCACCAGCCGGCGATCGATCTGCTGTGCGGTGGCGAGATCACCGGCGACGACGGCGTCGATCATCTCGCGGTACTGCGGGCCGGCGACGTGGGCGACCACGCTGGCCAGGCCGACCGCGCCGATCGACAGCCAGGCCAGGTTCAGCTCGTCGGCGCCGCAGTAGTAGAAGAGGTCGGAGTTGGCCAGCACCTTCGTGGTCCCGGCGATGTCGCCCTTGGCGTCCTTCACCGCGACGATCCTCGGGTGCTCGGCCAGCGCCAGCAGCGTCTCGGTGGTGATCGGCACGCCCGTTCGGCCGGGGATGTCGTAGACCATCACGGGCAGGCCGGTGGCGTCGGCGACCGTGGTGAAGTGCAGCTTGATGCCCTCCTGCGGAGGCTTGTTGTAGTACGGCGTGACCACCAGCAGGCCGTGCGCGCCGGCGGCCTCGGCGGCCTTCGCGCACTCCACGCTGTGGGCGGTGTTGTTCGAACCGACTCCGGTGACCACCTTGGCCCGGTCGCCGACCGCTTCGAGGGTGGCGTGGATCAGCCGCACCTTCTCCTCGTCGGTGGTGGTCGGTGCCTCACCGGTGGTGCCGTTGATCACGAGCGCGTCGTTGCCCTGGTCGACCAGCTTGGTCGCCACCTTCTGCGCAGCATCGAGATCGAGCGAGCCGTCGGGCCGGAACGGAGTGATCATCGCCGTCGTCAGCCGGCCGAAAGGCAGGGCTGCTGAGGCGGAAGGTGCGCTTGAGGACATGGGGCTCAGATTACCGCTCCCAGCACCTCGGGAAATGAGTAGGCCTGGTGGCTGTCCGCTCGGGGGTCCGGGCAGCCACCAGGCTCACTCGTCCTATCGGGCCGCCCCCCGCAGGCGTTACAGCTTCCGGCAAAAAAGTCAGAAAAACTTCCTGAAAATACTCTCTGTGCAGGACCACTCACTTTGTGCTGAATTTTGGGTTCGCAGTGGCCGCGTTGGCCGTCCGCGGGCGTTAAGGTCTGGCTCGTGTCGAACCCGATGAACGCGACCCGGCCGCCGCAGGCCACTTCGTTGATGACCGTGATGGGCAGCATGCTGGCAGCGATTCCACTCATCACCCTGGTGATGTGGTTCGTCCTGGCTGTCGACGGCATCGGTGACTTCCCGCCGACCTGGGCTCCGCTGCTGATCCTCGCCGCGGCCGCCGGCGCGTACTCGCTCTGCGAACTGGCCGGCTTCCGTACTGCGCCCCTGCAGCCCGGCGGCCGTCCGGCCGATGTCGAGAGGCTGTCCTGGCAACGCTTCACCTCCTCGACCTTCGTCCGCTTCGCCGTCTGCGAGGCGGTGTTCCTGCTCTCGCTGCCGCTCGCGTTCATCGTCGACAGCTTCTGGGTGATCCTGGTCGGCGCGGTCCTGGCCATGCCGCTGCTCGCGTGGGAGGTCTGGCCAGGCGTTCGCAACACCCAGCGCTTCGCCGCCTCCCTCGAATCCGCCGGCCACCCGTCCTACCTCCTCGGCCGCCCGCAGGACTACCTCTGACCCGCGGCCGTCCGGAACACCAGGCAGTCGCGGCGCTGCAACTCATGCACCCACTCCGGTACTGCGCTGAGGTCGAGCCACCGCAGGTCGAGCTTCTCCAGCGCCGGGAACGCCTCCGGGCCGAGGTCGGGGAGTCGCGTGATCCGGTTGGCCCGCAGATCGAGCTGCCGGAGCCGGGGAAGACGGCCGAGCTGGCTGGGGAAGTCCGTCAACGCGTTCCCGCGGAGGCTGATCACCCGCAACTCGTCCAGCTGGTCAAAGGTGTCGGGCAACCGCTCGAGAGGGTTGCCGTCCAGGTGGAGCTCCCTGAGCGCCGCGAGTTCGCCGTACGAGTCGGGTAGTTCGGTGAGCTTGTTGCCGTAGAGGCGCAGCTCGACGAGGTTGCTCAGTCGCCCGAGACTGGCCGGCGCTCGAGTCAGCCCGTTGTCGGTGGCACCGAGGTACAGCAATGACTCCAAGTCCCCCAGCGCTTCGGGTAGCGCGCTGATCGCGAGATCGCTGACGTAGAGGAACTCCAGGTTCTTCAACCGCCCGAGCGAGTTCGGCAGAGCGGCCAGCGGCTGGTGACTCAGGTCGAGGATGCGGAGGTCGGCGTACTCCCCGAGCCAGTCCGGCAGCGCGGTCAACTGGTTGCCGTGGAGGTAGAGCTCGCGCAGGGCGGCGTACTGGCGGAACTCGGGGTCGAGGGCCTGCAGGGCGGTTTCGCCGAGGTTGAGGGTGCGCGCGGTCATCGGTGGAGCTTAGGCGTCAGGTTCTCGCCATGCCGGATTCTGACAGCGCGAGGCCGGGACCGGGCCCGGGATGGCGGCCAATACTGAGGCCAGTCCCCGCCTTTCGCCGACCGTCCCAGCGGCGATCCCTAGGAGTTGTGATGAAGAAATACTTCGCCTTGCCGGTGGCCATCGCCACGCTCACCCTCACGGCTGTCTCCGTGGCTCCGGCTCAAGCGGCGTCGTCCGCCGCCATTGTCCAGACCGAGGTCGCCGCCGGCTCGCTGCTCGACCAGGCCCGCGACCTGCTGGGGGCCGACGTCATCGACGCGGCCACCGCGGCGGCGGAGCGGCTCGGGCTCGACGAGGCTCCCGCCACCCAGGGCGCGATCCTCGCGGCCCTCGATCCGGACGACTACGAGTGCTCGCCGACCACGCCGCTCACCGACTGGGTGGCCGGCACGATCACCGACTGGACCCAACTGGACAAGGTGTTCGCGTTCGCGGCCGCGCTGACGAACCTGGCCGGCTACGCCAGCATGATCACGCCATCGGACTCCCGCTACGGCCCGAACGGCGAGTACAGCACCGCGATCACGCACACCTTCAAGCACCTGCGGACGTTCTGGGACATCGAGTCCGGCGACATCCGGCTGGCACCGATGCACAGCGCGATCCTGGCCGACCGCACCGCGGTGTACAACACCTTCCGGACCGTCTTCCACCGCTCCGAGGCCGACTCGGCGTACTTCGCCGACCTGTTCTCCACCTGGGCGTCGCAGCCGAAGATCACCAACCACCCGCTGAACAGCATGAACGCCTACGCCTTCACCGGCGAGGGCGACCCGGACCCGGCGCTGGCGGCGCTGCCCGACCAGATCGTGATGGGTGACGGCATCCTGCAGGCGTTCCAGGCGATCGGGCTGGCCGACGTCGCACCGGAGGCGATCCTGGCGCACGAGTTCGGCCACCACGTCCAGTACGAGGACGGGCTGTTCACCTCCGAGCTCACCGGGCCCGAGGCGACCCGGCGGACCGAACTGATGGCCGACGCGTTCGCGGCGTACTTCCTGTCGCACTCGCGCGGTGCCAGCATGCAGTGGAAGCGGGTCCGGCTCTTCACCCAGGTCTTCGCCGGAATCGGCGACTGCGGGTTCGCCGACCCCGGCCACCACGGCACCCCGAACCAGCGGCTGCGCTCGGCCGAATGGGCCTACAGCGTGGTCACCGGCGCCCCGAACCAGGGCCACATCCTGCCCAGCCTGACCTTCGCCCAGCGCTTCGACGCCAAGCTGCCGGACCTCGTCGCCCCCGACGCCGGTAACTGAGGCCCGCTCCGGAGAATCGAGGACATCGCATGAAGAAGCACCTCGCGGCCGCGGCTGGTCTGGCCCTTGTCGCCGGCCTGTCCCTCACCGCCGGGCCGACAGCAACCATCTCAGCCGCCACTGCCACCGCTACGACCGCGGTGCAGTTGGAGACGCCGACGGCCGCAGGCAGCCGGACCCCCGAAGAGGCTCAGCGGTTGCTGGCCGAACTCGAGGCCCAACTGCCGGCCGACACCTTGGCGGAGTACGAGGCTCTCAAGCGGGGCGGAGGCACGGACTCACCACGGGACAGCCTGCTGCGAGCCGCCCTCAACCCGGCCGACTACACCTGCGTATCGAACTCCCCGGCCCTGGCGTACATCGAGTCGCTGATGAAGAACTGGGACGGCTTCGACCGCGGCGTGTTCGCCCTGTCCCAGTTCTGGAACCTCCTCGCGTACGACGCGATCCTGTTCCCGCAGCACGAGGAGCACTACGGCCAGAACGGCGAGTACGACCACCAGGTCACGAAGTCCTTCCGGCAGTTGAGCGGTTTCTGGGACATCGCGGACCAGCCGATCGACGTCGTCCCGATGCACGGCGAGATGATGATCGACCCGGCCCGGATCGCTCGGGTGTTGCGGCTGCGCGCGATGCCGGAGGCCCAGGTCATCTTCTACAGCAACCTGCTGGCCACCGCGGCGAACACCGAGAAGTTCCTGTACGGCAAGCATCCCGCGCTGACGTTCAACGCCTTCGCGGCCGAGGACGACGAGTTCGCGCATCTCGGTCTGCCGGTCGAGGACACGATCGTGATGGGCGACGGAGTGCTCGAGACGTTCACCGTACTGGGGCTGGCCGATGTCGCGGCGCCGGCGATCATGGCCCACGAGTACGGGCACCATCTCCAGTTCCGCAAGGGTTTCCACACCGGCGGGAGCACGCCCGAAGGGAACCGGCGGCTGGAGTTGATGGCGGACGCGTTCGCGGCGTACCACCTGACGCACGCCCGCGGCGCGGCTCTGCAGGCGAAGCGGATCGAGCAGTTCAGCCGGGTGTTCCGCGCCATCGGTGACTGCAACTTCCTCGGCCTCGGCCACCACGGAACGCCCAACCAGCGGGAGCGGGCCGCGCAGTGGGGCTACGACCTGGCCGACAGCGCCGCGAATCAGGGTCATGTCCTGCCGTCACTGACGGTCGGCGAACGCTTCGACCAAGCGCTGCCGGTCATCGTGGCGCCTGACGCCAACTGATCAAACCTGAGCACGCACCGCCTGAACCGCCCGAACCGCCCGAACCGCCTGAACCGCCGCAGCCTGCTGCGTTGCTGTCCCCTGCCCGTTTTCGTCAAGGAGAAGTTCATGAACAAGCCCATCGCCTGGGCCGCGGTCACCCTCGCCGCGACGCTCGGCCTCGGCCTGGCCGCCGCACCCCTACAGGCCAGCGGCTCCACTGCCACCGCCACTGCGCCCGCCACAGCACAGGCGGCACGCTGTCGCCTGAGCGGACCCAGGCTCTCGCCGACAAGCTGGCCGCACTCACCCCGGCCGGCCAGCCGACCACGACCGAACTGCTCAAGCAGAAGCTCGGCGTCGACGACAACCCGCTGTCCGAGCTCGTCGACCAGGTCATCAACCCGGCCGACTACACCTGTACCGCGTCGACCCCGGTGCGCGACTGGCTCGTCGCCTCCCGCGCCGACTGGACTCCCCAAGACGTTGCCCTGGTCAACGCGATCCGCAGCTGGGACCCGATCTTCTACGACGCGGTGCTCTGGCCGCAGGACGCCGGCTCACAGTTCGGCGCGAACGGTCAGTTCACCACCGCGACGACCCACACCTTCCGCGACCTGCGCAACTTCTGGGACATCCACGGCGCCGACATCAAGCTGGTGCCGATGCACGGCAGCATGCTGCTCGACCGGCCCCGGCTGGTGCGTCTGTTCGCCGAGGGCTACGGGCTGCCGGTCGCACTGGCGAACGAGTTCGCCGACGAGATCGCGACGGCGATGAACCAGGAGAAGTTCGACTTCGGCAACCACCCGTTCTTCACCTTCAACGCCTTCGCCTTCGCCGGCCAGAACATCCCCGGCTTCACCGTCATCCCGGCGGAGATCCTGATGGGCGACGGCATCCTGGCGGCTTACCAGGCACTCGGGTACGACGACGTCACGGCGCAGGCGATCCTCGCCCACGAGTACGGGCACCACGTCCAGTTCCAGCGCGGGCTGTTCCAGACCACGCTGACCGGGCCGGAGGCAGCCCGCCGGATCGAGCTGATGGCCGACTCCTTCGCCTCCTACTTCCTCACCCACGCCCGGGGCGACGCCCTGCAGTGGAAGCGGATCCAGGAGTTCGACCAGGTCTTCTTCCAGCTCGGCGACTGCAGCTTCACCGCGGGCAGCCATCACGGCACCCCGAACCAGCGGCTGCGCGCGTCCGAGTGGGGCTACGGCGTGGCCCGCACCGCGGCGAACCAGGGCCACATCCTCCCCAGCCTGGCCTTCGCCGGACTCTTCGACCGGCAGCTCCCGACGCTGGTAGCGCCCGACGCGAACTGAGTCCACCCAAGCCCTCGTGGGTGGCCGGGACAATTGCCCCGAGCCCAGCCACCCACGAGGTTCCACCTCACTGGCCACCCGCGATCCAGACCGATGTGGTGGACAGGATCGCGTCGAACACCTGTTGCACAAGCGGCCAGGCACCTGGCAGCAACAGCACCCCGGCGACCACCAGAGCGGGCGCGATCATCCCGTTCTCCACCCAGCCACCGGTGCGGAAGCGCAGCGCGCGCGGCAGCCGGATCTCGTACCAGGTCTCGCCGCGGATCGGCAGCGGCCACAGCCAGGGACAACCAGAGCGAGTCAGGCTGTCACCGAGGCAGTGCACGAACATCCCGACCGCCACAGCGACGCCGATCCAACTGCCGATCTCGGCCAGGCCGCCCTGCAGGGCCTGGGTGACCGTAGTACCGGGAAGCCAACTGCCCGCCAGCGTCCAGGCGCCCGTGCCGACAACCACCATCAGCACCCAGTCGCCGAGCACGTCAGCCGCGAGGATGAGGCCGAACAACGCGACCGCGAGCACCGCCCGCCAGCCACCGGTCGCGCCGACACTGGAAGTCAGGAAGCCGAGCGCGATCGCCGCCGCGAGAGTGTGACTCGCGTGCCGGTGCCGCCCGGTGCTGTCCTCGTCGCGCGGGCCTTTGGTGATCGCGTAGAGCAGACCCGAGAACGCCCGCACCGCACCGGACACGAAGCCGGTGATCGGGCCGAGCACCCGCGAAGCGCTGGCGCCCGGGTGGTCAAGATCGGGAACCAGCGCGTACCCGGCGGTCGCGACCGCGAACGGCACCACCTCGGCCACCGTGTTCAGCCCGACGAACGGCGCCACCACCAACCCGGCGACCCACCCGGACAACGCATGCGAACGCCCCATCACGGCGCCCCACCCCCTCTGTCGTGAGCCGCCAATCCTTCCAGCGGACACCGACAAATCGGCGCAGGCGCAGCGGTCAGGCGTCGAAGTCGAGGGTGACCTTTTCGCTGGTGGGGTGGGACTGGCAGGTGAGCACGTAGCCGGCGCGGATCTCGTCGGGTTCGAGAGCCCAGTTGGTGTCCATCCGGACCGTGCCCTCGATCACCTTTGCGCGGCAGGTGCCGCAGACGCCGCCCTTGCAGGCGAACGGCGCGTCGGTCCGTACTGCGAGGGTCGCGTCGAGCACCGCCTTCGCGTGCTCGCCCAGCGGGAACGTCGAGCGGCGGCCGTCCAGGATCACCGTCACCTCGGCGGCGTCCTCGTCCGCCACGTTCTCCTCGACCCGGACCACCGGCGCCTCGTCGCCGACGTGGAACAACTCGGCGTGCACCGACTCGCGCCGTACGCCCTGGTCGAGCAGCAACTCCTGCGCGCCGACGACCATCGCGTACGGCCCACAGAGGAACCACTCGTCGACCGACCGCACCGGCAGGATCGTGTCGAACATCCGGCCCAGCCGGTCCCTGTCGATCCGGCCGCTGAACAACTCGACGTCGGTCGACTCGCGGGACAGCACGTGCACCAGGTGCAGGCGCTCGGAGTACACGTCCTTCAGGTCGGCGAGTTCGTCGGCGAACATCACCGAGCCGGCCGTGCGGTTGCCGTAGAGCAAGGTCACCCGGCTCTGCGGCTCGACGGAGAGGATGGTCGCGACCAGCGACAGTACGGGCGTGATCCCGCTGCCCGCGGCGACGAACGCGTAGTGCTTGGCGTGCGCGGGGTCGAGTGGCGTACCGAACCGGCCGAGTGGGGTCATCACCTCGATGACGTCGCCGACCTTCAGCCCGCTCGCGGCGTACGACGAGAACTCGCCGCCGGGGATCCGCTTGACCGCGATCCGCAGTACGCCGGAACCGGCCGGCGAGCAGATCGAGTAGCTGCGGCGGATGTCCTCACCCGTGCGCCGGACGGTCAGGTGCTGACCCGCGGCGAACTCGTACTCCGCCGCGAGTTCCTCGGGCACGTCGAAGGTGATCGCGACCGAGTCCTCGGTGATCAGGTCGATCGCCTTCACCGTCAACGGATGGAAGGTGGCCCTGCGCCGGGTCATCGTCGTCATCTGGATCGCCTTGCTGTGCGTGATTCTCAAAGGGATTTGCTGTGCATGATTTCAAAGGGATTTGAAGTGATCGAAGGGTTCACGACAGGAGTTGCAGCGCCACAACGACTTGCAGGACGTGGATCCGAACCGGCTCAGTTCGGTGGTGTCGGGCGAGCCGCACAACGGACACCGGATGGTCAGGCTCAGCGACACCGGTCCGCCGACAGCACGCGTACCGGTCGGCGGAGCGATCCCGTACTCCGTCAGCTTGGCCTTGCCTTCGTCGCTCATCCAGTCGGTGGTCCAGGCCGGCGACAACACCGTCTCCACCCGGCCGTTGACGTGCAGGGAGTTGAGAGTGAGCTCGACCTCGTGCCGGATCAGGTCCATCGCGGGACAGCCGGAGTACGTCGGGGTGATCGTGACGACCACCTCGTCGCCCTCGTGCCGGACGCCTCGGAGCACACCGAGATCGGCGATCGTCAGCACCGGTACTTCCGGATCCGCGACCTCGCCGACTGCCTCGAAGATCGCGGTGTCGCTCACCACGACGCTCCCGGATGCGATCGGGCCACGTGCTGCATCTCAGCCAGCAGGAAGCCGAAGTGCTCGGTGTGACGGCCTTCGCGGCCACCCGAGTGCTGGTACGACGAGGTCGGCCTGGTGCAGGTGGATTCGTCGATCACCTGGGTGATGCGGCGCTCCCACTCGTCGTGCAGAGTGGACGGATCGACCGCGACGTCGAGGCGTTGCACCAGGGCGTCCGAGGCGAACAGTTCGGCCGTGTACGGCCACATCGCGTCGAGGCCGGCCTGCATCCGACGATGGCTCTCCTCGGTGCCGTCGCCGAGTCGCAGCACCCACTGGGTCGCGTGGTCCACGTGGTACGCGACCTCCTTCACGGCCTTGCCGGCGACACCCGCGAGGGTCTCGTCGGAGCACGTGCGCAGCTCCTCGTAGAGCAGGTGCTGGTACGTCGCGAAGTACAGGAGTCTGGCGATGCTGTGGGCGAAGTCGCCGCTCGGGAGCTCGCACAACTGGAGGTTGAGGAAGTCGCGCTCGTCGCGGAAGTAGGCCAGGTCGTCCTCGGAGCGACCCGCGCCCTCGACCAGCCCGGCGTACTGGAGCAGTGAGCGGGCCTGGCCCAGCTGGTCGAGGCCGATGTTGCCCAGAGCAACGTCTTCCTCGAGCTGCGGAGCGGCCGCGATCCACTCGGCGGTCCGTTGCGCCGCGATGAGCGCGTCGTCGCCGAGGCGGAGCGTGTAGATGAAAAGGTCGTTCACAAGTGTTCGACGCCTTCCGGGACCTGGTAGAAGGTCGGGTGCCGGTAGACCTTGTCGCCGGCCGGGTCGAAGAACTCGTCCTTCTCGTCCGGGCTGGAGGCGGTGATGTCGGCGGCCGGGACGACCCAGATCGACACACCCTCCTGGCGGCGGGTGTAGACGTCGCGGGCGTTGCGCAGCGCCATCGTCGCGTCCGGCGCGTGCAGGCTGCCGACGTGCACATGCGACAGCCCCCGCCGAGACCGAACGAAAACCTCCCAGAGCGGCTCGACGCTCGGGCGCGGCCCGGTGCCTTGGTGCTCGGTCATGCGGCGCTCCCCTGGGCCTTCGCGGCCTGCTTCTCGGCGTACGCCGCGGCAGCCTCGCGGACCCAGGCGCCGTCCTCGTGCGCCTTCACCCGGTGCGCCAGCCGCTGCTGGTTGCACGGACCGTTGCCCTTGACAACCTCATACAGCTCGGTGAAGTCCGGCTCGGTGAAGCTGTAGTGCCCGGTCTCCTCGTCATAGCGCAGCCCGTCGTCCGGGACGCGGATGCCGAGTACGTCAGCCTGCGGCACGGTCATGTCGACGAAGCGCTGCCGCAACTCGTCGTTGCTGTGCCGCTTGATCCCCCACGCCATCGACTGCTCCGAATGGGTCGAACTCGCGTCCGGCGGACCGAACATCATCAGACTCGGCCACCACCACCGGTTCAGCGCGTCCTGCGCCATCTCCTTCTGCCCGGGGGTGCCGGTGCACAGCGTGTGCAGGATCTCGAACCCCTGCCGCTGATGGAACGACTCCTCCTTGCAGACCCGGACCATCGCCCGCGCGTACGGCCCGTAGGAGCAGCGGCACAGCGGGACCTGGTTCACGATCGCGGCACCGTCGACAAGCCAGCCGATCGCGCCGATGTCGGCCCAGGTCAGGGTCGGGTAGTTGAAGATGCTGGAGTACTTCTGCTTGCCGCTGTGGAGCAGGTCGAGCAGGTCGGCCCGATCCACCCCGAGCGTCTCGGCGGCGGCGTACAGGTACAGGCCGTGGCCGGCCTCGTCCTGGACCTTCGCCATCAGGATCGCCTTGCGGCGCAGCGACGGCGCGCGGCTGATCCAGTTGCCCTCGGGCTGCATGCCGATGATCTCGGAGTGCGCGTGCTGCGCGATCTGCCGGATCAGGGTCTTGCGGTACCCCTCCGGCATCGCGTCGCGCGGCTCGATCCGGCCGTCCGCGTCGATCGTCGCCTGAAAGCTGTCCATGGGGCCGAGCATAGCCGACTTGTGACACTTCGTCTGCAAAACCAACAGGAAGTGTCACAAAGCCGGACAGATGCGGCTACTGAAGCGCCGTCCGCGATGCCCGGCGGCAGGATGCCGGCCCCGACGGGTCCTGCCGATGGCCCGTTCGGCGCGCTTTGAAAGGATGGGGGCATGAGTAGCGACTTCGGCGTCCCGGAACCTGAAAGCCTGACTTCGATGGGCGCCGCCGAGGACCCGATCGCGGAGTCGAGCGTGCGGCTGGCGTTGCCGGCCGAGGCGGACGCGATCGGCGAGATCCAGGTCGCCGCCTGGCGCCGCTCGTACGACGCCCTGCTGCCGGCGGAGGTGCTCGCCGACCTGAACCCGGCGCAGTTCGCCGCTCAGTGGCGGGCCGCGCTCCTCTCCCCCGGCGAGGCCCGCAACCGGGTGATGGTCGCACTGGCCGGCCGGACGCTGGTCGGCTTCGCCGCGATCACCGCGTCCGACGACCCCGACGCCGACCCGCGCAATGACGCCCTGGTCGCCGAGCTTGCCGTCGACCCCGAGGCCACTCGCGCCGGTCACGGCTCCCGCCTGCTCAACGCCGTCGTCGACACCATCCGCGCCGACGGTTTCCAGCGCGTCACCGTCTGGGTGAACTCCACCGACGACGTCCTCCGCACCTTCTACACCGACTCCGGCTGGGCCCCCGACGGCGCCCACCGCGAACTGGACCTGTACGGCGACGGCACCGTCCGCGTCAAGCAGATCCGGCTTCACACGGACCCGAGCACGGACGAGTAGCCCGCCATTCGTTGCCGTGTGCTGCCTGGTCGGGCGCGCGAGCGAGTTCGCGGGTGTGGCTGAGCACCGCGGGGCTCAGGCTGGGGTGGGTTGGAGCGAGAAGCGGCGGCGGTAGTTCGTTGGCGTGAGGCCGGTGCGGCGGCGTAGCTGGGTTCTCAGGTTGGTGGCAGTTCCCAGACCGGCCTGACGGGCGACCAGGTCAAGGCGCACCTCGCCCGCCTCCAGCAGGCGGCAGGCCAGGGCGACGCGTTCGCCGGTGAGCCACGCGAGCGGCGTCGTGCCGAGTTCCGCCTGGAAGCGGCGGTGCAACGTCGCCTGACTCATCGAAGCGTGGGCGGCGATCTCGGCGACAGTGAGCGGGCTGGCCAGTTGATCGCGCACCCACGCCAGCAGCGGAGCCAGTGAGGTATCGGCGACCGGCGGCACCGGCTGGTCGATGAACTGCCGTTGGCCGCCGTCGCGGTGGGCGGTGAAGACGAGCCGCCGGCTGACCGCGTTCGCCACCTCGGCCCCGTGGTCGCGCCGGATCAGATGCAATCCGAGATCGAGCGCGGCCGCACTCCCCGCGGCGGTCAGCACGTCCCCGTCGTCGACGAACAGCACGTCCGGCTCGAGCTCCACTTGGGGATACATGGCGCCGAAGAGCTCGGCCCACTTCCAGTGCGTAGTCGCTCGCCGCCCGTCGAGCACGCCGGCCGCGGCCAGTGTGAAAGCACCGGTGCAGAAGCTGACCAGCCGAGCCCCGCGCGCGGCAGCCCGCCGTACTGCGTCCAGCACCGCGGGTGACGGCATCGCCTCGGGATCCGGGCGGTTCGGCACGATCACCGTGTCCGCCAGGTCCACCTGATCCAGCCCGGCGACTCCGGTCAGCGTGAAGAATCCCTCGTGCATGCGGACGGCCGGTTCCGGAGTACAGAGGGTCAGATCGTACCAGACGCGGTCGAGTTCGGGGCGGCGCAGGCCGAACAACTCGGTCGCGACGCCGAGCTCGAACGGGTTGGACCCGTGGTCGACGATCACGACGACGCGGTGCGAGGATTCTTTCGACATGTGCTATTCCTAGCACTCACGGCCGACCGCCGCACCCGGCCACGATGGACGAGTGACCAACGAACCGATCGATCTCCGGGCTGTTCTGACCACCTTCGATGAGTTGTGGAGTCCGCGGATCGCCGCGCGGATCAACGACTACGACGTCCGCGTCACCCACGTCAAAGGCTCCTACATCTGGCACGTGCACGACACCACGGACGAGTTCTTCCTGGTCCTCGACGGCCAACTCAGCATCGCCGTCCGCGACCCGGAGGAGCGGGTCGTGTCGCTTCCGGCGGGCTCGGTCTTCGTCGTCCCCCGCGGCGTCTACCACCGGCCGTTCTCCGACGGCGGCGCTCAGATCGTCGTGATCGACCCGGCCGGCACTCCCACCACCGGCGACTCCCACGACCCGCTCCCCGATCACATCCAGACCCACACGGGGATCTCGATCTAGTGTCCTAGGCGGTCTGCAGCGAGGCCGCCCTCAGCAGGAGGTCCTCGTAGACGGAAGGGTCGTCGGCGGTCGCGATCGGGAAGCCGGTGCCGTAGTCGCCGGTGTAGTGGACCTCGACCCCGGGGTTCGCGGAATCGGTGCCGTCGGCAAGGAACAGGTGCGGGCTGCAGCGGACGGCATCGGTCTGAGAGACGGCGAAGTCGCGCATCACCAGGTGTCGCGCCCGTCCGGTGTCCAGCGCCTCGGCGAGCGAGTCCACGTCGATGACACTGGTCTCGGCGGCGACCTCGAGCAGCACCGGGCGCAGGCTGATGCATCGGCTCTCTACCCAGAAGGCCTTGCGCAGGCCGAGATCCAGCGCTTCACTCGCGGCCAGACTCTGTTCCTTCGCCGCCTGGACCGCCTCCAACGCGGGCAGCGTGGTGGTGGGATAGGTCCAGTCGGGCGCCTGCCAGAGCCGCCAACCCGCGTCGGGATCGAGCCGTCCGATGGCGGACACCTCGGAGTCGGTTCCCGGCCGGGGGCTGCTGTGCCCGTTGAGCAGTTCGAGCGGGAAGGCGTGGTGGTCGAGCGCCACCACGCCTTCCAGTCCCAGCCGCGCCCGCGTCTTGTGCAGGCGATGGACGGCCAGGTGAGCGAACGAGCACCACAGGTCGGAGTACACCGCAATGGTGTTCGGCGCGACGGCAACGGTCATCAGATTCTCCTTCAGAGCAAGGGAGAACCGACCATACCATCAATTCGGACTGCAGTCCGCTTAGATCGGGAAGCGCTCCTCGATCGCGGCGACCAACTCGCTCGGCCGTGCGACCTGGATGCGACGCCCGGCGCCTTCCAACGTCACCACCGTCGCCCAGCCCACCGTTGACGAAGCCAGCGGATGGTGGCAGCACCCGACCGCTCTTGCCGCGGCCGGATCCACGCCGATCCCTCATCCACAGGTGTACTGCGACGCGCCGCCAGTACGACGCGAGCGCCACAAGCATCGCGTCCACCGCATCGGGCTCAGCGGCGGCCCCGTCCGCCGCCATCCGATCCACCGCGGTCAGGGGGTAGTCGGCCACCGCCGGCGACTCCACCGGGACAGCCTTCAGGAAGAACGCGTCGTCGGCAGTCCGGGCAATGCCCGCCACGACTGCCGATCCCCCGACAGCCGGCTCGAATCCCACTGGCTCACCGAGCCGAGCCGCAATCCAGTCCCGAGTGTCCTGCGGCAGTACTTCCCATCGGCGCCCTCCACCACCCCAGAAAACAGCAGGCCCGCCCACGGCGCCACCGGATTGAATGGGGTGGTGGCGCAGACCTATGAGGTAGAGACAGCAGACGAGCGGACCGTGAAGTACTGCCTGTACGGCGCCGAGGATGGGGCGCCGGTTGTTGCGCATCACGGGACGCCGGGGAGTCGGTGGGAGCGGCCTGATGTGGTTGCCGCGATCGAGGACAGCGGGTTGCGCGTGCTGCTGTTCGGGAGGCCGGGCTACGGGTCTACGCGGAAGCTGGGTCGAGCAGTGGTGGAGGTGGCTGCGGACGTAGCAGCGTTGGCTGATGCGCAGGGGTGGGATCGGTTCGCTGTGACGGGATTCTCGGGCGGCGGACCGCATGCCTTTGCGACGGCCGCGTTGCTGCCGGACCGGGTGGTCAGGTGCAGCACCGTGAGCGGGATCGCGCCGCCCGGGACGGCGGCCTTTGAGTCACTCGACTGGGCTGCTGATGCCAGGCGCGGCGAGACCTTCCTCCGAGATCAGCTGGGTCGGAGTGGGCAGGACATCATGCGCGAGCTCAGCAGCGGATCCGATGCCGGGCGGGTCGAGCGGATGCGCGCTAGCTGCATCGAAGGGCTGGACGGCTGGATCGATGACTATCTCGCGCTGAGCAAGCCCTGGGGATTCGATCCGCGGGACGTTCAGGCACCGGTGGACGTCTGGTTCGGGTCGGAGGATGACAACTCCACGCCCGCCCACGCCGAGTGGCTCTTGGCGACGCTGCCCAGCGCGACGGCCAGGGAGTACGTGGGCGGCCACGACCCGGACGACGCAGTGCAGCGGCTGATCTTCGGTGCTCTGCGTGGTTTCAAGTGAGGTGGTGTTGTTGGCCGACTGCGTAGGCGCGGGTTAGCCAGTCGATGACCTCGGCGTCGATCTCGGTTGGGGTGTGTAGGCGGAAGGCGTGGAGGATGTTGCGGGGGGAGTAGACCTCGATCTTGGTGAAGCGGGGGCTGTCGAGGCGTTCGGCCAGTACTACGTGGCCGTCGAGCCAATGGCGGCGTGGGGTGAAGGCGGCGAAGCTCATGCGGGTGTGGAAGGCGATGCGGGTTTCTCGGGCAGGACTTCTACCGGGCCCAAGTCGCGCACCACCTCGAGGATCCCGTCGAAGGTCTCGCGGACCGCCTCGTCCTTGCCGGTGAAGTGCGCGGACAGGTCACCCAGTGGCCGGCAGGTGTGCGACTGGTTGCGGTTGGCGGAGGTCCGGCCGCAGCTCGGGCAGGACCAGAGCCCATGCATCACGCCACGCAGAACTCGTTGCCCTCGGGATCCTGCATCACCAGATGGAATCCATCAGGTTCGTCCATCCTGACGGCGACGGTCGCACCCAGACCCGTCAGCCGCTCGCCCTCCTCCTCGATCTTCGCCCGCCGGTCGTCGCCACCGAGACCCGGCGCGACCTTGATGTCGAGGTGCAGCCGGTTCTTGCCCGACTTGGCTTCCGGGACCTTCAGGAAGAAGATGTCCGGCCGGTCCCGCACCTTGTCGACCAGCGTGCGTCCGGTCGGCCGTTGATCCTCGGGGATGCCCTGCGCGTCGGCCCACTCCTCCCAACTGTCGAAGCCCTCCGGCACTCCCATCGGGAAGTCGTAGCCACCCAGCGCCTCGAGCCAGAACCGCGCGACCCGGTCGGGATCGGCGCAGTCGAAGACGACGTGCAGGTCGAAAGCGTTCATCTGGTCACCATGCCCGCCCGGTAGAGATCGCGCAGCAGGCAGATCTCGGCGCCGTGGTGCATCACCTCGCGGTTGAGGTGAGTGATCAGGCCGAGCATCGTGTCCTCGGCGTACTCGCCGCCCTTCGGGCCGAGCGGCTTGGCGAGCCCCGCGTCGTCGAGCCCCCTGATCGCGCCGTGCCACCGCCCGTACCAGTGGTCGAGGAACGCCAGCCCGGCGTCCGCAGTACCGGGGAGGTCGGAGGGGATGTGCCGCGGGTCGAACATGGGTGCGTCCACGCCGTCATCGTCGAAGAACGTGTTGACCCGGGTGGCGAAACAGCCGACGCCGATGTGCACCAGCCGCCAGGCGATCGTCGTCACCGGTGGCGGCGACGGCTCGGGCCATTCCCGATCCATCACGATCTTGCCGTCCGCATCCGGATGCACTGTCCAGCTGGGCTGCGCGGGAGCCCACTGGTACTCGTCGTCCGTCAGCCCTTCCAGCCTTGGCCGCAGATGGATGTCCCAGTAGAACTCCAACTGCCCGATCAGCAACTCATCACAGTCACCCATGCCGCCGACCCTAGAACCACCGACCGACAAAACGGCGCCGCCCATCGTGGGCACCCGGCCGATGTCAGCCGGGTGCCCGCCGAACGCAGTACGAGGCTCAGCGCTCTTCGACCAACTCCATCCGCTCCTCGGTGGCGTCTTCGACCAGGGCGAACGCCGCAGCGGCTTGGGGCAGCGCCGGCGCACCGGCCAATGCCGCCTGGAGGGACTCGTTGGATTCCCACCGCCACAGATCGAGCCAGGTGGTGTCGTCGACCTTGGCCAAACGGGTCTCGGTCAGGCCGGGGAACTTCGCCCGGACGGCCTCGATCAGCTCGGCGCGGGTGCTCAGCATCGTGTCGGTCTCGACCGACGGCTTGAGGGTGAAGCGGGTCAGTCGCAGAATCGTCATCGCAAACTCCTTGTAGTTGGACTCTAGTGAATAACTCTAGAGATAGACTACAAACATGATGGCGGTCAAGAAGATTGACGGACGGTCCGAGAAGGCGCGGCTGACCCGCGCTCGCATCCTCGACGCGGCCGGTGAGTTGTTCGTTCGTGACGGGTACGGCGCTACCTCGCTGCAGGACATCGCCGAGCGAGCAGGGTGTGCGGTGCAGACGATCTACTACGGATTCGGCAACAAGCAGACCGTGCTCAAGGAGGTGGTCGACCGGACGATCGCCGGCGACGACGAGCCGGTGGCGACGATGGAGCGACCCTGGTTCCGCGAGGCGCTGGCCGCGAAGACGGCCACCGAGCACCTGCGGCAACACGTCGGCGGGACGCGAGCGGTCCTCGATCGGGTGGCCCCGATCATGAAGATGCTCGAGGCGGCCGCGGCGACGGATCCAGCCATCGGTGAACTCTGGCCGGATCAGGAAGACCCCCGCCTCACGGTCCAGACGGCCGCAGCCACCAGCCTGCTGGGCAAGCAAGGCGCCAAGTCAGACCTCACCGTCGAACGCGCGGCCGACATTCTCTTCGGGCTGCTCAGCCCCGAGTTGTATCTCCTGTTGGTCAACGATCGCCAATGGTCACCGACCGACTGGGAGAACTGGACCTACGAGACTCTCCGCCCACAACTCTGCGAGGCCTTATCAGCCGAGTGATCCCGCGCCGGGCCGGGGGTGGTGCTCGACCGCGGGAGTCTGCCATGACAGATTGCGACGGTCCGATCACGCTTGGCCATCCGCAGGAGGATGAATGAAGTTCCGTACCCTGGCCGTCGCCCTGGGTATCAGTACCGCCGCTCTGCTCGCCATCCCCGGCTCCGGGGCGACCGCCTCGTTGCAGACCGGGCCGGCGAAGGTGCAGACCGGACCCAACAAGGTAGCCAAGAAGTACCTCGACCAGAAGCCGGCCTGGAAGCCGTGCGGGGACGAGGAGATGCGGACCTTCTGCGCCAAGATCACCGCACCCCGCGACTGGTCGAACCAGTACAGCGGCCACGACATCCAGTTGGCTGTCAGCAAGGTCGCCCCCGCCAAGGGCAAGCCGAGCCGGGTCGTCTTCGGCAACCCGGGCGGTCCCGGTGGCGCCGGACTCGGCATGGCGCCGTACCTGGCCGGCCAGCCCGCGCTGGCGAAGAACCACCTCACCGTGGGCTTCGACCCGCGCGGCACGGGCGACAGCGCCAATGTCACCTGCGAGGGCGCTCCCGGCTTCACCATGGACGCCCGCGACCGGGACCCCGGCAACCTCGACCTCATCTCCGCGGCCGCCGGACTCGCCGCCCCGTACTGCGCACGCCAGTCGCGCGGCCTGCTCCCCTACGTGAACACCGCGCAGACCGTCCAGGACATCGACCTGATCCGCCAACTGCTCGGCTTCGACGTCATCGACTGGGTCGGCTACTCCGGCGGCACCTGGATGGGCGCGTACTACCAGACCTACTTCCCCAGTCACGTCGGCCGGTTCGTGCTCGACTCCAACACCGACTTCACCCGGCCCTGGGTCGACACCTTCAGCGCGCAGCCGGAAGCGTTCGAACGCCGTTTCCGGGAGGATTTCGCACCGTGGGCGGCGAAATACGATGAGCAACTGAAACTCGGGAATTCGGCACGGCTGGTGATCAGGACCTACGAACGCCTTCGGCGCGAACTGAAAAGGCAGCCGGCCGTCGAGGAGTTCCTGGACGGTTCGGTGAAGATCAGCTACGACCAGAACGCGCTGGACAACATCGTCTCCGGCGATATGTATACAAAGCTGGATTTCCAGTCCCTGGCGGTCGACCTCGCCTTTTTGCGCGACTTGTCCGCGGCCCAGAGCAAAGGCAGCCCCAAGGCCGCCCAGCGCAAGGTGGACGCCCTGCCGCTGGCCCGCCAGCACGAACTCGTCCAGCGCGCGACCCGCGGTACGGTCGGGCTGACGCCGTTCGGCCGGCCGTTCGCCGACGACGCGGAGAACGCTACCTTCACCGCCGTCACCTGCAACGACACCGAGTGGCCGCAGGGCCGCGAGTTCGGCGACCAACTGTCGGCGCGGCTCGGTCCGCGTTATCCGCTGGTCGGCTGGAGCATGAACGAGAACCCCTGCTACTACTGGGATCGCCCGCAGGTGCAGATGCCGACGCCGACCGGGAAGGGCTTGCCGACGACGCTGATGGTGCAGTCCGTGCACGACCCGGCGACCAACCTGTCCCTGGCCACCTCGGCCCACAGCCGGTACGCCGGTTCGCGGCTGCTGACCATCACCGGTGAGGGTGACCACGGCATCTACGGCGGCGTGAACAAGTGCGCCGACCGGATCGTCAACACGTTCCTCACCACCGGCAAGGCGCCAGCCAAGGACGCCAGTTGCAAGGGCGAGGGAATTCCGGCACCGACCACTCCGCAACCCGGCGAGGAGATCGACGGCGCGCCGCTGCACCGGATCGCCGGATTCACCAGGGCCGTCTCCGGTTATCTGCGCTGACAAACCCGGCAATTTGCCGGCAGCACCGTTTACGTCGTGAAATAAGGGCGCATTGCCGGTTCAATTGCGGTACAGAACGGAAACGCCTGGTCACGATCCGCAAGATCGCGACGAGGCGTTCGTTGTCACCCGGGTGTTGTCAGGGCGATGTCAGGGTAGCGTCCCTGTGCGACGCAGCGTGACCCCGGCAACCTTGAGTCAACGCGGGGAATCATCCGAACGTCGTCTGGGAGGGCTCGACGAGAAGATGCCCACGCTGGAACGAGGCTTCGGCCGGCTGTGAGGTGGGGGGACTGCCTGGGGGGTCAGACAGAACACAGCCGGCCGGGACCCGTTTTGGTCTGTCCCGCGTCCCGAGATCCCTCGCGGGGTACCTTCGATCCCCCAGGTCGTGGTGCCTCGCGAGGCTGTTTTCCATCCGGGGAGTTAAACACTCCCAGGCCGACCGGGGAGGATCTCACCCCCATCCAGGGGTGTAAGCCTCCCCAAACCGGCCCGCGCGGCAAATGTGGCACCAGAGGACGGCACCCCAGCCGATGTCCAGCCCCGTGCAGACAGCCCAGTCCCTCTAGCCCGAACCCCGCCACCCCATCGAACCTCAGAGGCGGTGCGAGCGGTCCGGGGAGGCACTCGGCCCCGGATAGCCATCGGCCACGGCGGCCAGCGGCGCCGCGCGGCCCGCGGACCACGCAGCCCGGAACGCCCGCCTGTCCAGAGTCTGCTCGATGGCCCGCCGGGTGGCGAGCTGATCCGCCTTCTCCACCTCCGGGACAGGCGCCCCGATCACCTCGCGGATCCCGTCCGCCGCCCCGATCAAGAACGCCGCGTACTCCGTGCGGTTGCGCTGCTGAGCAACCGTCGCCAGCTCCTCCAGCACACTCGCGGACCGCCACCGATCACCAAGATCCCGATGCTCAGCGAGGCTCTCGTCGAGCAGGTGCACGGCGCGATCGGTGAAGCCGCGCCGGCGCTCGACGATGCCGAGCAGGTTGAGCGACCAGGCGACGCCCTCGCGGTACCCGAGCCGCTGCGACAGCGCGAGGCTCTCCTGCAGCAAATCCTCGGCCTCGGTCAGATCCCCGCTGTACTGCGCGATGGCGCCGAGGCTGATCAGCGACCAGGCCAGGCCCTCCCCATCCCCCAGCACCCGGAAGCTGTCCCGCGCCCGACGGCAGCGCCGCGCTCCGATCTCCAGATCACCGCGCAACCATGCGACGAACCCGAGCTGGTTGTGCGCCCACGACATCCCCGACCGGTCAGAGAGGCTCTCGAACAGGTCGTAGCTCTGGCAGTGCAGGTTCTCCGCGGCCAGGTAGTCGCCGCGCTCCCGGGCGACACTCCCCAGCCGCTGCATGACGAGCGCAGTACCGGCTGTGTCGTCGAGCTCCTTGTACTGCGCCAGCGCGGACTCCAGCCGGGCGGTCGCCACGTCGTACTCGCACTGCAGGAACGCCAGCATCCCCGCCCCGAGCGACGCCTTCGCCTTGTACTGCGCTCCGACGCCGGGCGAGTCCGCCACGGCGAGAGCGCGTTCCAGCCATTCGCCGCCTTCGGCGTAGTGGCCGCGCAGGTAGCAGAACAACCACAGCCCACTGGCGAGCCGCACAGCCTCGCCGGCTGATCCCGACCGCAGGGCCCAGTTCATCGCCGCGCGGACGTTGTCCAGTTCACCGTCCAGTCGATCGAGCCAGTCGGCCTGATTCGCCCCGCGCAGATGTGCCTCGGCTTCTTCGGCCAGCGCGGTGTAGAACGCCGCGTGGTGCCGCGCGGTCTCCTGCTCCCGACTCGCGGCCGTCAGCTTTCCGGCGGCGAACTCCCGGATCACCGCGAGCATGTCGTACCGCGCGATGCCGCGATCGCGGCTCACCCGGATCAGCGACTTGTCCACCAGCCGGCTGGTGAGATCGAGGGCGCGAGCGCGTTCGAGCGGTCCCGGGGCGACGGTGCCGGCGAGCACCGCCGCTGCCGCGTTCAGGGTCCATCCCCCGACGAACACCGACATCGTCGCGAACAGTTCACGCTCGGCGGGTGTCAGCAGGTCGTGGCTCCACTCGATCGCGCCGTACAAGGACTGCTGCCGCGGGGTCGCGGTACTGGAGCCGCCGGCCAGGCTGGAGCTGCTGAGAATGGCGAACGACGTCTCCAGTTCGGTCGCGAGCTCCTCGACGGTGAGCACGTTCGTCCGGGCCGCGGCGAGCTCTATCGCGAGCGGCATGCCCTCCAGCCGCCGGACCACGCGGGCGACCTGCTCGAACTGCTCGACTGGTTCGTGCCCGCGCGCGGTCGCCCGTTCGACGAACAGCTTGACCGCGGGCGCCCTGTCCGACTGCTCGTCGGACTCAGGCAGCCCGAGCGGCGGCACGACGAAGACGCTCTCGCCGGGAACGCGCAGCAACTCACGGCTGGACGCCAGGATCGACAGATTCGGGCAGCGCTCCAGCAGAGCCGAGCAGACCTGCGCCGCATCCGCGACCACGTGCTCACAGTTGTCGAGCACGAGCAGCAGGCTGCGGCGTCCGATCTGCTCGCCGATCTCCTCGACCAGCCGGACGCCGTCGAGCGGGTGCAGGCCGGTCGAGGCGGCGACGGCCGGAGCGACCGCGCCGGCATCCGACACCGGCGCCAGCGGCACCCAGCAGACCCCGTCGTCGAACTTGGAGCCCACTCCCCCGGCGATGGCGAGCGCGAGCCTCGTCTTGCCGACGCCACCGGGACCACTCAAGGTCAACAGCCGGGTGACCCGTTCGCCGATCAGCCGGCCGGCTTCGGCCAGGTCGTCCCCGCGGCCGACGAGTTCGTTGGCGGCGACCGGTAGCGGCCGCATCGCCGTGCGTGGTCCGGCGTCACCGTCGCGGCGGGCGGCCGCGGTCAGCTCCGCGCGATCGAGCGCGCCGAGATGCAGAGCGTCTCCGAGCAGCCTCAGCGTGTGTGGCCTGGGCGCTCGTCGACGACCTCGCTCGAGGGCCGCGATCGCATCGACGCTCAGGCCGGCCAGCTCCGCCAGACCCTCCTGCGACAAACCGGCGTCACGCCGGTGCCGGCGCAGGAGATCGCCGAAACCCGTTGCCTGGGCGTCGTCCGAGCCGCGGCGAGACCCGTCTGATGGCAAAGGACGGCCCACCCAGTCTCCGACCTTGTGGGTGGCGGTCGCCATCCACAAGCTGAAGGTATCCCGTTCCGCACCGCGTTGTCAGCGGAAGCGGGGGCGTTCCCAGCCAACTCACAGGAAACTCGCAACTGGCGCTAGCGCCGGCGGTGGGCGATCGCGGTCCGCATCGAGGCCCGGGCGCGCTTGCGATCACCCGCCGCGTCGTACGCCGTGGAGAGGCGGAACCAGACCCGCCAGTCGTCCGGCGCCGCCTCCGCCTCCTCCTTGTACTTCGTGAAGGCGGCGTCCGCGGCGGCCCGGTCGATCCGTCCCGACGGCCGCCTCGGCAGGTCATCCACCGGCAGCCCACCGGACTCGGCGAGCTCCCGCGCGAGCGCCTCCGTCTGCCGCCCGAACTGGATCTCCCGCCAGACCAAGTAGGCCCCGACCAGCGGAATGACCAGGACGGCGACACCGAGCCCGACTGCCATGGGATCACCCGTGCCGATCAGCAGGACCCCCCGCCAGCCGAGCAGTACGGCGTACGCGACGAAGACCGCCGCGATCACCAGGGCGGAGCGCTTGGCCGTCATCTCAGGAGAGGTCGAGGAAGTGCTCGAGGCCGACGGTGAGCCCCGGGGTGTCCACGATCCGCCGGACGCCGAGCAGCACGCCGGCCATGAACGACTCGCGGTGCATCGAGTCATGCCGGATCGTCAGCGTCTCGCCGGTATCGCCGAACAGCACCTCCTGGTGCGCGACCAGGCCCCGCAGCCGGACGCCGTGCACCCGGATCCCGTCGACGTCGGCTCCGCGCGCGCCGTCGAGACCGGTCGAGGTGGCGTCCGGGATCGATCCCGCGCCGGCCTCCCGGCGGGCTTCGGCGATCAGCTCCGCCGTACGCCGCGCCGTACCGGAGGGGGCGTCGACCTTGTCGGGGTGGTGCAGCTCGATGATCTCCACGGATTCGTAGTACCGGGCGGCCTGGGCGGCGAACTGCATCATCAGCACCGCGCCGATGGAGAAGTTCGCGGCGATCAGTACTCCGGTGCCGGGGCTGGCCTCGAGCTGCGTGCGCAGCGTCGCGAGCCGCTCCTCGTCGAAGCCGGTGGTCCCGACGACCGCGTGGATGCCGTGCTCGATGCACCAGGCGAGGTTGCCCATCACGACCTCGGGCCGGGTGAAGTCGACCACCACCTGCGCGCCGGCCTCGGTGAGCCGGGTCAGCTCGTCGCCCTGGTCGAGCGCCGCGACCAGCTCACAGTCCTCGGCGGCCTCGACGGCCTGGCACGTCTGGCTGCCCATCTTCCCTTTGGCACCCAGCACCGCAACCTTGATCATCCGTAGCCTTCCTCGTCACCACCACCGGTCCCGCCAAGGATCTCAGGACCGATCCGCGTCAAGGAGTCCGGGTGGCCGGGTCGTTCAGCGGGACGTAGATCTGCAGGTTCATCGTCGTCTTCGGCGGGGCGATCAGCTTGTAGTCGACCCGCAGGTCCAGCCCGCATGCCTGCAGCGCGGTGATCTCCAACTCGCTGATCCGGCGGTTGAAGAACAGCAGCGGCTGACGGTTGCCCGGCCACGGTTCTTTGGTCGAGCAGACCTCCTTGATCCCCGCGGCGGTCCGCTCGCGCTCCTTCGGCGACACCCAGGCCTCGCCGAACGGGCGGCCGCGAAGCATCAGAACGATCCCGGCCATCTTGTCGAAGGCGATGATCGGCCGGCCCGACGGCGTCGTGTACGGCTTCAGCAACTTGTCGAGCGCGGTGTATCTCTCCGCCGTGGTCTGGGACAGCTTGAGCCCGCTCAGCGGCTTCATCGGGGTGGCGGTGGTCAGGTCCTTGTGCGGGAGCGAGCGGTACGGGTTGAGCATCAGACCGCCGTACGCGATCGCCGCCACGGCGACGATCGAGGTGACCGTCACCAGGCCGGTCGTCACCCGGGCGACCAGCGGTGCCGCCTCGAGGCCGGTGACCACCGCGATCATCAGCGCGGCCCAGGCGGCGAAGGCGTTGAACCCGATCAAGTACAGCGGGTTGTTCGTGCCGAACGCCTGGACGAACGGCAGCACCGCGAGCAGGCCCAGGACGACCCAGGTCCGCAGGTTCTCCCGGCCGGGTGACCAGCGCTTGGCGATCAACGCGACCACGATCGTCACCACCGCGACCAGGACCGCGGCCAGCAGGGTGACCTGGAACTTCCCGTTGTTGGCCGGACCGCCGCCGAGTCCGCCGTCCTGGAAGACCCGGTAGATCGAGAGACCCAGCCCTGCCGCGGCGAGCAACCAGGCAGCGATTCGCAGTACGGGGCCGTGGCTCACGACGGCGACGGCCGCGGCGATGAGCAGCAGGAAATGCTGCTGGAGGGTCTCACCGAACAGCTTGAGGCCGGTGGTCCAATACATCTCGATCAGCGTGAACGGGGAGTAGGAGGTCTCCGCGATGAAACGGTTGACCGCGAGGACGCCGGGGATCGCCTCCGTCAGCGGGACCACCAGGAAATGCACCAGCACGGCCGTCCCGGTCGCCCCGGCCAGGGCCCAGAAGATGCCTCGGGCAACGGCTTGGGCGCCCTGCCCGGCCAGCACCACGATCGCGGCCACGCCGATCAGGGCGAGCACCACCACCGACGACCACTTGGCCAGCACCATCACGCTGACCACGAGCCCGAACAGGATCAGCGCCCAGATCGGGACCTTCTTGTCCTGCTCCACGGCCGTGGCCGCCCAGAGCACGCAGGAGACGCCGAGGAACGAGCCGAGCAGGATCACATCGTTGTAGCCGGGGCTGAGCGGCAGCCAGCTGTAACACATCCCGCCGGCGGCCAGGATCACGGTGATCCCCGCCAGCTCCCACAGCTTGGTGGGCGGCGCGGCCGGGCGGCGAACGCGCAGCCAGCGCATGAAGCTCCAGGCGAAGAACAACTGCCCGACGACGATCGTCACCAGCCGGAAGATCCGGAGCCGGACGATGTCGAAGCCCAGCAACTCGAAGACCGGCCCGTAGATGTACTGCACCCCGGTCAGCGCCAACGGATTGCTGCTCCACCAGCGGTAGGACAGCAGGTAATAGCCCTCGTCTGTGATGTCGAACCCGTAGCCGACCGTCCGGGCCGCGGTGATGATCCAGGTCAGACAGACGGCCGAAGCAACCCCGATCACCGCGAACAACAGCGTTCGGTCACGCATCGTGACGCTAGCCTTGCTCGCGGCGACATCTTCGGGACTCACCGAAGAACTTTAGACCAGAAATCACTACCTCACGTGACGATGGATGGGACGTAGGACAACAGCCCGAGTCATCAGACATCGCCGACGACTGGCGGTGGTCTTGCCTCAGCCGGGTGGAATGTTCTGGTTGAGGTGGAACAGGTTGCCCGGGTCGTACTTCTGCTTCAGGGATTTGAGCCGGTCGTACGCCGCGGCGCCGTACGCCTCCCTGATCCGCGGCGTGCCCTCGTCGCTCAGGAAGTTGACGTACGCACCGGACTGGTGCGGCTCCAGCGCCTGCCAGGACTGCCGGACCCAGTCGCGTTGCTCGGCGAAACCATCGCGACCGGGCGTCGCTCCGACGAAGTTGAAGGTGTGACCGCTCGACCTGCCGCCGAACGCCGTCCGCTCCCCGTCGACAGCACGGATCGCGCCGCCGAGATGGAAGATCGGGTACGACGTCAGCGGCGAGTCGATCGCCAGGCCTCGCTCCACGGCGATGTCGATCACCTCGTCGGACAGCTCGGCGACGTCACAGGCCCGGATGTAGTACCAGCGCCCGTGCGGGTAGCCCGGGTCGAGCATCGCCTGCAGGGCGAGGTACGGCTTCGGTGTGCACAGGTCGAGCCACGGCCGCCCGAAGGCCTTGAGCGGTGCCAGCACCCGCTCGCCGTCCTCGACGGGACCGGCGTAGCACGCGACGACCATCACCACCGGGCGTCCGTGGTACTCCGCCGGAATCGTGGGTAAGGGCGGCACCCAGCGATGGATGACCGCCGTGGTGAGTTCGTCCGGCACCTCGGTGATCCAGTCCCGGTAGAAGCGCAGCAGTTCGGGCGACGACGCCATCGGCCACAGGATCGGCCCGGCCAGCACGATCGGTCCGACGGGGTGCAGCCGGAACTCGAACTCGGTCACAATGCCGAAGTTGCCACCGCCACCGCGAACACCCCAGAACAGGTCCGCGTTGACGTCCTCGCTCGCGGTCACCAACTCGCCCGCGGCGGTGACCAGGTCGACCGAGGTCAGGTTGTCGATGCTGAGCCCGTACTTGCGCATGAGCCAGCCGATCCCTCCGCCAAGGGTGAGACCGGCGACGCCGGTGTGGGTGACGATGCCGGAGGGCGTGGCGAGGCCGAAGGCCTGGGTCTCGCGGTCGAGCTCACCGAGCAGGACGCCGGCCTGGGCCCGAGCCGTCCGGCGGAGCGGATCGACGCGGATGCCCTTGAGTGGCGACAGGTCGATCACGACGCCGCCGTCGCAGGTCGAGTGACCGGGGAAACTGTGCCCGCCGCCGCGGACCGCGACCGGCAGACCGGTACGCCGGCCGAAGCCGATCGCGGCCCGGATGTCGGCGACGCCTGTGCAGCGGGCAATCAGGGCCGGATGCCGGTCGATCGACCCGTTCCAGACGTTCCGGCGCTCGTCGTACGCCGGATCACCGGGGCCAACGAGCTCGCCGCGGAAGTCTGCCCTCAGATCGTCGAGTGCCTGTGCGTCAACATGCGCGTCCGGAGTGATTGTGCTCATGGCGGGCCCCCCTCCCTGCCGCCAGTGTGCGCCGGTCGTCCAGGACTGTCGAGGGGGCGCCGGACCGCTACACCCGCGTCACAGAACGAAGGCAGAGGTGTCCTCGCTGAAGGGACCCATCACCGTCAGAGCGGGCGTCCCGGCGTACAGGTCGGCGGCGAGATCGCAGACGTCGTCGAGGGTGACCGCGTCGATGCGGCGGAGGATCTCGTCGACGGTCGGGAGTTCGCCGTAGACGAGTTCGGCCTTGGCGATCCGGGTCATCTTGGCGCCGGTGTCCTCCAGGCCCATCACCACCGAGCCGCGCATCTGGCCCTTGCCCCGGAGCAGCTCGTCCGGCGTGATGTTGCCCTTGGCAATCGTCGCCAGCTCGGCCCGGACCACGTCGAGCACCTCGGGCGCCTTCTTCGGCAGGCAGGCCGCGTAGACCCCGACCATGCCGGAGTCCGCGTACGCCGAACCGAAGGTGAACACCGAGTACGCCAGCGAGCGCTTCTCCCGGACCTCCTGGAACAGCCGCGAGGACATTCCGCCGCCGACGATGCCGTGCAGGACCCCGGCGACGAACCGCCACTCGTCGTTGCGCACCAGGCCGGGCATGCCGAGCACCAGGTGCGCCTGCTCGACGTCCCGGCGATGCACCCGCACTCCCCCGTACGTCGGAACGCGGCGCGCCGACCCCCGGCGTACGGGCGCGGGCTCGGACTCACCGGTGAACCAGTGCCGCTCGAACGCCTTGCGGACCAACTTCACCACGTCGGAGTGCTCGACGTTGCCCGCGACGGAGACGACGATGTTCTCGGGCAGATAGCGGCGCCGGTACCAGCCGACCACCTGCTTGCGGCTCAGGCCGGCCACCGATTCCGGCGTACCGGTGATGGAGCGGCCCAGTGGCGTCTCGCCCCAGAGTTGCTCGGCGAACAGGTCGTGGATGTGGTCCGAGGTCTCATCGGCGTGCATCGCGATCTCTTCGTCGATCACGTCCCGCTCGCTCTCCACGTCCTCCGCGGTGAGCGTGGCCGAGGTGATCATGTCGCAGATGACGTCCACCGCCAGCGGCAGGTCGACGTCGAGCACCCGGGCGTAGTAGCAGGTGTACTCCTTGCCGGTGAACGCGTTCATCTCGCCACCGACGGCGTCCAGCGACGCCGAGATCTCCAGTGCGTCCCGGCGCTCGGTGCCCTTGAACAGCAGGTGCTCGAGGAAGTGCGTCGCGCCGGACAGCTGGATCGGTTCGTCGCGCGAACCGACGCCGACCCAGACGCCGAAGGTGACCGAGCGGAACCCCGGTACGGACTGGGACAGCACGCGAAGCCCGGAGGGCAGGACGGTCCGTTTGACCGGACCGCCCGCCTCCGGGCTCAGCAGCGTGCTGGTGATCGCCCTTGTCACTCGGCGGGAGCGACCTCTGCGTCGTCGGCCTTCGCGGCGTCGTCGCCGGCCTTGTCCTCCTCGAGGACCGGGATCAGCGACAGCTTGCCCCGGTCGTCGATCTCGGCGATCTCGACCTGCAGCTTCTGGCCGACGGACAAGATGTCCTCGACGGCCTCCACCCGCTTGCCGCCGGCCAGGCCGCGCAGCTTCGAGATGTGCAGCAGACCGTCCTTGCCCGGGAGCAGGGAGATGAACGCACCGAAGTTGGTCGTCTTCACGACCGTGCCCAGGTAGCGCTCGCCCTTCTCCGGCATGGTCGGGTTGGCGATCGCGTTGATCATCGCGCGCGCCGCGTCGGCCGAGGGGCCGTCCGTCGCACCGATGTACACCGTGCCGTCGTCCTCGATGGAGATGTCGGCACCGGTCTCGTCGGTGATCTGGTTGATCATCTTGCCCTTCGGGCCGATGACCTCGCCGATCTTGTCGACCGGGACCTTCACCGAGATGACCCGCGGCGCGAACTCGCTCATCTCACCCGGGGCGTCGATGGCCTTGGCCATCACGTCGAGGATGGTCAGGCGGGCTTCCTTGGCCTGGGTCAGCGCGCCGGCCAGCACGCTCGCCGGGATGCCGTCGAGCTTCGTGTCCAGCTGGAGGGCCGTGACGAAGTCCTTGGTTCCGGCGACCTTGAAGTCCATGTCACCGAAGGCGTCCTCGGCACCGAGGATGTCGGTCAGCGCGACGTACTCGGTCTTGCCGTCGACCTCACCGGAGATGAGGCCCATCGCGATACCGGCGACGGGAGCCTTCAGCGGTACACCGGCCGAGAGCAGGGACAGCGTCGAGGCGCAGACCGAGCCCATCGAGGTGGAGCCGTTGGAGCCGAGCGCCTCGGACACCTGACGCAGCGCGTACGGGAAGTCCTCGCGCGACGGCAGCACCGGCACCAGGGCCCGCTCGGCCAGCGCGCCGTGACCGATCTCGCGGCGCTTCGGCGAACCCACCCGGCCGGTCTCACCGGTCGAGTAGGGCGGGAAGTTGTAGTTGTGCATGTAGCGCTTGCGCGTCTCCGGGGAGAGCGTGTCGAGCTGCTGCTCCATCCGGAGCATGTTCAGCGTGGTGACACCCATGATCTGGGTCTCGCCGCGCTCGAAGATGGCCGAACCGTGCACCCGCGGCAGCACCTTGACCTGCGCCTTGAGCGGACGGATGTCGCTCAGGCCGCGGCCGTCGATGCGGACCTTGTCCTTGAGCACACGCTGCCGGACCAGCTTCTTGGTAAGCGAGCGGAAGGCTGCGGACAGCTCCTTCTCGCGACCCTCGAAGTCGGCGGCCAGCTTGTCGACCACGGCGGCCTTGACGGCGTCGGTGGCGGACTCGCGGTCGTGCTTGCCGGCGATGGTGAGCGCCTGCGACAGCTCCTCGGTGGCAGCGGCCTCGACCGCGGCGAACGCGTCGTCCTGGTAGTCCGGGAAGACGGGGAACTCGCCGGTCGGCTTGGACGCCTTGGCGGCCAGCTCGGACTGCGCCTCGACCAGGGTCTTGATGAAGCCCTTGGCGGCCTCCAGGCCCTCGGCCACGATCTCCTCGGTCGGCGCCTGCTTGCCGCCGGCAACGGCGTCGAAGGTGCCCGGGGTGGACTCGGCCTCGACCATCATGATCGCGACGTCACCGGTGTCGGTGACACGACCCGCGACCACCATGTCGAAGACGGCGTCCTCGAGCTCGGTGTGGGTCGGGAATGCGACCCACTGCTTGTCGATCAGGGCGACGCGGGTGGCGCCGATCGGGCCCGAGAACGGCAGCCCGGCGATCTGGGTGGACATCGACGCGGCGTTGATCGCCAGCACGTCGTACAGCTTGTCCGGGTTGAGCGCCAGAACCGTGATGACGACCTGGATCTCGTTGCGCAGGCCGGAGACGAACGACGGCCGCAGCGGGCGGTCGATCAGCCGGCAGGTCAGGATGGCCTCCTCGGAAGGGCGGCCCTCCCGGCGGAAGAACGAGCCCGGGATGCGGCCGGCGGCGTACATCCGCTCCTCGACGTCCACCGTCAACGGGAAGAAGTCGAACTGGTCCTTGGGCTTCTTGCTGGCCGTGGTGGCCGACAGCACCATCGTGTCGCCGTCGAGGTAGGCGGCGGCGGAGCCGGCGGCCTGCTGGGCCAGACGGCCCGTCTCGAAGCGGATGGTACGGGTGCCGAAGCTGCCGTTGTCGATGACGGCTTCAGCGAACTCTGCGCCCTCCATGGGCGCGTTGGTGGATCCCGACACGGGATACCCCTCTCTCGCTTGAGACGACTGCGAGGCGCGAGTTCCGGGGTGCCGGTCTTCGATCGAGGCCCGCGGGTGCTGAGTCGCACTCCCGAAGGCCACTACCGAGGACCGGTCGTCGGCCCGGGACGCGTTTCGCGTCGTCTCGTTGTCGTTGATTATTCAGTTGTGCCGCGCCTGGCGCCGATTCGACGCCGGGCACGGATACGCGAGAAGCGGCCACCCAGGACTCGGGGGCCGCTTCTCACGAGGTCATCGGCGAAGGCCGAGCCGCTCGATCAGGGACCGGTAGCGGTTGATGTCCTTCTTCGACAGGTAGTTCAGCAGCCGGCGGCGCTGACCGACCAGGAGGAGCAGGCCACGACGGCTGTGGTGGTCGTGCTTGTGCTCCTTCAGGTGCTCGGTGAGCTCCGCGATGCGGTGCGTGAGGAGCGCGACCTGGACCTCGGGGGAACCGGTGTCGCCCTCGGTCAGGGCGTACTCGCCGATGATCTTCTTCTTCGCCTCAGGATTGGCTGACGACACGTGCGATCCTCTCGATGTCCGTTGCGCGGCGCACCGGGGCTTTTGTCACCCGGGCACTCTCGATCCGCGGCCGTTCAGACGGCAGCGCCCAGAGTATCAGCCTGTGGACGCGTCACCCTAATTTGTGACCCCCTCGCGGGGTCACTGGGTCAAGAGTCGGCGGGCGTTGTCGACGTCGGCTTTCATCTGGACCAGGAGGTCGTCGATGGTGTCGAAGCGGATCTGGGAGCCGCGGAGGCGGGCGACGAAGTCGACGGCGACCCGGGAGCCGTACAGTTCCAGGTCGTCGCGGTCGAGCACGTACGACTCCACCCGGCGGTCCACCCCGTCGAAGGTGGGGTTGCTGCCCACGCTGATCGCGGCCGGCAACGGTTCGCCGTACTGCGGGGCGCCGGGTGCGGGCTCGAGCACGGTCAGCCAGCCGGCGTACACGCCGTCCAGCGGTACCGCGGCGCCTGGCTCCGCGGGGATGTTGGCGGTCGGGTAGCCCAGTTCGCGGCCGCGCTTGTCGCCCTCGATGACCACGCCGGTGACCCGCAGCGGCCGCCCGAGCGCCTCCGCGGCCCCCTCGACGTCACCCTCGGCGATCAGTTCGCGGATGTACGTCGACGACCAGGGCCGGCTGTCCCCCGCCAGGGTCAGGCCCTCGACCTGGAAGCCGGCGACGGCACCCGCCGCGACCAGCGTGTCGACGTGCCCGGCGGCCTTGTGGCCGAAGCGGAAGTTCTCCCCGACGACGACCGCCTTGGCGTGCAGGGTGCCGACCAGGACCCGGTCGATGAACTCCTGCGGTGCCCAGGACGCCACGTCCTTGTCGAACGGCAGGATCAGCACCGCGTCGGCTCCGGCCGTGCCGAGCAACTCGGCCCGCTGGCCGGGCTCGCTGATCATCGCGGGCGCGTGGCCGGGGCGCAGTACGGCCATCGGGTGGGGGTCGAACGTCATCGCGACCACCGGCAGGCCGCCCAGTTCGGCGGCCCGGGCGCGAGCGTGAGCCAGTACCTCCTGGTGGCCGCGGTGCACGCCGTCGAAGTTGCCGATGGTGACGACCGACGGACCGTAACCGGGGTCCACCTCGTCCAAACCGTGCCAGACATGCATGAGAGAAGGATTCCACGTCCCCGGCCGGGGTCTGTCAACAGGTCCCCTGGTCACCCCTTGTAATCATCGTGTCACTCAACTTAGGGTGGGCGCGCACTCTTTCGAGCCCTCGGAGGTCCCGTGAACGTTCACCGCCTCGTCGCCACCTGCCTCGCGGTGGCAGCCACCGGCACGTTGCTGATCACGAGTGCCGCTCCGGCTTCGGCCTTCGCCCCGACAGCGGAGTACAAGAGGTACGTCGCGCTCGGCGACTCGTACACGTCGGCGCCGCTGGTCCCGCTGCCCGAACTGCTGTCGCTGGGGTGTGTGCGGTCGGTCAGCAACTACCCCAAGCAACTGGCCGCGCTGTTGAGGATCCCTTCGTTCAAGGACGTCAGTTGCGGCGGTGCGGACACCACGAACATGACCCAGCCGCAGAGCACGCCGCTGGGCACCTTTCCCCCGCAGTTCAACGCGCTGACGCCTGACACGGACCTGGTCACCGTCGGGATCGGTGGCAACGATTTCGGGGTGTTCGGCGACATCACCAGCACCTGCCCCGGCCTGCGCGCCGCGGATCCGACCGGTTCGCCGTGCAAGACGCACTTCACGGTGAACGGCGTCGACACGCTGGCCGCCAAGATCACCCAGACCGAGGCACGGATCACCGAAGTGGTCCGGGGCGTGAAACTGAGGTCGCCGAAGGCAACGGTCCTGCTGATCGGCTACCCGAAGATCGCGCCGGAGACGGGCACCTGCCCCGACATCCTGCCGTTCTCCGACGGCGACTACGCCTACCTCTACTCGATCGAGCAGAAGCTCAACCTGGCGGTCGAGAACGCGGCGCTGGCCGGCGGAGCGACGTACGTCGACACCTTCGGGCCGTCGACCGGTCACGACGCCTGCGCCCCCGACGGCCAGGCGTGGATCCAGGGCAAGGACGTCAACCTCCTCCGCGCGCTGAACTACCACCCGCGCTTCGAGGGCCAGGCGGGCGTCGCTTCGCTGACGTACAAGAAGCTCACCGGCTTGAGGCAAACGGTGACGCCGGCCGAGCAGGCCACCTGGGCCGCGGAAGCCCGCACCCTCACCAACCAAGCAAAGTCCGACCCGGCCGTCATGGCCTCCCTGGATCGCCTACGGACCAGCGCGCAACGCTGACCCTTTCCAATCCGTACGGCGACCACCGAGCCGGCTCCCTCCACGCAAGGGTGCCGGCTCGGTGGCTTTGGGTTCGGGTGCGGCGTGACGGGCAGCGGGTAGTACGTGGCTAGACGAGGGCGTCAGCAAGTTCTGTCAGGGCTTGGCCGAGAGGGAGGTTCACGCGGAGCGTGGCGTATGGGTCGCCTCGGGTGTGGCCCTGGTTGATGATCAGGACCGGCTTTCCTGCCTTCGCGGCGTAGCGGACGAAGCGGAAGCCGGACATCACCGTCAACGACGAGCCGAGCACCATGACGGCCTGCGCCTCGTCGATCTGTTGGTAACAGCGTTCGACTCGGGGCTTTGGGACGTTTTCGCCGAAGAAGACAACATCCGGCTTGAGCAACGGCGAAGTGCAGTTCGTGCAATCGACCAAGCGGAAGTGCTTCACCACGTCGTCGGGCAGTTCGACGTCGCCGTCGGGGTTGATGCGGGTCGCTTCGCCTTCGAACACCGGGTTGGCCTCGCGCAGCCGCCGATCCAGATGCTCGCGTGGCGTCGTCTGCCGGCAGTCCAGGCAGATCACTCGGTCGAGATTCCCGTGCAGTTCGATGACGTTCCGAGCACCGGCAGCGCCGTGCAACCCGTCGACGTTCTGAGTGATCACCCCGTCGACGAACCCCCGGGCCTGCAGTACTGCGACCGCCCGGTGCCCGTCGTTCGGCGCGGCCCTGGCGATCGTCCGCCACCCGAGGTGACTCCGCGCCCAATACCTCTGCCGCCCAGACTCGCTCCCCACGAAATCGCCGTACGTCATCGGCGTGTGCGTCCGCAGACTCCCGCTCTCCCCGCGGTAATCCGGAATCCCCGACTCCGTCGAGATCCCGGCCCCGCTGAGAACCACCACTCCCCCCGCGGCGACCACGTCCACCACGGGCGCGACGTCCGTAGTACCGGGAGCAAGCGAGAGCACGTCAGGCCCAGGGGACCAGGTCAGTGTGGGACGGGAACGCACTCCTCAAGAGTACGTGCCCGTCAGGAGACGAAGACGGCCGTGGGTTTTGCGAGGGGGCCGTGGGGTTCGTACAGCGCCAAGAAGGTGCCGGAGGGGTCGAACATGGCGGTTTGTTCGCCAGGGGTGAGCTTCAGACCGGGCAGCGGGCGGCCCGTACGGATGGCGGCTGCCTGGTCGGGGTCGGCGTCGAAGCGGGGGAAGGTGTCCGCGGCGACTTCGGCGATCGGGAGCAGCGCGAAGTCCTCGGCGAGCTCCTCCAGCGTGTGCGCGGTGGACATGCCGAAAGCCCCGACCCGCGTACGCCGAAGCCTGGTGAGGTGGCCGCCGACGCCGAGTTCGGCGCCGAGGTCACGAGCCAGCGCGCGGATGTAGGTGCCGCTCGAGCAGTCGACGGAGATGTCGACCTCAAGACCGGCAGCGCCAGCCCGTACGTCGACCACGTCGTACCGGCTGATGGTCACGCTGCGGGCCTTGAGCGCGACCTCTTCGCCCGCGCGGACGCGTTCGTAGGCGCGCTTGCCGTCCACCTTGATCGCGGAGACCTTCGACGGGACCTGCGAGATCTCGCCGCGGAAACCGTCGACCGCCGCCGAGATCTCCTCGGCGGTGATCGCGGCAAGCTCCTCGGAAGTCGCGGTTGCGGTGATCTCCCCCTCGGCGTCGTCCGTACTGGACGTGGCGCCGAGGAGGATCGTCGCGTCGTACGACTTGTCGGCCAGTTGCAGGTGGCCGAGCAACCGGGTCGCGCGGTTCAGCCCGACCACCAGCACACCGGTAGCCATCGGGTCGAGCGTGCCCGCGTGGCCGACCTTCCGCGTGCCTGCGAGCTTGCGGACGCGAGCCACCACCGTGTGCGAGGTCAGCCCGGCCGGCTTGTCGACCACGACGATGCCGTCGGCAACGGACAGGTCGACCTCACTCGTCGTCGGAGTCATCGTCCTCGCGGTGCTTGTACGGGTCGGCGTCGCCGGCCGGCTTGGCGCCCGCCGCCGACTTGGCCACCTCAGCGTCGGCTGCCCGCGCCTTGGCCAGCAGTTCCTCGATCTGGCCGGCGGTCTCCGGGATGGCGTCCAGGTAGAACGCCAGGGTCGGCGCGCGCCGCAGGCCCAGGGCCTTGCCGACCTCGCTGCGGATCAGGCCACGAGCCGACTCGAGCGCGGCGGCGGTGGACGCCCGCTCCTGCTCGCCGCCGTACACCGTGTAGAAGACGCTCGCCTCGCTCAGATCGCCGGTCAGCTTGGCGTCCGTCACGGTGACGAAGCCGAGCCGCGGGTCCTTGACCCGGCGCTCCAGCAACTCCGCGACCAGGACCTGGATCCGGTCGGCCAGCTGCTTCGCCCTTGCTTCACCCATCAGGGCTCACTCCCTCGTATTCCTGCACTCATGCGTAACGTCCGGAGCGACGGCATCAAACCCGCCACTCCGGACGTTACAAGGCTGACCGGCGGCCGGGTC
>NZ_BAAAOS010000058.1:0-74891 GCF_039530625.1 Kribbella sancticallisti | reverse complement strand
GGGCGTGATCAGCTGCGCGGCTTCTCGCGCAGTTCGAACGCCTCGACGACGTCGCCGACCTTGATGTCGTTGTAGCCCTGCACGGTCAGACCACACTCGAAGCCCTCGCGGACCTCGGACGCGTCGTCCTTGAACCGCTTGAGCGACGACAGGTCGCCGTTCTCGACCACCACGGCACCGTCCCGGATCAACCGGATCTTGGCGTTCCGGCGGATCAGCCCGCTGGTCACCCAGCAACCGGCGATGTTTCCGACCTTCGACGACTTGAAGATCTCGCGGATCTCCGCCTGGCCCAGAGTGACTTCCTCGTAGACCGGCTTGAGCATGCCCTTCAGGGCCGCCTCGATGTCGTCGATCGCCGCGTAGATGACCGAGTAGAACCGGATGTCCACGCCCTCGCGCTCGGCCAGGTCACCGGCCTTGCCCGCCGGGCGCACGTTGAAGCCGATGATGACGGCGTCGGACGCGATGGCCAGGTTGACGTCGTTCTCGTTGATCGCACCGACACCACGGTCGATGACGCGCAGCGAGACCTCGTCGCTGACCTCGATCCGGACCAGCGCGTCTTCCAGTGCCTCGACCGAACCGGAGCCATCGCCCTTGAGGATGAGCAGCAGTTCCTGGCTCTTCCCCTTCTCCATGGAGGCCATGAAGTCCTCGAGGGTACGACGCACGCGCCGCTTGGCGTTGGCCGCCGCACGAGCCCGGGCTTCCCGCTTCTCGGCGATCTGCCGGGCCATCCGGTCGTCCTCGACCACCAGGAACTTGTCGCCTGCTCCCGGTACCGCGGTCAGACCGAGCACCAGCACCGGACGCGAAGGCAGCGCCTCCTCGACCGAGTTGCCGTGCTCGTCGAGCATCGCCCGGACCCGGCCGTACGCCGGACCCGCGACCATCGAGTCGCCGACCTTCAGCGTTCCGCGCTGCACCAGCACGGTCGCCACCGGACCACGGCCCTTGTCCAGGTGCGCCTCGATCGCCAGACCCTGCGCCGGCATGTCCGGGTTGGCCCGGAGATCCAGCGCCGCGTCCGCGGTCAGCACGACACCCTCGAGCAGTCCCTCGATGTTGATCCGGGACTTCGCCGAGACGTCGACGAACATGGTGTCGCCGCCGTACTCCTCGGGAACGAGACCGTACTCCGTCAGCTGGCCACGGACCTTGACCGGGTCGGCTGCCGGGACGTCGATCTTGTTCACCGCGACCACGATCGGCACACCGGCCGCGCGGGCGTGGTTGAGCGCCTCGATCGTCTGCGGCATCACGCCGTCGTCGGCCGCGACCACCAGGATGACGATGTCGGTGGCCTGCGCACCACGAGCACGCATGGCGGTGAACGCCTCGTGACCCGGGGTGTCGACGAAGGTGATCGCGCGCTGCTGGCCGTCGACCTCGGTGGTCACCTGGTACGCACCGATGTGCTGGGTGATGCCACCGGCCTCGCCGGCCACGACGTTCGCGTGCCGGATCGCGTCCAGCAGCTTCGTCTTACCGTGGTCGACGTGACCCATCACGGTCACGACCGGCGGCCGTGCCATCAGGTGGGAGTCGTCACCCTCGTCGGAGCCGAAGTCGATATCGAATGACTCGAGCAGCTCGCGGTCCTCGTCCTCCGGGGAGACGACCTGGACGTCGTAGTTCAGCTCGGTGCCCAGCAGTTGCAGGGTCTCCTCGTTGACCGACTGGGTCGCGGTCACCATCTCGCCCAGGGCGAACAGCACCTGGACCAGCGATGCCGGGTCGACGCCGACCTTCTCCGCGAAGTCGGTCAGCGAGGAGCCACGGGCCAGCCTGACGACCTCGCCGTCACCGTGCCTGACGCGCACGCCGCCGACGGCCGGAGCCTGCATGTTGTCGAATTCCTGGCGCTTGGCGCGCTTGGACTTGCGACCACGACGGGCCGGACCGCCCGGACGCCCGAAGGCACCCTGCGTTCCGCCACGGCCCCGGTTGCCCGGACCCGGACGACCGCCGCCACCGCCACCGGGGGGACCGCTGGGCCCACCACCGGGACGGAAACCGCCGCCGCCACCGCCGCCACCCGGACGCGCACCGGCACCCGGACCGCCGGAACCGCCGCCAGGACGGCCACGGCCACCGCCGCCGCCACCACCGGGACCACCCGAGCCGCCGCCGGGACCCGACGGACGGCCGGTGAACGTACCGGCAGACGACTTCGGCATCATCGCCGGGTTCGGACGCGGGGCGCCCGGAACACCACCCGACGGACGCGGCCGGTCGGAGCCACCGCTACGAGCCTGCGGCGGGCGCGGCGGCATGCCGGCCGGGCTGCCACCCGGAGCCGGGGCCGCCGGAGCGCCACCCGGGCCCGGACGTGCGCCACCGCGCTGCATGCCCTGGGTCGAGCTGAAGGGGTTGTTGCCCGGGCGCGGTGCACCCGGACGGCCACCCTGGCCGCCCTGGCCACCCTGTGCGCCAGGACGAGGCGCTCCGCCCGGACGGGGAGCACCCGGACGGGGCGCACCACCCGGACGCGGAGCGTTGCCCGGTACTCCGGGGCGCGGCGCCGGACGAGCCGGAGCCTCTCCCGCGGGACGCGGTGCTGCCGGGCCGGGGCGCTGACCGGCCGGAGCCGACGGCGCCGCGGAAGCGGCAGGAGCCTGCACTGCGGGTGCCTCCGGCGCCGGCGCCGGAGCCTCGGCTGCCGGTGCGGCCGGGGCCTCCGCGGCCTTGGCCGCCGGAGCCTCGAACGCCGGTGCGGCCGGGGTCTCGACCCGCGGACCCGGCTTGGGGCCAGGACGCGGACCCGGACGGGCCGGGGACGCGGTGGGACCGGCCTTGGTGCCGGTCGCGGCGGACGCAGCGGCAGCCGCGCTGTTCGCAGCCGCGGTGTCCGCAGAGCCCTCGCGGGCTGCAGTCTCCGCCACCGTCGGCTCGGCCTTCACCGGAGCTGCCTCGGCAGCCGGTGCCGACGCCGCGGCAGGTGCGCTGGACTCGACCGCGGGAGCCTGCGTCGAGGCAGTCTCCGCGGGCGTGACCGGTGCGGTCGCCTGCGGCGCTGTCGATGTACTCGCGGCGGCCTTCTTGGCCGCGCGCTTCTTCGGCGGGTTCTTCTCGAACTCCTCCGCCAACCGTCGGACGACGGGTGCCTCGATCGTCGAGGACGCCGATCGGACGAACTCTCCCATGTCGTTCAGCCTGGTCAGAACGACCTTGCTGGTAACTCCGAGCTCTTTCGCGAGCTCGTAGACCCGGACCTTTGCCACTACTCTCCCTCTGGTCCGAGCCTGGAGGCGCGGACCGTTAGTTGACGTACATGCTCATCGCATTGCACTCATCGTTCGACACTCATCGAGTGGTCATGAGTCGATGACCCGCCTTCATGCGTCTGCAACCGATACTTCACGGCTTGCGCCATGGGCGGCCGGGCGGCCGCACTTGATGCTGCTCTTTCGAACTACTGCCCGACTTGTTCCCGTACCAGCGACAGATCAAGCGGCCCCGGGACCTTGAAGGCCCGCGGGAACGCCTTGCGACGCTCGGCGAGGTCGAGGCACTCGGTCACCGGGTGCAGATGCGCCCCACGGCCGGGTGCCCGATGATCGGGATCCGGGAGGACACGTCCTCCGGAAACCGTCATCCGCAGCAGGCCGGACGGACTGTCCCGTTTCCGACACCCGATACAGGTGCGCTTCCTGACTTTCTCAGGGCGCGCGTCTGCAGTCTCTGTCACAGTTCCTCAGGGTGTGGTGACGACTCAGTCGACCGACCGAGAGATCAGTCTACCTTCTCGTCCCCACGAGTCACATCCGTATCCGGCCGGATGTCGATCCGCCAGCCTGTCAGCCGGGCCGCGAGGCGGGCATTCTGCCCCTCCTTGCCGATCGCCAGCGACAACTGGTAGTCCGGAACGACGACCCGCGCGGCGCGCGCCGCGGCGTCGACGACCTCGACGGAGGACACCTGAGCCGGGGACAGCGCGTTCCCGACGAAGGTGGCCGGGTCGTCGCTGTGGTCGATGATGTCGATCTTCTCACCGTGTAACTCGTGCATGATGTTGCGCACCCGCTGGCCCATCGGGCCGATGCAGGCGCCCTTGCCGTTCACGGACGGGTTCAGCGTCCGGACCGCGATCTTGGTCCGGTGACCGGCCTCCCGCGCGATCGCGGTGATCTCCACGGTGCCGTCGGCGATCTCCGGTACCTCGAGCGCGAACAGCTTCTTCACCAGGTTCGGGTGGGTCCGGGAGACGGTGATCTGCGGGCCCTTGAAGCCCTTGCGGACACCGACCACGTAGACCCGCAGCCGGGAGCCGTGCTCGTACTTCTCCCCCGGCACCTGCTCCGGGGCCGGCAGCACGGCCTCGATCTTGCCGAGGTCGACCATCACCGAGCGCGGGTCGCGGCCCTGCTGGATGACGCCGGACAGGATGTCGCCCTCCTTGCCGGAGAACTCGCCGTAGCGGACCTCGTCCTCGGCGTCGCGCAGCCGCTGCAGGATGACCTGCTTGGCGGTGGTGGCCGCGATCCGGCCGAAGTCGGCCGGGGTGTCGTCGTACTCGCGGGCGAGCGTGCCGTCCTCGGCCAGCTCACGGGCGAACACGGTCACGTGCCCGGTCTTGCGGTCCAGCTCGGCGCGAGCGTGCTGCTGGGCTCCCTCGGTCCGGTGGTACGCGACCAGCAGGGCCTGCTCGATGGCCTCCACGACGACTTCGAAGGCGATGTCCTTCTCGCGTTCCAGGGCCCGCAGTACGGCCATGTCGATGTCCATCTCAGTTCTCCTCCACCGTGCCGTCAGCGGCAGGTTCGTCGTTGCCGGCAGCCCGGTTGAACTCGATCTGGATCTTGGCCTTCACCACGTCCGCGTACGCGATCGTGCGAGGGCGGCCCTTCACGTCCAGCTCGGCGGCCTCGTCCGAGGCGCTCTTGATCCGGCCGGTCACCTTGCCGCCGGCCGCGAGGGTCACCTCGACCAGGCGGGTGACGTTGCGCCGCCAGTGCCGCGGCAGCGTCAGCGGCCGGTCGACGCCCGGGCTGGACACCTCGAGGATGTAGGCCCGCTCGCCCATCAGGTCGTCGGTGTCGAGCGCCTTGGAGATCGCCCGGGTCACCTCGGCGATCTCGTCCAGGCTGATCCCGCCGTCCCGGTCGACCAGCACACGCAGCATCCGGCGGCCACCGAGCGGCGCCACCTCCGCGGCCTCCAGGTCGCAGCCGAACTGGTCGACGATCGGCCGCAGGAAGTTTTCGAGGCTCTCGGGGTCCGTGTGGTCAGTCCTTCGGCTCACAGGTAGACCTGCCTCTCTCTCCAGTTGTGACACCCGTTGTGCACCCCGGCAATCCGACCGAGGGCAGTAGCCCACCTTATCCGGCCCGGCGAGCGGTCCTGACACGTACCTGCGCCGGGATATCGTTTCGGCCGTGCCGAACGATCCTCACCTCCTCTCCCGCCGGACCGCTTTGCGGGCCGCCGCGCTAGCCGCCGGTACTGCGACCGTGGTGGCCGGCTGCGACGACTCACCGGCCCAGTCCGGCACGCCGGGAGCCACGAGCGGCCAGGACGGCAAGGGCGGCACGGAGCCACCGACCCCGAGTACGGATCCGGCGGTGGTCGCCGCTCTGACGTTGGCGGCCACTCAGGTGACCCAACTCTCACTGCGCTACAGCGCGGTCAGCCAGGCCTACCCGGCTCTGCGGGCCCGACTCACGCCCGCCGTGACGTTCCACGCCCAGCACGTGGCGCGACTCAAGGAGGCCGCCGGGTCCGAGCCTCCCCAGGCCGGAAAGTTGCCGCCGCTGCCCAAGGGCTCCGCGGCCGCACTGGCGGACCTGGCGAGCCGCGAGCAGAAGTTGTCCGTTGCCCATGCCGTTGCCGCCGCCAAGTTGTCCGGAGCCCCGGCCCGGCTGCTCGCGATGGTCGCGGCGTCCGAGAGCCAGTTGGCCGCCACCCTGACCGTCAAGAAGAAGCAGGCCGACCGGTGACCGAGACCGAAGCCCTCCAAGCCGCTCTGGCCGGCGAGCACGCCGCCCTCTACGGGGTCGGCGTTGCCGGTGGCAAGCTCAGCGGCACTCGCTGGAAGGCCGCGAACGTGCTGTACGAGCAGCACCGCCGCCAGCGGGACAAGTTGACGGATCTCCTCGTCACGGCCGGCGAGACCCCGGTCGCCGCGGAACCGGCGTACGACCTGCCGGTGGCGGTCACAACGGCGGCGCAAGCAACGAGTTTGATCCTGGTGATCGAGCGTCGGCTCGCCGCCGTCTACGGCGATCTGGTCGAGGGAGCCGAGCAGGAGGCCATCCGCGCGCTGGCGATCCAGGCGCTGATCACCGCGGCGAGCAACCAACTCAACTGGGGCGGCGCACCGGTCGCACTGCCCGGCAGCGTCTGACCGGATCGGTCCGCACCCCCGCCCGTCGCCCGTTGCTTTCCGTACCCGCCCGGACACGCATCGATGATGAATCTGGGCAATAACGAATATTTTCCGGCGCGGTTACGGCTGATCTGAATTTCGTTGCGTACTCCCCTTTACTCGGAGCGCCACCTTCCCTATATTTCCGGTCACGGAGACTGGGGGGTCGCCGGGCTTTCACCAGCGCCACAAGGGCTTTCGCCGTTGTTGCGCGGGTGATGATCCAAGGCTGAATCAAAAGCGTCTGGTCCGTACTTTTCCATTTGTTTCAAACAACTTCTTGAGCCGCGCCCTGGGCCGGCTACGGAGGGTAGTGAAGCATGCGTACATTCGACCTGATCACTGGCGAGAGCCTGTTGGTGAAAGACCTCCGGGTAGTCCGTTGGGAGCAGTACCGACTCGATCGGGACCTCCCGTTCCAAGCCATGTGGTACTCCGTTCCGCCCGGTTCGGAGAGCCCGCTGGACCAGCATCCCGAGCTGGAGTTGTCCGTCGTCGTGGCCGGTACGGCGCACGTGCTGACCGGCGACGCCGTCCACGAGATCCGGCAGGGCAGCGCGTTCCTGCTGAGCAGCACCGAGGCGCACGTGGTGCAGAACCGCTCGGCCGACCAGGAGCTGACCATCTTCAGCGCCTACTGGATGCCGTTGGCAACCGACGACCGGGACGGTGTGGTGCGGAAGGAATCAAACCCGGCCGGTCGGCCGGTCCGGATCGTGGCGGCCGGCCATGACTGATCCGGTCACGGTCATCACGTTCCCGCAGCCGACCGCCAACGGCCCACTGCACGTCGGACACTTGTCCGGGCCCTACCTGGCCGCGGACATCGCGGCCCGGGCCGCACGGGCCCGAGGTGAACGCGTGGTCGTCACCAGCGGCCTGGACGTGCACCAGAACTACGTCCTCACCCGGGCCGAACGGGAAGGCCTGGACGCCGGCGCGATGATGGCCGACTTCCGGGCCGACATCAAGAAAACCTACGACCTGGCACGGATCGGCTATGACCGGTTCAGCGATCCGCTCGAGGACGAGCACGCGCCGATCGTGCGGCAACTGATGAACCAACTCGTCGCGAGCGGAGCCACTCCCCTGCGCGAGGTGACGTTGTACGCCTGCGCGGACTGCTCCCGAACCCTGCACGAGTCATACCTGAGCGGGCTGTGCGGGGTCTGTCATGCACCGGCGGCCGGAGGTGCCTGCGAGCAGTGCGGCTCCTTCACTTGCACCGACACCATGGTCGATCCGGTCTGCGGCCGCTGCGGCGGCGAGCCCCGCCCGTTCGAGGCGACGGTCCCGGTACTGCGGATGGAGGACCACCGCGCCACGCTCACCGAACTGTGGGTGCGGGCCGACCTGCCGCCCGCGGTACGGGCACTGATCGATCGGCAACTGGCCGGGCAACTGCCCGAGATCGCCCTCGCGTATCCGACGAACTGGGGCATCGAGGGCGACGGGCCGCTGACCGGACTGCGGATCGGGCCGTACACGGAGATCGCGCTCACAGACCTCTACAACATCGCCCGGGCGATCGATCCGGCGGCCACGGACCTGGCCGGCTATCGCGCCGCGCTGGGCCGGGTGGGCCAACTGTGGCACTTCCTCGGCCTCGACAACGCCTACTGGTACGCCATCTACTGGCAGGCCGTCTGGGCCGCGGCGGAAGTCGATCCATTACCCCTTTCCGGGCTGGTGGTCAACGAGTTCTACACCTTGGACGGATTGAAGTTCTCGACCAGCAGGAATCACGCCGTCTGGGCGAATGAATTACTCCGGGACGAGGACCCGGCAATCGTCCGGCTGTTTCTCGCCTGGGACCGGCCGGACCGCTTTCAGAGTGACTTCACCTGGAAGACCTTCCGGGCTTTCGCCGAGCGGGTCGGGCCGCTGCTGGACGGCAGCCGGCTCAGTACCGACCCGCTTCACCCGGCCCTGGCCGAGGCCGAATTGGCCCGGGGTGAGGCAGCGTTGCGGCCGGGCGGATTCGACCCGGCGCTGGCCGCCCGGAGCCTGATCAGCCTGCTGACCGGTGGGGTCCGGGAGACCGGTGCGTTGCGTACGGCGCTCACCGGGACGGGCGGCGGGTAGCGCCATGCGGATCTGCGTGATCGGGGCCGGCATCGCCGGCACGTTCCTTGCCTGGCGGTTGAGCGGATACCAGGGCGTCTCGGTGGACCTCGTGACGGGACTGCCCGGCGCGGACGCCACCGCTTCCTCAGGTGGCGGCGTCCGCGCATTCGAGACCCACCCGGCGCAACGCCGGCTGGCGATCGAGAGCCTGGCCGAACTGCTGGAGAGCCCCGCCCTGCTGGACCAGGCCGGCTACACCGAGACCGGCTGCAGCTACCTGCTCAAGGACTATCCAGGACTGCGGCAGGCCGTTGCCGAGGTGGAGCACGCGCACCCCGGCTCGGCGGAGATCGTCGATGGCGCGGACCTGCGCGGTCGCGGCTGGCACGGCCTGCCCGACGGTACGGTCGGCGTCCTCGAGAAGCGAGCCGGGTTCATCCGGCCGGACGAACTGCGGGGTGCCGTCATCGACCGGCTCGCCCGCGGTCTGAACAGCAAGGTCGTCACCGGTCCGGTACTCGGTCTGGTCCCCCACCCCGACGGTTCCGTCAGCTGCCGCACTCCCGGCGACAGCGCGCGGTACGACGTCGTCGTGGTGGCGGCCGGTCCGTGGACCCCCGGGCTCCTCGCGGGCAACCAGTTGCCGGCCGAGCCGTACCGGACCAAGGCGATCCAGGTCGCCGTCTACCAGGTGGACGGCGCGCTGCCGACCATGTTCGTGGACGAGACCAGTGACCTCTATGGACGGCCCACGGCCGACGGCGGGCTCCTGCTCGGTGTCGACTCCCACCGTTGGTCCGTTCCTCCCGGCAGCAGCCGCCCGATCCAGGATCTGGCCGACCAGGCCGTCCGGATCGCCGGCGAACGACTGCCTCATCTCCGGTTGCTGAAGACCGCGACGACGGTCAACAGCGCCGACTGCTACGCCGATCCGCCGGTACTGACCCTGTGGTCCGTGCTCGGCAGCACGCATCGGCTCTTCACTTTCACCGGTGGGTCCGGCGGCAGCGTGAAAACCGCGCTGGCCGCGAGCCGGACGGCAGCGAGCGACCTGCTCGGGCCCCAAGCCAGCGGCGGAAACACCCGTAACACCACTTCGCGGACGGAGAACAAGCGCATGACCATCACGGAACGAGCCCTCGGCAGCCCACCCAGGTACCACACGGTCGGCATCGGCGCCGGACCCTCCAACCTGTCACTGGCAGCCCTGTACAAGAACGTTACGACCGAGAAGCTGGCCCTGTTCGACTCCCGCCCGGTGGCCGGCTGGCACACGCCGCTGCTCTACCCCGGAGTCCGGATGCAGACGGGCTGGATGAAGGACCTGGTGTCGCTGGTCGACCCCCGGCACGAGCTGACGTTCCTGAACTACCTGGTCACCTCCGGGCGGTTGTACGCGCTGATCAACTCCCAGTTCGACTCGTTGCCCCGGATCGAGTACGAGCGGTACCTGGCCTGGGCCACCGAGCGGCTCGGCGTGGTGAACTTCGGCTCCCGGGTGGACGCGATCTCGATCACCGACGAGGGCTTCCAGGTCACCGTCGGCGGTGAGCCGGTGGCGCTCTCCGAGCACTTGGTGCTCGGCCTGGGCACCCGGCCGGTCTGGCCGGAGTACGTCCGCGGGCTGCCGCGCGAGCGCGCCTTCATCGCCGACGAGCTCGGCGTCCGGCTGCCCGACCTCGATCAACAGAAGTCCGAGCCGATCGCTGTCGTCGGCGGCGGCCAGACCGGCCTCGAGTGCGTACTGCGCCTGCTCGGGTCCGGCTTCACCGACATCCGCTGGATCGGCCGGAACCAGTGGTTCCGCAGCATCGACGACTCCCCGATGGCCAACGAGCTGTACCGCCCGTCGCACATCGAGTTCCTGCAGGGGCTCAACCGCAGCAAGCGGCGCGAGATGATCGTCGACTCCCGCTACAGCGGCGACGCCATCACCCCTGGTGGACTCCGGGCGCTCTACCAGGCCAACTACGACGGACTGCTGACGCTGGGCCGGTTCCCGGTCACACTGCTGCCGGGCCGGGACGTCACGTCCGCCGAAGAGCTTGCCGACGGCACCCTTCGGCTGCGCTGCACGACTCCCGAGACGCCGGAGGAGCACGACGTGAGGCACATCGTCGTGGCGGCGGGTCGCGAGCACGTCGAGGCGCCGTTCGACGACGACCTGCGGGAGCGGATCGACTACGACGACGACGGCGAGATGCTGGTCGAGCCGGACTACTCGGTCCGCTGGAAGGGCATGAACGGCCACCGGATCTACTCGTTCAACGCGAGCCGGTACAGCCACGGCCTGACGAACGCGGGCCTGACGCAACTACCGGTCCGGGCCGCGATCGTGCTGAACTCGATGTTCGACCGCGAGATCTACCCGATCTCCGACGAGCTCTGCGCGGTGCAGTGGTGACCGCCGCCGCACCGGAGCCGTTCGCGCCTGACGTGGACGGTGTCTGGTTCCAGCTGGTCGTCGACGACCCGGCGGCGGGCGCGCCGTACGGGCAGTACCACCGTGAGGACGACCTGGTCTGGGCGGAGTTCTACGCCGGCGGCTCGTTGCGCAGCGGCCGGCTGGTCGGGCACCTGCAGCCCGACGGGTCGATCGAGGCGGCGTACTGCCTGCTGACCGCGGCGGGTGAGCTCGTCAGCGGTGAGTGCCACAGCGTCCCGGAGTACACGGCGGACGGCACCATCCGGATCGCCGACCACTTCCGGCGCAGCGACGGCAGTACCGGTGTGACCTACATCGAGCAGATCCCAGCACCGGTCAGGGAGGCCTGAGATGAACCCAGAGAATGAGCGTCCGCACCTGCTGGTCGTCGCCACCGGCATGCGGCTCTTCCGCGAGTACATCCTGCGGTCGATCGCCCCGAAGTACCGGATCCACATGTTCCTGCACGCGGAACCGTCGTGGGAGAAGGACTACATCGAGGGCTGGACCGTGCTGGAAACCACCCTCGACGCCGACGTGCTGGTCGCGGCCGCGAAGATACTGCACGAGACCGAGCCGGTCGACGGCGTGTTGTGCTGGGACGAGGCCCGGATCCTGCAGACCGCGCACATCGCCGAGGCGCTGAACCTGCCCGGTGGCGACGTCGCGATGATCAACCGTTGCCGGGACAAGCACCTGACCCGTACTGCGCTCGCCGAGCACGGGGTCCCGCAGCCCGAATCCATCCTGGTGGACACCCTGGACGACGCGCTCGCCGCGGCGGACAAGGTCGGCTACCCGGCAATCCTGAAGCCGCGCGCGATGGCCGCCAGCCTCGGTGTGGTCAAGGTGAACTCCGCCGAGGAGGTCCGGGCCAACTGGGCGTTCGCGCACGACACGACCGTGCCGGAGGCGCCGCACTACGACGTCAAGGTGCTGGTCGAGGAGTTCGCCGACGGCTACGAGATCAGCATCGACGCGGCCGTCTTCCAGGGCCAGGTGACGCCGTTCTGCCTGACCCGCAAGGAACTCGGCTACCCGCCGTACGCCGAGGAGGTCGGGCACTTCGTCGACGCGGCCGATCCGCTGCTCGCCGACGAGCAGTTGATGCAGGTGCTGGTCGACGCGCACGCCGCGATCGCGTTCACCGACGGCATCACCCACACCGAGATCATGATGACGACCGACGGCCCGAAGGTGATCGAGATCAACGGCCGGATCGGCGGGGACATGATCCCGTACCTCGGCCTGCAGGCCACCGGGGCGGACCCGGGTCTGGCGGCCGCGGCGGTCGCCTGTGGACGCGCGCCAGAACTGGTGCCGGACCGGGCCGTCGCCGGCGGCGTGCGGTTCTTCTACGTCGACGAGAACAACACCGTGCTCGACCGGGTGGAGTGGGACGAGACCGATCTGCCCGCCACGATCGACCAACTCGTCGTCCTGATGGAGGCCGGTCAGACCACCAGCCCGCCGCCGGAAGGCACGGTGTGGGGCCGGATCGCGTACGCGACCGCGGTCGCCCCCACGCTGGAGGACTGCCGGGCCGGACTGGACGCCGCCGAGAAGGCGCTGCGCTGGTCGGGCAAGGTGAAGGATCCGGAGGAGACCTCATGAGCTCCCCAACCACCACCGATGAAACCGGCATCTGGGCGACCATCCGGGAGGCCCCACCGGCGGTGAAGGCACTGCTCGTCGGTGTCTTCGTGAACAAGCTCGGCTGGTTCCTGCAGGTCTTCCTGGTGCTCTTCCTGACCACCTCGAAGGGGTTCACCGACGTACAGGCCGGTACTGCGCTGGGCGTCTACGGCGGCGGTACGGTCGTCGGTCTGATCGTCGGCGGCTCGCTGTCGGACAAGCTCGGGCCGCGGATGGCAGTGATGATCAGCATGTTCGGCATGGCCGGATTCGTGCTGGCCATCGCGTACGTGCCGAACTACGCGACCGTGCTCGTCGTGGTCGCGCTCGCCGGCGCGGTCGGGCAGTTCTACCGGCCGGCCTCGGCGGCGCTGCTGACCGAACTGACGCCGAAGAACCGCCAGGTGATGATCTTCGCGGTCTACCGGCTGGCGATGAACCTCGGCACCACGGCCGCGCCGCTGATCGGTGCGGCGCTGGTCGCCGTCTCGTGGAACCTGCTGTTCATCGGCGAGGCACTGGCCGCGCTCGCTTATGCGGCGGTGGCGGTCGTGGCGCTGCCGAAGCGGGCGAAAGCACCGGCCTCCTCGGAGGTCTCGGAGGTCTCGGATGTCTCAGTGGCTGAGGCGGCGCCGAGCACGGGCGGCTACCTGGCCGTACTGCGGGACTACAAGTACGTGTTGTTCCTGCTCTGCATGTTCATCAACGCCGCGATCTACATGCAGTACCTGGCCGTGCTTCCGCTGCACATGAAGTCGGAAGGGTTGTCGACCTGGTGGTTCAGTGCGGTGGTCGCGCTGAACGGGTTCATCGTGATCACCTGCGAGTTGCTGGTGACCAAGGTGGTCCAGCACTGGCCCGCACGGATGGTCGCGATGATCGGGTTCGTGCTGCTCGGTGGCGGTCTCGCCTTCTACGCCCTGCCGGGCGGGATCGCGATCTTCGTCATCGGCACGCTGCTGTGGACGCTCGCCGAGATCATCGGCGGCCCGACGATGTTCGCCTACCCGGGGATGGCCGCACCGAAGCCGTTGCTGGGCCGGTACGTCGGGTCGGCGCACGCCATGTTCGGACTCGGCTCGGCGCTCGGGCCGTTCCTCGGGGTGTGGATCTGGAACAACGCCGGCACCCGGGTCTGGCTGTGGTGCGGCCTGGCCGGAGCGGTCGGCGTCGTCCTCGCCTACTTCGGCATGCAGCCGACCGCCGAGACCGAGGAACCGGTAGTGGACATCACCCCGGCCAGCGAGCCGTTGCCGAGCGAGAGCTCGTAGGAAGGACTCTCATGACTGAGAAAATACCTAGCCCGCCCCACCACCCCGGTCGATACACGATCATCGTGGATCCGTTGTCCACTGGGCAGGAATATCCTGCCGCTTTCAGAGAAGCCGGGCAGCTGCCGGTCGCAGTACTGAGTTCGTCCGAACCGCTACCGACGTTCGCGGCCAGCTGGCATCCGGACGAGTTCGAGCACGTGCACTACTTCACCGGGGATGTCGAAGCTCTGGCCGACGAGCTGCGCCGGTACGAACCGGAGTACCTCATCGCCGGCGCCGAGAGTGGTGTCGAACTGTGTGACCAACTCATCGAGATCCTGGTGCCTGGCACCGGGAACGTGCCGTCACTCTCGACGGCGCGGCGGGACAAGTGGGAGATGGCGCAGGCGTTGTCGGCCGCGGGTGTACCGCGGTTGCGGCAGCTGATGACCGCCGATCCGGCCGAGGCCGAGAGGTGGCTGAAGGAGAACGACCTGCTCGGCAGGCGGCTGGTGATCAAGCCGCCGAAGAGCGCCGCCGGCGACGAGGTCTACATCGTCTTCGAGGACGGCGACTGGCGCGAACGGTTCGACCGGGTGCTCGGCCGGACGAACAAGATGGGCCTGGTCAACGAGGCGGTGCTGATCCAGGAGTACGCCGACGGTACGGAGTACTTGGTGGACAGCTACACGGTCGACGGGAAGCACTCACTCGTCGACGTCTGCCGCTACACCAAGATCAGCCGCGGCGACAAGATCGGCATCTACCACCGGATCGACTTCCTCGCCGCGGACGATCCCGAAGTACTGGCGATCTGGCCGTACACGCAGCAGGTCCTGGACGCCGTCGGCATCCGGGTCGGCTGCGGCCACGCCGAGGTGATGCTGACAGCCGACGGCCCACGCCTGATCGAGGTAGCCGCCCGCCCGGCCGGCGGCGGCCACCAGATGGTCAGCGAACTCGCCACCGGCGACAACCACATCAAGCGCACGGTCGCCCACCGGGTCCGCGGCGAGGTCCGAGAAAGCTTCGACCTGGTCCAGCACCTCCGCGGTATCTTCATCTCCGCCTACCAAGAAGGCCACTTCCGCAACCGCGACGTCTTCGCCGACATCGAAACCCTGAAGTCCTTCCACTGGATGAAAATCCTCCACGACGAGGACGCGATCGTCCCCGAAACAGTCGACCTCTTCACCTGCCTGGCCTGGGTGATCCTCATCCACAGCGACCCCCAAACCCTCGACGACGACTACCACCGAGTCCTCACCATGGAGGCCGCGATAACCATCGACAAACCCTGACCTTCAGCTCAGTCTCGACCCCCCAGTTCTGACTGAGCCCCAACCGGCCCCGGCACGGACGTCCCCCAGACGCCCGTCCCGGGGCCGGTTCACGGGAGGGTCCACTTCTGGTTGATCGCGGTGTGGCAGGTGTAGAGGATCAGTCTTGTGCCGTTTGCGCTCAGGCCGCCGGTGGCGTCGAGGCACTGGCCGGAGCGGACGTTGAGGAGGGTGCCGTTTGCTCTTGGCAACCACTTCTGGCCCTCGCTGCCGTCGCACGTCCACAGCACGGCCGGAGTGCGGAGCGCCGTACCGCGGGCGTCCAGGCACTTGCCGAGGGCTCTGATGGTGCCGTCCTCGAACTGGGTCCACTGCTGGTTCGCCTTGCCGTGGCAGGTGTAGAGCGTTGTCGGCGTACCGTCGGCCGAGCTGGCTTGGTAGATGTCGACGCACTGGCCGGCGATCCCGGTGATCGGACCGGTGTCCTGGAACACGCCGAACTCCCACAGCGAGTAATAGCTGCCCGCGACACCCCGGGTCGTCGCGGTGATCCGCACGTACCGGGCGAAGTTGGGAGTGAACGTGAGGTTGTCGATGCCGCCGTCTCCGACGGTGGTCGAGTAGACGGTCTTCCACGTCCGGCCACTGCCCGACACCTCGATCAGATAGGCCTTGCCGTAGGCCGATCCCAGCCAGTTGAGCAGTACCCGGTCGACCACTTGGACCGAGCCGAGGTCGACGCGCAACCACTGGGGATCGGTCCGCGCGCTCGACCACGCCGTCGACATCGAGCCGTCCACTGCCTTCGGGCCCTCGCGCCCCGCCGTGTACACGCTGGACACGGCCACCGGGCGGTTGAGCGCCAGATTCCGCTTCGGCACGTACGTCGCCGTGTACGTGGTCGGGGTGGCGGGCGCGGTGAAGTTGTGGTTGCGCGCACCGCCGTCGGACCAGGACGCGAACCGGTAGAGCTTGCCGGCGGCCGGCTGCAACAGGTCGGCGGACAGGGATCCGTTCGACCCGACGATCGCCGTACTGGTCGTTGGGGTGGTCACCGACTTGGAGAAGTAGGTGAGCTTCAGCCCTGACGGTTGGGTCGCGAAGGTGAGCCCCACAGTCGTCGGGTCGAGCCGCACGCTCTTGACGTCGGTCAGCCCGCCGCTGTCCTTGGCGGTGAGCCTGAGTTCCAGGTACGAGGGGTACTCGTGGTCAGGTGCGGTGAACGAGCCGCTCGTGCCGGTCTTCGTGGTGATCTGATGCGCGTGGCAGTCGCTCGGGCAGTGGTGCATGATCAGCGCCCAGGTGAGCGCCGATGCGGGCAAGGTGCCCTGCTCGGGGTCGGTCGCCGTACCGGCGAAGCTGATGGTGTCGCCGACCTTCCACTTCGTCGCCGGTCCGGGTGCGGTGATGGTCGCGATTGGTGGACCGTTGGCCACGTCGATCTGGGTCGACGCGGTGCCGGTACCGCCGCGGCCGTCGTTCACCCGGAGCCTGGCGGTGACGACCTGGCTGCCGGTGTACGTGTACTGCACGGTCGCCGCGGTCGAGTCGTCGTACTGGCCGTCACCGTCCAGGTCCCACGCGTAGGTCAGCGCGTCGCCGTCGGCGTCGTTGGAGGCTGTCCCGTCGAAGGTGACGGTGAGCGGGCTCGGACCGCCGCTCGGGTCGGCGTCGATGATCGCGGTCGGCGGGTTGTTGGTCCCGTTGAAGACGTAGCGCATGATCCGGCCGTTGTCGTAGTCGACCGCGAAGATGTCACCGCCCGGCCCGGTCTGCAGCCTGGTGGTCCCGTAGCCCGAAGCGAACGTCACGAGTTCGGACGGGTCGGGCAGTCCGTTGGCGCCGGGGAGCATCGCCCAGACGCACTTGCGGCTGTAGTCGGCGAAGAAGAGGGCGCCGTCGTACTCCGGTGGGTAGTTGCCCTGCTCGTAGAAGGACATGCCGGTGATGGAGGAACTGCCGGACCCGCAACTCTCACCGGCCACCACCTTTTCGGAGTGGTTGTAGGCGAAGTACGGCGCCGCGACCGCGGACGGTCCGGCGGCGTACAGGTTCTCGCAGATGCTCAGGTCCTGCCCGTCGTACCCGCTTTGCTTGCCGGCGCCTTCGTAACAGGGCCAGCCGAAGTTGGTCACCGTGGCCGGACTGATGATGCGGTCGATCTCCTCCCAGGCGCTCCAGCCGACGTCGCCGACCCAGATCTCACTGGTTCCGGGGCGGAAGTCGAAGCGCATCGGGTTGCGCAGGCCGTGCGCCACGATCCGTCGCGTGTTGAGGTCCGGGCTGCTCAGCATCGGGTTGCCCGGCGCGGCCAGTCCGGTGTCGGGGTCGATCCGGATGATCGATCCGTCGAGTGTCGTGGGGTCGCCGCTCGTGCGGACGTCCTGGGCTCGCAACGCGCCGCCCTCAGCCGATGGCGGGGCGAGTGCGGTACCGGTCGGTGACGGAGGATCGCCGCAGGGGTTGTCGGGCGTGATGTCCGAGGAGGGGAAGGCGTCCTGGCCGTGGTCGGCGTAGTTGAAGCTGGCGCCGTCGCCGCCGCCGGCGTACAGCATGCCGTCCGGCCCGAACTCGATCGAGCCGATCGAGTGGCTGGGGAACACCTGGCACCAGTCCTCGATCAGGACCTGCTCCGCGACCGTCGAGCCGCTCGGCGTCAGGACCGACAATCGCGCGCTGGCCTGGCAGCCGTCACTCGTCGGTCCGGGTGGCGACGGGCACGGGTCGTTGGTCCCGCCCACGGTTCCCCACTTGGGTGTCGGCCCGCCGATCAGGCCGTCGTGCGTGTAGAGGACGTAGACGCGTGAGTCGGTGGGGAAGTCGGGGTGCAGGGCAAGGCCGAGCAGGCCGCGGTCCCAGTAGTTGTAGACCTTCGTGCGAAGGTCGGCGAACACACTCGGCGTCGAGTCCTCGAGCGAGTCGAAAACCTTGATCAGGCCGCTCTTCTCGGCGACGAACACCCGGCCGTCGGCGCCGAACGCGACATTCGACGGATTCGTCAGCCCGCTGAACACGACCTGTTCACTGAAACCGCTCGGCGCGACCGCGGCGCGTGCCGACGCGGGCATCGTCAACGGCGCCAGCAGCAGTACACAGAACGCTGCCAACGTCCTGGTGGCAGAACGCAACATGAAGCCCCCCGGCCCGAATCGTCCTCACTGTCGAGCCCTCACCGTCCCCCCAGGCGAGCACCCCAGATTGCCCGACAGCATGCGGCACGATCCGCGGGCGTGCAAGAGCAGGCACGAAAACGGTTACCCCGAAGAGTTCTGAGCCGATCAACGGTGTTCGATCGTGTACGGACCGTCGTCGGGAAGCCGACCGTCGAGCACGCGGATGTGCCCTTTCCGGAAGCAGTTGACGTAGGCGCCGCCCCGCACCCGAAGCGCGGGTGGGGGCGGCGAGCGGATGAGTTGTCAGCGGCGGCGGCGCCAGGGGCCGGTGACGGCGTAGGTGATGCCGGGGGTGTAGACGTTGAAGAACATGGTGCGGCCGTCGGCGGAGAAGCCGGCGCCGGCCAGTTCGCCGTACTCCGGCTCTTCGGGGGTGCCGTTGTTGACCCGGTTGCGGGCGAACTTGAAGACCTCGCCGTCCTCGGTGGTGCCGAGGATGTGTTGTTCGCCCAGGCCGTCCTCGCACATCATCAGGCCGCCGTACGGCGACATGGTGATGTTGTCGGGGGCATCGAACTCGGGGTCGTCCGAGCCGGGACTCGGGCGGGTGAAGATGACCTCGAGGCGGAGGGTGCGCTTGCGCGGGTCGTAGCGCCAGACCTGGCCGTCGTGGTCGACCTTCGGACCGAGTTCGGTGCGGGCGAACGACGAGACGAAGTACACGCAGCGGTCCAGCGCACCCCACCAGCAGCCTTCGAGCTTGTAGCCGCCGGTGATCGGCTTCGCGTAGTCCTGGGCGCGCACCGACTCGGTCGTGGCGAGCGGGTCGGGGACCTTCACCCACTGCACGTTGTGGAAGACCGTGCCGGGCTCCTGGACGACGGACATGTCGGGCAGGCCGTCGATGTGCATGGCCTGGAGTTCACCACCCGCGCGCAGGCTCCCCCAGCCACCCCGGGGGCGGTTCGGGAGGAACCGGTAGAAGCCGCCGAGCGGGGCGACGAAGGCGTCCTCGGTCTCGTAGACGATGCCGGTGGCCGGGTCGATCGCGACCGCCTCGTGCTGGAACCGGCCCATCTCCTTCAGCGGGGTCGGGTTGTTGTTGCGGCGGTCGTCGTACGGGTCGACCTCGAAGATGAAGCCGTGGTCCTTGGTGTAGCCGCGGGTGCCGGCCTTGTCCTCGGTCTCCTCACAGGTGAGCCAGGTGCGCCAGGGGGTGATGCCGCCGGAGCAGTTGATCGCCGAACCGCCGAGGCTGATGTACTCGCCGTCCTGGGTGTTGTGTCGGTCCACCACGATCGTGCTGGTGCCGCCCGCCGCGGCGGGGTCGTAGGTCCGCTCGGGCGGCGCGACCACCTTGATCGTGGCGGTCGGGCTGCACTCGTGGTTGCGGACCAGCCGGTTGCCGCCGTGGCGGTCCGGGAAGGTGCCCATGCCGTCGAACCGGGACGGGACCTTCAGGCCGTCGGGGCGGACCGTGCCCTCGCGGGACACCACCTTGTACTTGAACCCGCGCGGCAGGTCGAGCATGCCCGCCGGGTCCGGGATGAGCGGGCCGTAACCGATCTTCGGTCCGGACGTTCCGAGTGCCGGTGCTGCGGTGAAGAGGGCCTCGACGGACCCCGCCACACTGACGGCAACACCTGCCGCGGCCGCACGGGCGACGAACTGCCGCCGGGACAGGGGATTCGACTGCGGTTCCACGGACACGAGGGGGCCTCCTTGGTGGCAGAAACTGTCGATCACCAGTGAACGTATGGTGAACAGCCGCCGTCGACAAGGTGAACCGCGCGTCGGGCGCGCGCGAGTTCGGATTCCCGCGCGCGCCGTCCGGCGTGCTACCTACTGGTAGCAGGGCTTGCTGAACTCATGCTTCTCCGCGGTCTTGCCGACGAAGAAGTCCTTCTCGACCTTCACTCCGGTGGGCGCCGTCGCGTCCACCTTGGAGATGATGCTCTGCCGGAAGACCCGCTCGTTCGGCTCGCCGCCGAACCGCCCGGCCTCAGCAGGGAGCATCCCCTCGTAGTCGACGGTCTCCAGCGACTTCACCGCTGCCAGCAGCCCGGCCCGGGTGAGATCCTTGGACTCGACCGCCTTCTCGAGCGCAGCCTTCAGCGGGTACGACCAGACCCAGCCGGCCGTGTATCCGTCGTTCGGCGCGGCCGCGAACTTCGCCGGGTCCAGTGATTCGGCCAGCGCCTTGTGCCCCGGGGTGTCGGTCCCGTACGGCGCCCACGGTCCCGACTGCCGGTACAGCGCGGTCAGCGCGGGAGCGGCCGGGCTCTTCAGCAGCGCCGGGTTCCAGGTCGGGCTGGTGCCGATGAACTGGCCCTTGAAGCCGGCCTGGGCGGCTCCGCCGACGATGGTCGCCGCCTCGGTCGGACCGGTGGTCAGGATGACCATGTCGGGCTTGGCCGCGACCAGTTTCTGGATCGCCGCGCCCTGGTTCTCCTGCCCGGGAGCGGTCGGGATGTCGGTGAACTTCATCCCGTTGGCCTCGGCCGCGAGCTTGGTCCCGGCCGCGGCGTCGTCGCCGTAGTCGCCCGGGAAGTGCACCGCCGCCACGCTCTTGGCCTGCAGCGTCTCGGCCCCGAAGTCGACGGAGTTCATCGACTCGAAGCAGTAGTTCGTGCCCGACTCAAGGATGACGTCCTCGAACGCCCAGGCCGACGTCCACGACGCCGGTACGCCGATCACGCTGCTGGACTTCAGGTCACCCAGGATGGCCGCGGTGGTCGGTGATCCCAGCGTCTGGACCAGGCCCAGCACGTCGGGTTTGATCTCGGAGTACACCTCGTTGTGGATCTGCGGGTTGTACTTGTTGTCCTTGACGTACTTCGTCACGTCGACCTCGTAGGCGCCGATCCCGCCGGCGTCGTTGACGCGCTTCCAGAACGCCTTCTGGCTCTCCGTGATCGGCACGCCGAGCGCCTTGAACGGGCCCTCGGTGAGGTCCGAGATCGACCCCAGATAGATGCAGCCCTTGGCCTGGTCGACCGCGGCCGGGCACGGTTCCTTGGTCACGCCGACGTCGAACTTGACGCCTTCACTGCCCTCCTGGGTCTCCGGGGCGTCGTTGCGGCACCCTGCGACGGCCAGTACGGCGGCCACCAGGCCCACCGCGACCGTCCTGCGACTGCTCTTCATCGCTCTTCCTCCTCAGGCTGCCGGCACCGGCGTGCGACCCACGTCAGTGCGAGAACGGCCATGACTTCCAATAGGTGCGAATGCGGATCCAGATCCCGAACAGCCCTCGCGGTTCGAAGATCAGGAATCCGATGATCAACAGGCCGTACAGAATCGTCTCGACCTGGAAGACCGTGATGCCCCCGGCCGTGGAACTGCTGCTGATGAACGGCAGCACGGCCGGCAGTTCGCGGGTGAGCCGCGGCAACAGCGTGATGAACAGCGCGCCCAGTACCGATCCCGAGATGGTGGCCACGCCACCGACCAGGATCATCGCGATGTACTGCACCGACATCGCCAGGTTGAACGACCCCGGTTCGACGAAGCCGATCATCACGTACAGCAACGCCCCCGCGACGCCGGCGTAGAACGACGACACCGCGAAGGCGATCATCTTGTACCGCGTCACGTCGACGCCGATCACCTCGGCGGCCAGATCGCGATCGCGGACGGCTGCCAGCGCCCGGCCGATCCGCGACCGGACCAGGTTGCGGGCCAGCACCCCGAAGATCACCAGCAGCACGAACATCAGCAGATACAGCTTCTGCGCCTTGGTGAACATCGCCCCGTCGACCGCGAACTCGATCCCGAACAACTCCGGTATCGCGGCCGGCCGGCCGACGCCCACTCCCCCGGTGAGCTCGCGCCAGTGCTTGAAGATGTGCTCGCCGATGAAGACCAGCCCGAGCGTGACCACGGCCAGGTACAACCCCCGCAAGCGGGCCGCCAGCGGTGCCACGATCAACCCGGCCAACCCTGCGACCAGTCCCGCGGCAAGCAACCAGATCGGCAAGGAGGTGATCCCGAACCCGATCAGCCGGGTGCTGTCCGGATCACCCGACAGCGCCGCCGCCGTGTACGCCCCGATCGCGAGGAAGAACGCGTGCCCCAGCGACACCTGACCGGCGTACCCGGTGACGAGGTTGAGCCCGATCGCGCCGATCGCCGCGACGAACGCAGTCGCCAGTACTACGAGCAGGTCGTCCTCGAGCATGAACGGCAGCAGTACTGCGACCAGCACGAGCACGAGCGTCCACCATCGTTTGGACGGCGTGTTCAGCAACGCCATGTCCTGCCCGTACGACAGGTAGAGCTGCGGCCGACCCCTCATATGCGCTCCACCTCTCTGGTGCCGAACAGGCCGTACGGTCTGACCAGCAGGACGAGCAGCATCAGCAGGTACGGAACCACCAGGAAGAAGTCGCCGCCGAACAGCGGGCTGACATCGCCGCCATAGTTCCCCACCAGCGCCTCCACCACGCCGATCGACAGTCCGGCGATCACCGCTCCACCAAGCGAGTCGAGACCGCCCAGGATGATCACCGGCAACGCCTTGAGCGCGGTGAGCCAGAGGTTCTGCTCCAGCCCGATGCCGGTCGACAGGAACACCCCGGCCAGTCCGGCGAGCATCGCGGCGAGCGCCCACGACAGCGAGAACACCCGCCCGACCGAGACACCCTGCGCTTGCGCGACCTCCTGGTCCGACGAGGCCGCCCGCATCGCCAGTCCTGTCCGCGACCAGCGGTAGAAGGCGAACAGCGCCGCGACCACCACCAGCGTGGTGATCAAGGTGGCCAGGTGACGCTGGTCGATCGTGACACCGAGGACGTTCAGTTGCTGCAGGCCCCAGGGATCACCCATCTGGCGGATGTCCAGGCCGATGAACGAGTTCACCACCGTCCGGATCACGATGTCGATGCCGAGCGTGATGATCGCGATCACGAAGACCGGCTTGCCGATCATCGGCCGCAGCGCGAGCCGCTCCACGCCGACGCCGAGCAGCGCGGTCAGCAGCAGCGCCACCACGACGGCGAGGAAGAAGTTCATCGACAACACGAGGTAGCTGACCAGTACGCCGCCCGCCATCATGAAGGCCGGCTGGGCGAAGCTGATCACCCGCATGGACTTGTAGATGATGACGAAACCCAACGCCAGCAGGGCATAGATCGAGCCGTTGCCCAGACCGCGGACCACCGTGGCGACGAACTCGTTCACCGCACACCCCCGGAGTACATCGACTCGACCAGGTCGGCGAAGGCGTCCGTGACGGCGCTGCGCTTCACCTTCTGGGTCGCGGTCAGCTCGCCGTCCTCGTGCTCCAGCAGCTTCGGGAGCATCCGGAAGGTCTTGATCTGCTCGACCGTGGCGAACCGCTCGTTCACCTCGTCGACCACGCCCTGGACGAGCGCGATCACCTCGGGCTTCGAGGACAGATCCCGGTACGTCGAGTACGGCAGCCGGTGCAGCTGGGCCCAGTGGCCGACGGTGTCCGGCTCGATCCCGACCAACGCGGACAGGTACTTGCGCCGGTCGCCGATCACCACCGCCTCCTTGATGTAGGGCGACGCCTTCAGCGCGTTCTCGATCTCCGACGGCGCGATGTTCTTGCCGCCCGCGGTGATGATCAGGTCCTTCATCCGGTCGGTGATCCGCAGGTGCGTGCCGTCGACCCACTCCCCCACGTCGCCGGTGTGCAGCCAGCCGTCCGGGTCGATCATCCGCGCGGTCGCGTCGGGGTCGTGCCAGTAGCCGGCGAAGGTGCCCGGATGCCGGGTGAGGATCTCGCCGGTGCTCTCGTCGATCCGCAGTTCCACCCCGTCGTGTACTTCGCCGACGGTGCCGACCTTGACCCGGCCCGGCCGGTTCGCGGTGGCGACGGCCGAGTTCTCGGTCATCCCGTACACCTCGTGCATCGGAAGACCCAGGCCCATGAAGAACCGCAGTACCTCGGGCGCGATCGGCGCGGCACCCGAGGCGGCGTACCGGACCTTGCGGAGGCCGGCCCGGTCCATCAGTGCGCGGTAGCAGATCAGGTAGCCGATCGCGTGGACCAGCCGGGAGGCGGTGGTGTGTTTGCCGCCGTTCGCGGCGAGGGTGTCGCCGATCCAGTCCGCGCGGCGCAGCCAGTAGCCGCCGATGTGCCGTTTCAGCCAACTCGCCGAGCTGATCCGGATCTGTACGCCGGCCGCGATCTTCTCCCAGATCCTCGGCACCCCGAACAGGATGCTCGGCTGCACCTCGTGCAGGTTGCCCGCCACGGTCTCGATCGACTCCGCGAAGTGCACGGTGACGCCGGCGCCGGCGCCGAACCAGCAACTGAAGACGCGCTCGGCCACGTGGCACAGGGGCAGGTAGGACAAGACGCTGTCCTTGGACGACGGAGGAGGCGAGGTGAAGCCACCGCGTTCGACAAGTTCCTGGATGGCGTAGTCAACGTTCGCCACCGTCAGCATCACGCCCTTGGGCGGACCGGTGGTTCCCGACGTGTAGACCAGCGTCGCCACGTCGTCCGGTCCGGCCGCCTCCATCCGCTCCGCCACGGCGCCCGGATGGGTATCGCGGTGTTCGTCGCCCAAGGCAAGGAAATCCGGCCAGGCGAGCAGTCGTGGGTCGTCGTACCGGTGCCGGATGCCGCGGGGCTCCAGGTAGACGATGCGTTCCAGGTCCGGCAGCTCGTCGGCGACGGCGAGCGCCTTGTCGACCTGCTCCTGGTCCTCCGCGATCAGCACCCGGGTGCCCGAGTGGCGCAGCAGGTAGGCGACCTCGGAGACCGGGTTCGTCGGATACAGGCCGACCGTGACGGCCCGCACCGCGACCGCGCCGACGTCGGTGTAAAGCCACTCCCGCCGGTTCTCCGAGTGGATCGCGATCCGGTCCCCCGGCTCGATGCCGAGGGCAAGCAACGCGTGCCCGACCTGCTCCGCCGTGAACCAGTACTGCGACCAGCTGACCTGTTGCCACAGGCCCAGGTCCTTCTCCCGCAAGGCGATCACGTTCGGCGTCGCGACGGCCCGATCCCGTACCCGGGTGGCGATCGTCGCGAGCCGGACCGCGGTGGTGACGGTACTCATGCGCGCTCCACGATCCGGTGCTCCTCGCCCAGGTAGGCGCGCACCACGTCGGGATCGGTGGCGACCTCCTGGGGTTTGCCGGTCCGGATCGGGCGGCCGAAGTCGACCACCATGATCCGGTCGGCCAGATCCATCACCAGACCCATGTCGTGCTCGACCATCACCATCGGCAGGCCCAGTTCGTCGCGGATGTCGAGGATGAACCGGGCCATGTCCTCGGTCTCCTCCAGGTTCATCCCGGCGACTGGTTCGTCCAGCAGGAGCAGCTTCGGCTCCGAGGCCAGAGCCCGGCCGAGCTCCACCCGCTTCTGTACGCCGTACGGGAGCAGGCCGACCGGCATCCGCCGCCACTGCGCGAGCTCCAGGAAGTCGACGATCTCCTCGACCGCCCGCCGGTTCGCCAGTTCGTTGCGCCGGGCCTTGCCGAGCCACCCGAACGCCGCCAGTACGCCGTACGGGTGGTGGTGATGGCGGCCGAGCATCAGGTTGTCCAGCACGGTGAGGTTGGAGAAGAGCTCGATGTTCTGGAAGGTGCGGGCGATCCCGAGCCGCGCGATCGCGTGCGGGCGCAGGCCGAGCAGGTTCTGGTCGCCGAACCGTACCGAGCCGCGCTGCGGGCGGTAGACGCCGGAGAGCACGTTGAAGACGGAGGTCTTGCCGGCGCCGTTCGGGCCGATGATCGCGAAGAGTTCGCCCGCGTCGACGGTGAAGCTGACGCCGTTCAGCGCGGTCACACCGGAGAACTCGAGCAGCACGTCGTCGAAGGCGAGCACCTGACCGGGCGGCTCGGGTGGGGTCAGCGAGGGCTCCTGACCGGGCGGCTCGGGCGGGATCAGCGAAGGGTCAGTCATGACAACCACCGCTTCCGGCGCCGGTAGTGCTTCACGTCCCGGAACGATCGGGCCCCGCCCTCGGCGCCGAGGCCGAGGTAGAACTCGCGGACGTCGCCGTCGGCCAGCAGGTCGGCGGCCGGCTTGTCCATCACCATCGCGCCGTTCTCCAGCACGTAGCCGTGCTCGGCGATCGCCAGCGCCATCGCGGCGTTCTGCTCGACCAGCAGCACGGTGGTGCCGGCCGCGTTGATCTCGACGATCACGTCCCGGATCTGCTGCACGATCATCGGCGCCAGGCCGAGGCTCGGCTCGTCCATCAGCAGGTAGCGCGGGTCCGACATCAGTGCCCGCCCTATCGCCAGCATCTGCTGCTCGCCGCCGGACAGGTAGCCGGCGATCTTGCGCCGCCGCTCGGCCAGCACCGGGAACAACTGATAGGTCCGGTCGAGGTTCGCCTTCAACGCCCGCGACGCGACATGACCACCGACCCGGAGGTTCTCCTCGACCGTCAGATCGACGAAGATCCGCCGGCCTTCCATCACCTGTTTGATGCCCAAGGCAGCTATCCGGCTGGCGCCCAGGCCGTGGATGGGTTCACCGTCGAGCGTGATCGCGCCCCGCCGTACCTCGCCGTCGTGCACGTCCAGCAACCCGGACATGGCGCGCAGCAGCGTCGACTTGCCGGCCCCGTTCGCTCCCAGCAGGGCAACGATCCGCCCCTGCGGGACCTCGAGGCTGACGCCGCGCAGGACCAGCATCACATCGTCGTAGACGACCTCGAGATTTGTCGCTGCCAGCACGCCCGGCCTCCTGGATCCCCGAAGGTTCCAACCGTTCTGGCGAGTGAGTGTGACAGCACCGATGTCATCTACGGAAGGGGTGCGGCCCGAAAATCGGACGCCGTTCCCCAAAACGTGATCGATCCCGAATCGGCTGCCTCAGAACGCATCCAGGCAGGTCAGGAGCAAACCACGGCAACACCGTGGTACAGCAGAGCTAGAGCGAGCGAACCCAGTTGGCCAGCAACTCCGCACCGGCGTCGCCGGATTTCTCCGGGTGGAACTGGGTCGCGGTGAGCGGGCCGTTCTCGACCGCGGCGACGAACCGGTCGCCCCCGTACGACGTCCAGGTGACCGCCGGCGTGACCGAGGCCCGGGTGTCGGTGAGTTGCCACTCGCGGACGCCGTAGGAGTGGACGAAGTAGAACCGCTCCTTCTCGATGCCGTCGAACAGGGTGGTCCCGGCCGGCACGTCGACCGTGTTCCAGCCCATGTGCGGAACGGGCTCGCCGGCTTCGGGCCGCAGTCGCTCGACCACACCGGGCCACTGGTCGCAGCCGTCGGTCTCGACGCCGTGCTCGATCCCCTTCGCGAACAGGATCTGCATCCCGACGCAGATCCCGAGTACGGGCCGGGAGCCGGTCAGCCGACGGTCGACCACGACGTCGCCACGCACCGCGCGCAGTCCTGTCATGCAGGCCTCGAACGCGCCGACGCCGGGGACCAGCAGCCCGTCGGCGTTCAGCGCCGCGTCGAAGTCGGCCGTCACCGTCACGTCGGCACCGACCCGCTGCAGCGCGCGTTCACCCGAGCGGATGTTGCCGGAACCGTAGTCCAGCAGGACGACCTTCTTGGTCACAGAGCACCCTTGGTGGAAGGGATGCCCGGCTGCCGCGGGTCGAGCTCGGCGGCCGCCCGCAGCGCCCGGGCGAACGCCTTGAACTGCGCCTCGACGATGTGGTGCGGGTCGCGACCCGACAGCACCCGGATGTGGACGCAGATCGCGGCGTTGAACGCGAGTGTCTCGAAGACGTGCTGGGTCAGCGATCCGGCGTAGTCACCGCCGATGATCGCGTACACCTGGCCGTCCGGCTCGCCCGTGTGGACGCAGTACGGGCGTCCGGACAGGTCGACGGTGCAGTGCACCAGCGCCTCGTCCAGCGGTACGGTCGCGTCACCGAAGCGGCGGATGCCCTTCTTGTCCCCCAGCGCCTCACGCAGCGCCTGGCCGATGCCGATCGCGGTGTCCTCGACGGTGTGGTGCGCGTCGATCTCCAGGTCGCCGACCGTGTTCACGTGCAGGTCGAGCAACGCGTGCTTGGCCAGCGCGTTGAGCATGTGGTCGTAGAAGCCGACCCCGGTGGAGATGTCGGCGCGCCCGGTGCCGTCGAGGTCGAGCTCCACCAGCACCTTCGACTCGCTCGTCTCCCGGTCGATCCGGGCTGTCCTACTCATCCACGTCCTCGCTTCGCTCCGGGCGCGGATGAGGCACAAACCGCACTGTGTTGTTTGATGAGCTCGCTCCGCTCACTCATGTCTGCCTTCCTACGTCTGTTTTGAGCACCTTCTCCAGCGAGGCGCGGAACGCGGCCATCTCGGCGCCGGTGCCGATCGACACCCGCAGCCAGCCGTTCGGTCCGGTCTCCCGGATCAGTACCCCGTCGTCCAGCAGCGACTGCCAGACGGCGTGCCGGTCGGCGAACGTGCCGAAGAGCACGAAGTTCGCGTCCGAGTCGACGGCCCGCAGGCCCTGCGCCCGCAGCCACTCCACGGTCTCATCCCGCTCAACCCGGAGCTGCTCGACCCGGCCCAGCAGCTCGTCGGAGTGCCGCAGCGCTGCCCGGGCGACCGCTTGGGTCACGGCCGACAGGTGGTACGGCAACCGAACGATGCGCAGGGCATCGACCAGTTGCTTGCTCGCGGCAAGATAACCGACCCGCGCCCCGGCCAGCGCGAACGCCTTCGAGGTGGTCCGGGCCACCGCCAGATTGGGGTACGACGGCAACAACGTGACCGCGCTCGGCGTACCGGTCCGGCGGAACTCCGCGTACGCCTCGTCCACCACCAAGACCGCCCCGATCGAGGCCGTCCGGGCGGCGACCGCCTCGACCAGCTGGATCGGCAGCGCCGTACCGGTCGGGTTGTTGGGCGAGGCCAGCAGTACTACGGACGGCCGGTGCCGCGAGATCGCCGCGAGTGCCTTGCTCTGATCCAGTGTGAAGTCCTCGGACCGGCGGCCGACCACCCAGCCGGTGTTCGTGTCGCGGGCGTACTCCGGGTACATGGAGTAGGTCGGTGCGAACGACAGCGCGATACGGCCTGGTCCACCGAAGGCCTGCAGCAGGTGCAGCATCACCTCGTTGGACCCGTTCGCTGCCCACACCTGCTCGGCGGTGAGGTTGGCTCCCGACTCACGACCCAGGTACGCCGCGAGGTCCGCGCGCAGGGCGAGGAACTCGCGGTCCGGGTACCGGTTCAGTCCGCGGGCCGCCTCCGCCACGGACGCGGTGATGTCCGCGACGACCGCCTCGCTCGGCGGGTACGGGTTCTCGTTGACGTTGAGCAGGAAGGGCACGTCCAGTTGCGGTGCGCCGTACGGCTCGAAGCTCTTCAGTTCGTCCCGCAACGGCAGGCCGTCGAAGCGGCCCATCAGCTTTCGCCCTTGAATCTGACCGCCACCGCGTCGCCGTGCCCGGGCAGGTCCTCGGCGTTCGCGAGCGCGACAACGTGCCCGGCGACCTCCTGCAGCGCCTCGCGGGAGTAATTCACGACGTGCATGGCCTTGAGGAAGCTGCGCACGGACAGGCCGGACGAGTGGCACGCGCAGCCGGCCGTCGGCAGCACGTGGTTGGACCCGGCGAGGTAGTCGCCCAGGGAGACCGGCGACCAGCCACCGACGAAGATCGCGCCGGCGTTGGTGATCAGCCCGGCCCGCTCCTCGGCGTCGGCCGTCTGGATCTCGAGGTGCTCGGCCGCGTACGCGTCCACCACCGCGGTGCCCTGATCCAGATCGTCCACCAGTACTACGGCCGACTGCCGGCCGCCGAGTGCCTCTTCCACCCGCTCGCGGTGCTTCGTCCGGGGAACCTGCTGCTCCAACTCGGCCTCGACCGCGGCCGCGAGGGTCTCGCTGGGCGTGACGAGCACGCTGGCCGCCATCGGGTCGTGCTCGGCCTGGCTGATCAGGTCGGCCGCGACGTGCGCGGCGTTCGCGGTGTCGTCGGCGAGCACGGCGATCTCGGTCGGGCCGGCCTCGGAGTCAATGCCGACCTCGCTCTGCACGAACCGCTTGGCCGCGACCACGTAGATGTTGCCCGGACCGGTGACCAGGTTGACCTTGCGGCAACCCTCGAAGCCGTACGCGAAGCCGGCGATCGCCTGCGCGCCGCCCATCGCGTAGACCTCGTCGATCCCGAGCATCGCGCAGACCGCGAGGACCGTCGGGTGCGGCAGTCCGCCGAACTCCTTCTGAGGCGGCGATGCCAGAGCGAGCGAAGTCACCCCCGCTACCTGAGCCGGGACGACGTTCATCACGACGCTGGACGCCAGCGGCGCCCGTCCACCCGGGACGTACAGGCCGACGCGCTGCACCGGAACCAGCCGCTGGGTGACCCGGCCACCCGGCGCGGGCTGTGACTCCACGTCACCGCCCAGCTCGTCCTCGCTGACTTCGCGGACCCGGCGGATCGACTCCTCCAGGGCGCTCCGCACCGCCGGATCGAGCTCCTCCAGGGCCGTCTTGAGCGCCTCGGCCGGGACCCGGAGGTCCTCCACCCGCACATGGTCGAGCTTCTCGCCGTACTCCCTGATCGCCTCGACACCGCGATGACGGACGTCCAGGCAGATGGGTCGGGCAACGTCGAGGGCGGCCTCGACGTCGAATACGGCTCGGGGGACCAGGGCTTCGAGGTCAAGAACCTCTCCGGCTGCCACTCGGCCCCGCAGGTCGACGCGGCGAATCATGAGCCCAAGTCTAGTGGTCGCCTCCCCCGGCCTCCGCGCGCCGTCTACTGCGCGGACCACCGCCCCGGGTGGTTGGCATGGGCATGCGGCTCCATCCGCTGCGGTCGCGAGCAGGTGCTCGGTGGAGTGCCTGACAGTGCCGCGGGAGAGGTTGCGATGCCCTGGCCATCGTGACCTCTCCTGCGGTGCTGTCAGGTGCCCACCGAGTGCCGCGCAGCACGCAGCGGATGGAGCCGGATGCCCTAGGCTCGACGGCATGGACTCCCGCCTGCCGCTTCTCACTGTCGAGACAGTGATCTTCCCCGGGCTGGTGCTCCCGATTCCCGTCACCGACGTGCAGGGGCGGGCGGTGATCCGTGATCTGGTCGAGAACGGCGGCGAACTCGTCTGCGGCGCCGTGGCGGTCCGGGACGGCTACGAGCTCGGCGACCGGGTGTTCCGGTCGCTCTACGGCACCGGGTGCGCGGCAACCATCTCCGAGATCAGCCTGGACGCCGACGACGACGGACCGGTCGAGATCACCCTGACCGGCAACCGCCGGTTCAAGGTGGCCGAGCTCGACAGCGGCGGCGACTACCTGGTCGCCGACGTCGAATGGCTGGACGAGGAGCCCGGTGACGACCCCCTCGGCGCGGCGACGGTGGCCGTCCAGCGCTTCCGCAAGTACGCCGCCGCCGTCACCGAGATCTCCCAGCCCGGCCTGCGCATCGGCTCCCTGCCCGACGACCCCGGCACCCTCTCGTACCTGATCTCGGCCGCCATGACCCTGCTCACCCCCGACCGGCAGAAGCTCCTCGAGGCCATCGACACCACCACCCGACTGGCTCAATTGGTCGGCCTGCTCGACAACGAACTGTCCGCCATCTCGGCGCTCCCCTCGCTCCCGGCCACCGACCTGGCCTGGGCGGACATGTCACCGAACTGAGCCCTCAGTCCGGCAGCTGAGGTGCTGGAGGTAGGTCACCGGTGGAGAAGTGAATCCCGGAGCGGTATGGTTTTGGTATGAGTAAGCAGATCACCGTGCGGTTGCCGGACGAACTGGTCGAGTTCATGGACCGGCTGGTCGACGACAACAAGGCCTCCAGCCGGGCGTCCGTGGTCGCCCGGGCGATGGAGCGTGAGCGTCGCCGGGAGCTGGCCGAGCGGGACGCGGCCATTCTCGCCGAGTACGGCGAGCCCTCCGACCTGGACGGACTCGCGAGCTACGCCGGTGGTACTGCGCTGTCCGACCTCGACTGATGCGCCCGCTGCACGTCGCCCGGCTCGACAAGCCCCGGCCGGTGGTCGTACTCACCCGCGAGCTGATCCGGCCGCGGCTGACCAACGTCACCGTCGCCCCGATCACCAGCACGATCCGCGGCCTGTCCACCGAGGTCCTGGTCGGTTCTCAGAACGGCCTGGACCACCCCAGCGCGATCAGCTGCGACAACATCCAGACCATCCCCAAGGTCCAGCTCGGCCGCCTGATCGGCTATCTGCTCCCCGACCAGGAAGCCGCCCTGGCCGAAGCCATCACCCTCGCCTTCGACCTCGAACCACTCCGCTGACAGGCCTCAGCCGAGCTTGCTGATGTCCCGTACCGCGCCCTTGTCCGCGCTGGTGGCCATCGCGGCGTAAGCGCGCAGAGCCGCGGAGACCTTGCGGTCCCGAGACTTGGGTGCGTAGACGCCACCAAGGGCTTCGCGGCGAACTGCGAGCTCATCCTCGGAGACCAGCAGCTCGATCGAGCGGTTCGGGATGTCGATGCGGATCTGGTCGCCGTCCTGCACCAGGGCGATCGTGCCGCCCGACGCCGCCTCGGGCGACGCGTGGCCGATCGACAGACCCGAAGTACCGCCGGAGAAGCGGCCGTCGGTGACAAGGGCGCAGACCTTGCCCAACCCCCGGCCCTTCAGGAACGACGTCGGGTAGAGCATCTCCTGCATCCCAGGCCCACCCTTGGGACCCTCGTAGCGGATCACGACGACGTCGCCGGGCCGGACCGCCTTGGCGAGGATCTTCTCCACCGCCTCCTCCTGCGACTCGCAGACGACCGCAGGGCCCTGGAAGGTCCAGATCGACTCGTCCACGCCCGCCGTCTTCACCACACACCCGTCGACTGCCAGGTTGCCCTTGAGGACCGCCAGGCCGCCGTCAGCGGAGTACGCGTGCTCGGCGTCGCGGATGCAGCCGCCGGCAGCGTCGGTGTCGAGAGTCTCCCAGCGCTCGGACTGCGAAAACGCCGTCGCGGACCGCTTGCACCCGGGCGCCGCGTGCCAGAGCTCGACCGCCTCGGCGGAGGGCGACCCGCTGCGGACGTCCCAGTTCTTCAGCCACTCGTCGATCGAAGCGCTGTGCACGGTGTGGATGTCCTCGTTCAGCAGCCCGGCGCGGTACAGCTCGCCGAGGATCGCCGGGATGCCGCCCGCCCGGTGCACGTCCTCCATGTAGTACGTGCCGCCGGGTGCGACGTTCGGCGCGACCTTCGCCAGGCAGGGCACCCGGCGGGAGACGGCGTTGATGTCGTCCAGGTCGAAGTCGACCTCGGCCTCCTGGGCGGCGGCGAGCAGGTGCAGGATCGTGTTGGTCGAACCACCCATCGCGATGTCGAGCGCCATCGCGTTCTCGAACGCGGCCCGCGACGCGACCACCCGGGGCAGCACGGTGTCGTCGTCGGTGTCGTAGTACCGCTTGGTGATCTCGACGACGGTGCGGCCGGCGTTCTCGTACAGGGCCTTGCGGGCGGTGTGGGTCGCCAGCACCGAGCCGTTGCCCGGCAGCGACAGGCCGATCGCCTCGGTCAGGCAGTTCATCGAGTTCGCGGTGAACATGCCCGAGCAGGATCCACAGGTCGGGCAGGCGTTCTCCTCGATCCGCAGGATGTCGGCGTCGGAGACGTTCTCGTTGACGGCCTCGGACATCGCGTCGATCAGGTCCAGCTTGCGTACGGTGCCGTCGACCAGGGTGGCCCGGCCTGCCTCCATCGGACCGCCGGAGACGAACACGGTCGGGATGTTCAGCCGCAGCGCGGCCATCAGCATCCCCGGGGTGATCTTGTCGCAGTTGGAGATGCAGACCAGCGCGTCCGCGCAGTGCGCCTCGACCATGTACTCGACCGAGTCGGCGATCAGGTCGCGCGACGGCAGGCTGTAGAGCATGCCGCCGTGGCCCATCGCGATGCCGTCGTCGACCGCGATCGTGTTGAACTCACGCGCGATCCCGCCGGCCGCGTGGATCGCCTCGGAGACGATCCGGCCGACCGGCTGGAGGTGGGTGTGGCCGGGGACGAACTCGGTGAAGCTGTTCGCCACGGCGATGATCGGTTTGCCGAAGTCCTCTCTGGCGACGCCGGAGGCCTGCATGAGGGCGCGGGCGCCCGCCATGTTGCGGCCGTGGGTGACGGTACGGGACCTCAGTTCAGGCACGACGATCTCTCCAAAGGTTCTCGGAACAGCTCCTTGCATGGTGCCACTAGCGGTCCAGATGCCGAAACGCCAGTCCCGGATGGCGGATCTTCCGGCCGGCGGGGTCGGGACTTCTGTCGGCGGGTCGCTCTAGCCTGGGGAGATGGAGGGCTTCGAGCTTCTCGGGCGGCGGATCCATCCCGCGCTGCGCCCGTATCTCGGCGACTTCGTCGGCTACGCCTACCAGGGTGATCCGCCGGAGCTGCACCGCGGGCTGCCGACGCGGTGTCTGACGGTCGTGATCAGTCTGGACGAGCCGCTGGGCATCGCCTGGCCGGGCGCACCGGTGGAGAAGTTCACCACCGCCGTGAGCGGCCTGCACTCGACCGCTGTCCGGATCGGCGACTCCCCCAACATGTCCGGTCTCCAGCTCGGCCTGACCCCGGCTGGTTCACGGGCCCTGCTCGGGCTTCCATCCGGCGAGCTGGCCTCGGTCGTGCTGGATGTCGACAAGCTACTCGGCCAGTCCGCCCAGGAGCTCGGCGAGCGGCTACGGGCCGCGCAGGACTGGGAGCAGCGGTTCACCATCGTTGAGACGCTGCTGCTCGAGGCGTGGCGAGACGAGCCCATCCCCGCGCCGCAGGCCGAGCTCAGCTGGGCCTGGCGACGGCTGTGTGAGACGGCGGGCGGCGTCGGAGTACAGGAATTGGCGGCGGAGGTCGGCTGGAGCCGGCGGCACCTGACGGAGCGGTTCCGGACGGAGTACGGGCTGGCGCCGAAGGTGGCGGCGCGGGTGATGCGGTTCGAGCAGGCGGTCGGGCGGCTGAAGCGGCGGCCGAGGACCCGGTTGGCTGATCTCGCGGCTGACCTCGGGTACGCCGACCAGGCGCACCTGACCCGCGAGTGGCACTCGCTGGCCGGGTGTTCGCCGCGGCAGTGGATCACCGAGGAGCTCCCATTCGTACAAGACGATGCCGGGGTGGACGAGCCAGTCTGAGGTCATGGACACGAAGACAGACACCAAGATCGGCGTCTGGCCAACCCTGATCTACCGGGATGGCCAGGCCGCGCTGAAGTTCCTGACCGAAGGCCTCGGGTTCAGCCTCGTCGCCCAGTACCCGGGAGTCGCCGAAGGGTCCATCGCCCACGCCGAGCTGGCCTGGCCCGCGGGTGGTGGCGTGATGGTGAGCTCGATCGACCGCAACGCCGAGCCGAACGAGTTCGACAAGTACGTGGACCAGGCCGCCGCCGTGTACCTCGTGCACGACGACCCGGACGCGTTGTGGCCGAAGGTGATGGCGGCGGGGGCGACCGTGCTCCGGGAGATGCGCGACGAGGACTACGGATCGCGCGGGTTCGCCGTCACCGATTTCGAGGGCAACGTGTGGAGTGTCGGCACGTACGGCGGCGAGATCGGCGCGTCGTCCACAGGCCCCCAACAGTGACGGCCGAATCTCCGTAGAATCGCCGGGTGACCGAGACGACCCAGCCGCTGGACGACACCTCGAGCGAGGCCCTGCAGGTCCTGCACCGGGTGTTCGGGTACGACTCGTTCCGCGGCGAGCAGCAGGACATCATCGAGACCGTGGTCGGTGGCGGTGACGCCCTCGTACTGATGCCGACCGGTGGCGGCAAGTCGCTGTGCTACCAGATCCCGGCGCTGGTCCGATCGGGCGTCGGGGTGGTCATCTCGCCACTGATCGCGTTGATGCAGGACCAGGTGGACGCGCTGACGGCGCTCGGCGTACGGGCCGGGTTTCTCAACTCGACCCAGGACTACGAGCAGCGCCGCGAGGTGGAGCAGGCGTTCCTGTCCGGCGAGCTCGACCTGCTCTACCTGGCGCCCGAGCGGCTCCGGGTCGAGCAGACCGTTCGGCTGCTCGACCAGGGCAAGATCTCGCTGTTCGCGATCGACGAGGCGCACTGTGTCTCCCAGTGGGGCCACGACTTCCGGCCCGACTACCTGATGCTCTCGGAATTGCACGAGCGCTGGCCCGACGTACCGCGGATCGCGCTGACCGCCACCGCGACCGAGGCCACCCACCGGGAGATCGCGACCCGGCTGAACCTGGCCGAGGCCAAGCACTTCGTCGCCAGCTTCGACCGGCCGAACATCCAGTACCGGATCGTGCCGAAGGACAATCCGCAGCGGCAGTTGCTCGACCTGCTGCGGACCGAGCACGCCGGCGACGCGGGCATCGTGTACTGCCTGTCCCGCAACAGTGTCGAGAAGACCGCGACGTTCCTGACCCAGAACGGCATCGAGGCGGTGCCGTACCACGCCGGCCTCGACAGCAGGATGCGGGCGAAGCACCAGTCCCGCTTCCTTCGTGAGGACGGGCTGGTCGTGGTCGCGACGATCGCGTTCGGGATGGGGATCGACAAGCCGGACGTGCGGTTCGTCGCGCACCTGGACCTGCCGAAGTCGGTCGAGGGCTACTACCAGGAGACCGGTCGCGCGGGCCGCGATGGACTGCCGTCGACCGCCTGGCTGGCCTACGGGCTGCAGGACGTCGTGCAGCAGCGCAAGATGATCGACACCTCCGAGGGCGACGCCGCGCACCGCCGTCGCCTCGGCACGCACCTCGACGCGATGCTCGCCCTCTGCGAAACCGTGCAGTGCCGCCGGCAACAACTCCTCGCGTACTTCGGCCAGACCGGGGCGGTGGGGCGGGGAATGAATGCAACACAGGACGGCGAGCCCTGCGGCAACTGCGATACCTGCCTGACGCCACCGGAGTCCTGGGACGGCACGATCGCGGCACAGAAGCTGCTCTCGACCGTTTACCGGCTGCAGCACGAGCGCAACCAGAAGTTCGGCGCGGGTCAGGTGATCGACATCCTGCTCGGCAAGGTCACCCCGAAGGTCTCGCAGTTCCGGCACGACGAACTGACGGTGTTCGGCATCGGCACCGAACTGAAGGACACCGAGTGGCGCGGCGTGGTCCGCCAACTCCTTGCCCAGCGACTGCTCGCGGTGGAAGGTGACTACGGCACCCTGCTGCTCACCGACGACAGCGCCGAGGTGCTCGGCCGGCGTCGCGACGTGATGATGCGCCGCGAGCCCGAGCGGGTCGGCCGGTCCTCCCGCTCGAGCGGTGGGAAGAAGAAGGCCGCCGTGGATCTCGCTCCCGAGGCCGCGCCGGTGTTCGAGCGGCTGCGTACTTGGCGAGGTGCCGTCGCCAAGGAGCAGGGCGTCCCGGCGTACGTGATCTTCCACGACGCCACGCTGCGGCAGATCGCGACCGACCTGCCGAGCACGCTGGCCGAGCTCGGGAAGATCAGCGGCGTGGGTGAGAACAAACTGGCGAAGTACGGCGAGGGTGTGCTGGCGACGCTGGCCGCCGAGGAGTAGGCCGACAGCAGACAAGGCAACTTCGGCCGGGCCGGCGCCGTTGGACAACACATGACCGACATCACGAGTGCCTATGAAGAACTGGCCGACGTCTACCACGCGACCGTCGACCCCGACGGTGCCGGCCTGGACGATCCGACGTTCGACGAGATGGTGGGTGACGTCCGCGGCCAGCGGGTCGCCGCGATCGCCTGTGGTCAAGGGCGCGACGCCAGACGCCTCGCGGACCTCGGCGCCTCGGTGGTCGGCGTCGACGCCTCCCCGTCACTCCTGGCTCACGCCCGCACGCTCGAGCAGGAAAGCCCTCGCGGCATCGAGTACCGCCATGGCAGTGCGCACGACCTGCACGGGCTCGCCGACGATTCGTTCGACGGCGTCGTCTGCCACATGGCGTTGATGGACATCCCCGAGCTCGAGCCGACGATCCGGTCGATCGCCCGCGTCCTCGTGCCGGGAGGATGGTTCGTGGCGTCGATCGTGCACCCCTGTTACAAGGCGCCGGCGCACGGGGAACTGGTCGACCACACCGACGGCACCACCCGGCGCATCGTGGGCCGCTACTTCGAGGAAGGCCCGCACGACAGCGTGACCCGTTGGGAGATCCTGCCGCGGTGGCCGTAGCCGGTGCCGACGCCGAAAGACTGCGAGAACAGCATCGTGCCCAGGCCGTACTCGCCGTCGCCGGTGGTCATCTGCTTGACCACCTCCGCCGGTACGACGCGGTCGCCGTACAGCTGGTAGCCCCATCGTGCGACCGTCGGCGCATCGGCGGCGAGGCCCGCATTGGCCGCGGAGAGGCTGGCGATCGCGCGGCACGGGGTGAAGCCGTCGACCGCTCGGCCGCAGATCGGGTTGCGGTCCTCGGCCAGTGGCGGCTGGGGTTTCTCCCCGTCCTGGAAGGCGGCTCGCTCGAGCGCGGCGGGCTTGGCGAGGTCGCGGCGCAGTACGGTCGCGAGTGGTTCGCCGGTCACCTTCTCGATCAGCATCCCGAGCAGCACGTAGCTGGGATTGCTGTAGTTGTAAGGGCTGTCCGGTTGGGTCGGCTCGGCAGTGTCGTAGGACAGAGCCTGCTCAGGAGTCCAGTGCTCTCCGGGCGCCGCGGCGATCGCTTTGTCCATCCGGCCGTAGTCGTCAGGCAGATAGTTCGGTACTCCGGACCGCATGCCGAGGTGCTGCCGGACAGTGGCGTTGTTGGCGGTCAGCTTGTGCTGCACGTACTTCGACAGCGGCGCATCCAGGTCGATCTTCTTGTTCTGCGCGAGCAGAAGCACCTCCGCGGCGACGAAGGTCTTCGTGATGCTCGCGACGCCCATGCTCGTCTGCGGCGTCAACGCGGTCCCGGCGGCATCCTTGCCCGCGGCGCCGGACCACACCCATTTGTCAGTCACCACCGCCGCCGTGACTCCTCGGGAACCCGCCTCACTCTCGGGAGTGCCGACCACCTTCGCCAGCACGGCCTGAAGCGCCGCGGCCTTGCCCGGATCGAGAGCGGTGGTCGCGGGAGCGGGCAGTTCCTGCCGGGCTGGCGTCGAGGCCGGGGCGGGCACGGCCGACTCCTGGTTGCCCGAGGAGCAGCCGCCTAGGCCCACCACCAGCGCCAACACCACCGCCGACTTCGCCCCGGGCTTCATCCCTCGATGGTCGCGTGCTCCAGGGTCAGGTCGGCGCGGCTTGCTCGCCGTTGACCACGTCGAGGGCCAGATCGGCGAAGTCGTGGATCACCTTGGAGCGGCGGGTGGACGACCAGGCCAAGCAGACATGGTTCGGGCCGATGTCCTCGATGGGGACGGGGACGACGTCGGGGCGGGTGTAGAAACTCGCCGTCGACAGCGGGAGGACAGAGATGCCGTTGCGTGCCGCGACATGTTCGAGCTTCTCCTCAACACTTTGGAAGGTCGGCACCCGGCCGGCAGTCCCCTCCCGCAGTTCGACGGCGATGTCGCGCCACTCCGGTACCGCGTCCGGATCCTGCAGCAGGTGCTCGTCCGCGAGGTCGCCGATCCGGATCGACGGCTTCCCGGCCAGCCGGTGATCTGCCGGCAGCATTGCCACCCTCGGCTCGTCGAACAGTGGGCGAATGGTCAAGCCCTGCTGGTCGATCGGCAACCGGACGATGCTCACGTCCGCCCGGCCGTCCCGCAGGACCTCGACCTGGTCGTGCCAGGACGTCCGGAGCAGCTCGATCGTCAACTCAGGGTGCCGCGCGGTGAACGCGCGCACGGCGGCGGTGACGGTGATGCCGGGCATGAAGCCGATGGTGAACGTCCTCGTCCCCCGTGACGCCTGCACCACCCGGCGCCGCGCCGCCTCCGCCGAGGCGAGCAACGGCCGCGCGTCGTCCAGCAACTGCCGCCCGGCCGCGGTCAACTCGGTCGCCCGCTTGGTCCGGACGAGGAGCTGGACCTTGAGCTCGTCCTCCAACGCCCGGATCTGCCGCGACAACACCGGCTGAGCGATGTGCAACCGCTCAGCCGCCCGGCCGAAATGCAGCTCCTCAGCCAGCGCCACGAAGTACCGGATCTTGCGCAGGTCGACGTCCACGCCACCCACCTCCTGATACCTGCAGGGTATGACAGGGGCCGCTACTCCTCGATCAGGTAGAGCTGGTTGTTGTCGGGGTCGCGGAAGGTGAACATCGGCGGGATGCCGGGCCAGGCGAGGAGGTCGTCGGTGGTGACGCCGGCGGTGGTCAGGGCGGTGTGGGCGGCGGCAGCGTCGGGGGTGACGAGACGGATGCCGGTGTCGGTGCCGGCAGGAGTGGCGTCCGAAGCCGGGGTCAGGGCGAGGGTGGTGGAGGTGCCGGGCGGGGCGACGACGATCCAGCGGCCGCCGAGCTGCGGGAGGGGCGCGTCCATGTGCTTCTCGAAGCCCAGCTTGCCGACGTAGAAGTCGAGCGCGCGGTCCTGGTCGGTGACGGGGATCGCGATGGTGCGGATGTCGGTGATGTGGTTCATCTCAAGGGTCCTTTCCAGGGGGTGTGTCATCCCTAGGTAGAGACCGGCCGGCGGTTTTCGACATCGCGGCGCACAGAAAGCCAGAAGACCCGGACGGCTGCGTCTCAAGCCGTCCGGGTCTTCTTCGAGCGGATTACTTCGCGACCACCCGCAGGGTGAAGTCGGCCTCGCCGTCGCCGGTGCTCCGGGTGGAGAAGCCGGCCGAGCGGAGCGCGGCGTAGTCCTTGTTCGAGGACAGTTCCTCGTTCAGCGCCGACAGGCCGGCGAAGTCGACGTAGCCGACCGCCACCGCGTCGGACGCGTCCGGCACGGCCTGCTTGAAGCTCTCCGACTGGCCGAGGTTGCCGCCCTTCAGCACCTGCTCGGCGTAGCTCTTGTCGGTGGCGGCGACCAGCGTGCTGCCGTCCTTCGCGAGCTCGATCGGGATGTTCAGCCGGGTCCGGGTGCTGAGCAGTTCCTTCACCTTGCCCACGACCGCCTCGGCCTTGGCCGGGTCGGTCTCCATCCGGGCGGCGATCTTGGGGCCGTCGGCGGAGTCCTTGTCGACCACGACGGCGAAGTTCTTGCCGAGCAGCGTCTTCAGGTCGTCCGGCAGGGTCAGGCCGTACTCCGCGGTGAAGTTCTTCGTCAGCTCACCCAGGTTGAGCCCGCCGGCCTTCTCCATCTGCGTCCAGGCCGTGCTGAGCAGGTTCTCGCCGTCGGACACCGCGACCGCCCCGGCGGTCGTGTCCGGCAGCTTCGCGACGACGTCGCCGGCGTTGGAGGTGTTCACCTTCACGCTCTGGTCGCCGTGCACGATCCCCTTCAGCTCGACGTACTGCGCGTCGAACCGCAGCGCCGCGGCCATGCTGCCCTCCGGCACCGCCGCCCGCTGCTCATCGGTCAGCTTCTTGCCCGCGGCCAGCGTGAGCGCCTTGGTGTCGGCCCAGAAGGAGACGAAGCCCTGCTCGCCGAGCGCGTCCATGTCCTTGCTGAACTTGGCGTTCTCGGACAGTGGGTTGTCCTTGCTGGCGGCAACCGCCGCGTCGACCGTCGGCTGGTCGTCGGACAGGATCACGTAGCCGTTGCTGAACGCGCGGCCCGGCTTGTCCTTCTCGTTCGCGAACAGCTTGTCCAGGCCGGCGTTGGCCTTGCCCTCGTCCTTGACCTCGACCGCGACGATGCCGTCCGGCTCCTCGCCGTCCTTGCCCGGAACCGCGGCCACCCCGGCCCGGTCGCCGAGCCACGGCTTGACGTCCTTGTCGAAGTCGACGGCGGCCAGGTCGTCGCCGGACTCCTTCTTGATCAGCTCGAACAGCTTCTGCCGCAGGTCGTCGTTGTCGCTGGTCAGCCCGATCTTTTCCTTGGCCGACGGGAACTTCATCAGGAACCGCAGCGCCGCGACCTTCTGGCCGGCCGACGGGTTCAGGTCGATCCGCGCGTAGCCGACGGCGTTGCCGGGCAGGACCGCGGCCGGCTGGTCACCACCGCTGAGACGGGCGTAGGCGAAGATGCTGCCGCCGGCAACGACCGCGAGCACGGCCAGGACCGCGACCAGCGGGACCAGCTTGCCGCGATTCTTCTTCGGCTCCGGCTGCCACTGCTGCGCCTGCGGGAACGCCCCGTACGGCGGCTGTCCGCCACCACCCGGGTAGTTGCCCTGCATCGGCTGCGGGTAGTCCGGCTGCCCCTGCTGCGGCCACAACCCCTGCTGCGATTGGCCTCCGCCGTACTGCGGACCCTGCTGGCCCTGGTACTGCGGACCCTGCTGTCCATACTGCGGGTTCTGCGGCTGGCCGTACTGCCCAGGCTGCTGGCCGGGCCGTCCGTACTGGCCGGGCTGCTGGCCAGGCTGTCCGTACTGGCCCGGCTGCGGCTGACCCGGCTGGGCCGAACCAGGTCCCTGCTGACCGGAGTACTGGCCTTGCTGGCCTTGCGGTGCGGCGTACGGGTTGTGCTGGGGTTGTCCCTGCGGTGGGCCGCCGTACGGGCCCTGTGGTCCGCCTGCGGCACCCGGGTGGTGCCCACCAGCCGGCGGATTGGTGTTGTCGGACATGTAGCCCCCTCGCGTCGCCGGTGGCCTCACCACCGGGCCGAAACAGGCTAGTGCACCTGCGGCGACGATTCTGACGCGGCAGGCGTCGATCCGGTTGCAATGGGTTCTGAACGCCAGGTCAGGGCCGCGATGATCGCTGACGCGAGGGCGGCGCCGACCAGCCAGGAGGCCAGCGGCGTCCAGGTATGCAGCTCCAGCGGCGCGGCCAGCAGGTCACCGGGCCTGGCCGTCTCCAGCCGTGGCTGCAGCGGGTCATGCCCGAGCAGCATCCCCACACCCCAGGCGATTCCGGCTCCCAGCGCCGAGCCCAGCACGACGATGCCGACCGACCACGGGCCGTAGTTGCGCAACCACCAGAACAGCAGGCCGCCGAGCACCAGGCCGGCGAGGAAGCCGATCGAGGTGAAGGCGCCGTCCGGCCCGAAGACCTTGGTCATCTGCTCCTCGCCGAGCGACCCACCGTTCTCGTCCACGGTGTACTGCGCCAGCGGCGCGAACTGCTGCCATGCCCAGCCGCCAATGACACCGGCGACCAGGAAGGCCGCGACGATGACCGCGATCGCCTTGCCCCACGGGAGCTTCGGCTCCTGCACCACCGGCATGGGCACACCGAACGGATGCTGGCTGTACGGCGCCGGCTGCCCCGGCTGGTAGTGACCGGGCTGAGGCTGAACTGGGTGACTCACCTCGCCAGTCTGACGTATCGCCAAAGGATCGTCGCTCACCGGCCTCAGCCGGCCAGACACGACGGGCCGAGCAGCGCCTTGAGGTCGGCCATCAGCGACGAGGTCGGGGTGACCCGGAACCGGTCGCCGATTCGCATCACGGTCGTCTTCTGCCGGGCCTGCAACCGCAACTGCACCTCGGTCATCCCCGGGTGAGACTGCAGCACGTCGCGGAGTTGCTCGACCAGCGGCGGCGTACAGCGGTTGACCGGCATGGTGATCACCACCGGTCCGCTCGGGCCCTCGGTCAGGTCGGGCACGGTGACGTCGGAACCACTCAGCTCGACCCGGTCGTCGCGGCGGCGCAACCGGCCCTTCATCAAGATGATCGCGTCGTTGGTGAGCAGGTGCGCGGCCAACTGGTAGGCCGAGGAGAACATCATCACCTCGATCGAACCCTCGAGGTCCTCGATGGTGACGATGGCGTAGATGTCACCGCGCTTGTTCACCTTGCGCTGGACCGCGGTGACCAGGCCGCCGATCGTCACCTGGGTGCCGTCCGGCCGGTCCTCGTCCGCGAGCAACTGGCCGATCGTGCAGTCGGTGCCGTTGGTGAGCACGTGCTCGACGCCGAACAGCGGGTGGTCGGAGACGTACAGACCGAGCATGTCGCGCTCGTGCGCGAGCTTGGTCGCCTTGTCCCACTCCTCGATCTCGGGCACCGTCACGGTGAGCCGGGAGTTGCCCTCCCCCTCGTCGCTGTCGTCGCCCATGCTGAACAGGTCGAACTGCCCGTGCGCCTCGTTCCGCTTGAGGTCGATCGCCTCGTCCACCGCCTGCTCGTGCACCGCGACGACCGCGCGCCGGGCGTGCCCCATCGAGTCGAACGAGCCGGCCTTGGCGAGCGACTCGATGACGCGCTTGTTGCAGACCGGCAGCGGCACCTTGTCGATGAAGTCGACGAAGTCGGTGAACCGGCCCTCGGACTCGCGCGCGGCGACGATCTCGGCCACCACGTTGACGCCGACGTTGCGGATCCCCGACAGGCCGAAGCGGACATCGGTACCGACCGGGGTGAAGTTCGAGTCGGACTCGTTCACGTCCGGCGGCAGCACCTTGATGCCCATCCGGCGGCACTCGTTCAGGTAGATGGCCATCTTGTCCTTGTCGTCCTTCACGGACGTCAGAACAGCGGCCATGTACTCCGCCGGGTAGTTCGCCTTCAGGTACGCGGTCCAGTACGAGACCAGCCCGTACGCCGCCGAGTGCGCCTTGTTGAACGCGTAGTCGGAGAACGGGACCAGGACGTCCCACAACGCCTTGATCGACTGGTCGGAGAAGCCGTTCGCCTTCATCCCCTCGGAGAAGCCGACGTACTCCGCGTCCAGCACCTCGCGCTTCTTCTTGCCCATCGCCCGGCGGAGCAGATCCGCCTTGCCGAGCGTGTAGCCCGCGAGTTGCTGCGCGATCGCCATGACCTGCTCCTGGTAGACGATCAGGCCGTACGTCGTTCCGAGGATCGGCTCCAGCGCGACCGCGAGCTCGTCGTGCGGGTAGCTGATCTCCTGCTGCTTGTTCTTGCGCAGCGCGTAGTTGGTGTGGCTGTTCGCGCCCATCGGCCCGGGCCGGTAGAGCGCGCCGACGGCCGAGATGTCCTCGAAGTTGTCCGGCTTCATCAGCCGCAGCAGCGCCCGCATCGGGCCGCCGTCGAACTGGAAGACACCGAGCGTGTCACCGCGGCCCAGCAGCTCGAAGGTCGGGCCGTCGTCGAGGCTTCGGCCCAGCGCGTCCAGGTCCAGCGTGATGCCGCGGCTGGCCTCGACGTTCTTGACCGCGTCGTCCATGATCGTCAGGTTCCGCAGGCCCAGGAAGTCCATCTTGACCAGGCCGAGCGTCTCGCAGCTCGGGTAGTCGAACTGGGTGATGACCTGGCCGTCCTGGTCGCGGCGCATGATCGGGATCAGCTCGATCAGCGGCTCGCTGGACATGATCACGCCGGCCGCGTGCACGCCCCACTGGCGCTTCAGGTTCTCCAGCCCGCGCGCGGTGTCGACGATCTTGCGGACGTCCTGGTCGGACTCGTACAGCTGGCGGAACTCGCCGGCCTCGGAGTACCGCTTGTGGTTCGGGTCGAAGATGCCGGACAGCGGCACGTCCTTGCCCATCACCGCGGGCGGCATCGCCTTGGTGATCCGGTCGCCCATCGCGAACGGGTAGTCGAGCACCCGGCCGGCGTCCTTGATCGCCTGCTTGGCCTTGATCGTGCCGTAGGTGACGATCATCGCGACCCGGTCGTCGCCGTACTTCTCGGTGACGTAGCGGATCACCTCGGGGCGGCGGCGGTCGTCGAAGTCGATGTCGAAGTCGGGCATCGACATACGTTCCGGGTTCAGGAACCGCTCGAAGATCAGGCCGTGCTGGAGCGGGTCGAGGTCGGTGATCCGCATCGCGTACGCGCACATCGAACCGGCACCGGAACCACGGCCCGGGCCGACCCGGATGCCGTGCTCCTTGGCCCAGTTGATGAAGTCGGCGACGACCAGGAAGTAGCCGGCGTACCCCTTCGAGGTGATGACCTCGATCTCGTACTCCGCCTGCTTGCGGACGTGGTCCGGGACACCGGCCGGGTAGCGCTTGTGCAGGCCGGTCTCGACCTCGGCGATGAACCAGGACTCCTCGTTGTGCCCCTCCGGGCAAGGGAAGCGCGGCATGAACCGGCCCTCCCCCTCGGTGAAGCTGACGTCGCACTGCTCGGCGATCAGCAGCGTGTTGTCGCAGGCCTCCGGGTAGTCCTTCCAGACCTCGCGCATCTCGGCGGCGGTCTTCACGTAGAACTCGTTCGCGTCGAACTTGAACCGGTTCGGGTCCGACAGCGTCGAGCCCGACTGCACGCACAGCAGCGCCGCGTGGGCGACCGAGTCCTCGGGCTTGGTGTAGTGCAGATCGTTCGTGGCGACCAGCGGCAGGCCGAGCTCCTTGGCCAGCTTCAGCAGGTCGCCCTGGATGTTGCGCTCGATGCCGAGCCCGTGGTCCATCAGCTCGCAGTAGTAGTTCTCCGCGCCGAAGATGTCGCGGAACTCGGCGGCCGCCTCGACGGCCTCCTTGTACTGCCCGAGCCGGAGCCGGGTCTGCACCTCGCCCGACGGGCAGCCGGTGGTCGCGATCAGGCCCTTGCCGTAGGTCTGCAGCAGCTCGCGGTCCATCCGGGGCTTGAAGTAGTACCCCTCGAGGCTGGCCAGCGACGACATCTTGAACAGGTTGTGCATGCCGCTGGTGTTCTTCGCGAGCAGCGTCATGTGGGTGTAGGCACCGCTGCCCGAGACGTCGTCGCGGCCGCTGTTCGCGTCGCCCCACTTGACCCGCTTCCGCTCACTGCGGTGGGTGTGCGGCGTCAGGTACGCCTCGACGCCGATGATCGGCTTGACGTCGTACTTCTTCGCCGTCTTCCAGAACTCGTAGGCCCCGAACACGTAGCCGTGGTCGGTGGTCGCGATCGCCGGCATGCCCATTTCCTGGGCGGTCTTGAACAACTCGTCGATCCGCGCGGCGCCATCCAGCATCGAGTACTCGGTGTGCACATGTAGATGCACGAAACTGTCGCTGGACGCCATGTCTTCGCAGACCTCCCAGAGGCGTGTGTGAGCGGGACTGGGACAGCCTATGCGGGCCTTCTGACACTTTTGCGGTGCCCCTCCGAGCAGCCCGTCCGGCGCCCGCGAAATCGCCCGATATCCGGTCGCGGCTCTCCGCTCAACCACAGCTGCGAGCTTGCTCGCGACCCCGGCCCGGCACACTGGGTGCGTGGTCAGGGTCGGGTTAGTCGCAGCTGCCGTGGTGCTGCTGGTCCTCGCCCTCGTCTGGGGATTCCAGCGCCGCCTCATCTACCTGCCCGACACGACCGCCGTCGCGCCGGCGGCGACAGTACTGCCCGGCGCGCGCGACGTGGTACTCGAGACAGACGACGGCGTACAGCTCGGCGCCTGGCTGGTCCCGCCCGCCAATCCCGACCGCGGCATCGCAGTACTGGTCGCCAACGGAAACGCGGGCAACCGAGCAGATCGAGCACCGTTGGCGCGAGCTCTGGCTGCCGAGGGGCTGACCGTCCTGCTGTTCGACTACCGCGGCTATGGCGGCAATGAAGGTAGTCCGAGCGAGCGCGGCCTCGCCCACGACGTCCGCGCGGCCCAGCGATTTCTCACCCATGAAGCCAACCGCATCCTGTACTACGGCGAAAGCCTCGGCGCCGCGGTGGTCACCGAACTCGCCACCGAGACACCCCCAGACGGACTGGTACTGCGCTCGCCGTTCGTCGACCTCGCCTCAGTCGGCCGGGAGCACTACCCATTTCTTCCCGTCAGCCTGTTACTCCGCGACGACTTCCCGCTGGCCGAGCAACTCGCTCGCGTGAAGGCCCCAGTCGTGGTGGTGCTCGGCGCCAACGACTCCGTCGTCCCGCCGGAGCAGAGTCGATCGGTGGCAGCAGCAACTCCCACGCTGAAGAACCTGGTCGAGATACCGGGCGCCAACCACAACGACTCCGCACTCGTGCACGGCTCCGCGCTCATAAAGGCCATCGTCGAACTCGCCGATCAAGCCGCCAGATGAGCTAGTCGAGGACAGCGGTGGCCTCGACCTCGACGAGCAGATCCGGCTCCCCCAGCGCGGCGACACCAAGCAGGGTGATCGGCTTGACCGGATCGACGCCGAGCTTGGCGGCCGCGCGAGCGACGCCTTCGCCCAGCAGCGGCATCTTGTCGAGGTGCCAGTCGACGACATAGACCGTCAGCTTGGCCACATCGTCGAACGACCCACCGATCTCCGTCAGCGCGTTCCCGATGTTGAGATACGCCTGCTCGACCTGCGCCGCGAGGTCGTCCTCGCCGACCGGCCGGCCTTCACTGTCCCGGGCCACCTGCCCGGCCAGGAAGACCAGCCGGGATCCAGTCGCGATGGACAACTGCCGGTAGACCTCGGGCTTCGGCAGGCAGTCGGGGTTGATCAGCGTCACGCTCATGACTCGCTCCTCAGTTGTCGGAACCCAAACCATAACAGCGTTATGTATAGTAAGACCATGGTCAGGCGCAAAGATCCGGCCGTTCGATCGCTGCTGATCGAGCGGGCCGCACAGATGCTCCGCGCGCGGCAGCCGATCACGCTGCGCTCACTGGTGGACGGGACGGGGGTGTCGACGATGGCCGTCTACACCTACTTCGACGGCATCGACGGCCTGTGGAAGGCCGTTCGCCAGGAGGGCTTCACCCGGCTCGCGGTGGTCCTCGCCGACGTCGTCCCGTCGACCGACCCGGTCCGCGATCTGGCCGCCCTCGGGTCGGCGTACGTGGCGAATGCCGAGGCCAATCCCGATCTCTACCGGGTGATGTTCGACGCCGAGGCCGACCTGGAGGACCTCGCCGCCGCGGACGCCTCGCTCCATCGACTGGTCGAGGCGGTCGCGCGCGCGAAGGCCGCCGGCCGATTCTCCGACGACACCGATCCCCTCGAGCTCGCCACCCAGACCTGGACCATCGGCCACGGCCTCGCGTCGTTGACGGTCACCGGCCCGCTGCCTCGCGAGGCGCTGGCCTACGCCGTACCGATGCTCACGGCGCTGTTCGTCCAGGCCGGCGACGAGCCTGCTCGCTGCCGCCGCTCGGTCGGCCTGGGCTGGAGCTAGACGAGTTCGCGCGTGTCGCCGTCGACAACCAGAGCCTGGCCGTCGCTCATGGGTAGATGGCGCACGCCGGTGCTCTGATAGAAGGCGAGCACCTTCTCCACCAGTTCCGCCTCCGGGTGACCCGGGGAGTTCAGATGAGGAACGATCGCCTCGTCGAGCACGCCGAGACCGTCCCAGCTCAGCTCGCCCTCGACCTCGGTGATGTCGTCGCAGAGTTCGAGACCACGCAGGCTCGGGGCCAGGACGCAGGCGCCCGCGCTGTAGCCGGCGTACACGAAGGACTCCGAACGGATGAGCTCAGCCAGGAACTGGTCGGCGCCACTCGCGGCCAGGGCAGAGCGCAGTACGAAGGCGTTGCCGCCACGCACCCACAGACCGTCGTACTGCGCCAGTCGCGCGCGCAGGTCCTGGCCGAAGCGAGCGCCGCGCTCGGAGTACGAGCGGAGGTCGAGTTCCTCGGGGCGAAGGCCGAGGGCGGTCAGCCACTCGATCTCGGCCACCACCGCCTGCCGGCGTACGGCGGGATCCACGGCGTCGACCGCGTTGCAGATCACCGCGACCCGGCCCGCCTCCGGCAGCAGGGCGACCAGCCGCTCGGGGTGGTCACCCAGCCGGAAGGAGGACAGGTAGAGCTTCACTGGGCGTCGGCGAGCTGATCCAGAGCGTGGTCGAGGTCGGCCGGGTACTCCGAGGTGTACTCGACGTACTCCCCCGAGCCGGGGTGAGCGAAGCCCAGGCGCATGGCGTGCAGCCACTGACGGGAGAGTTGAAGGCGCTCGGCCAGGACCGGGTCGGCGCCGTACGTCAGGTCGCCGCAGCACGGATGTCCGATCGCGGCCATGTGGACGCGGATCTGGTGGGTCCGGCCGGTCTCCAGCGTGATCTCGAGCAGGGTGGCGAAGCGGAACGCCTCGAGCGTCTCGTAGTGCGTGACGCTCGGCTTGCCGCCGGCCACCACACCGAACTTGTAGTCGTGGTGCGGGTGCCGGTCGATCGGCGCGTCCACGGTCCCGGTGAACGGGTCGGGATGACCCTGCACCAGCGCGTGGTAGATCTTCGTCACCGTGCGCTCCTTGAAGGCGCGCTTGAGCACGGTGTAGCTGTACTCCGTCTTCGCGACCACCATCAGGCCCGACGTACCGACGTCGAGGCGGTGCACGATGCCCTTGCGCTCGGCGGCGCCGCTGGTGGAGATGTTGAAGCCGGCTCCGGCGAGGTGGCCGATCACGGTCGGGCCGGTCCAGCCCGGCGACGGGTGCGCGGCCACGCCGACCGGCTTGTCGACGACCACGATCTCGTCGTCGTCGTGCACGATCCGCAGGTTGTCGACCGTCTGCGGGACGACGGTGATCTCACCCGGCGGCGGGGGCAGTTCGACGTCGAGCATCACGCCGGCCGAGACCCGGGCCGACTTGAGCGCCGGTGAGCCGTCGACCTGGACCAGGCCGGACTCGATCATCTCGGCGGCCTTCGTCCGGGAGACCCCGAACAGGCGGGACAGGGCGGCGTCGAGCCGCTCACCGGCGAGGCCGTCGGGGACCATCACCGTGCGCGAATCGCCGCTCACTTCTTGCCCACGTCCTTCGTGCCGTCGAGTTTGATGCCGCGCAGGGTCTGGATCACCAGCAGGATCGCGGCCGAGGTGACGGCCATGTCGGCGACGTTGAAGATCGCCCAGTGCGGCGTCTGCAGGAAGTCGACCACGTGCCCGTGGAACGGCGACGGCTCGCGGAAGATCCGGTCGGTGATGTTGCCGACCGCGCCGCCGAACAGGAAGCCGAACGCGACCGCCCAGCCGACCGAGCCGAGCTTGCGCGACAGCCAGACGACGCCGATGGCGACGATGATCTGGATCGCGCTGATCACCGGAGTGAAGTCCGACCCGAGGCTGAACGCGGCACCCGGGTTGCGGATCAGGTTGAACTTGAGCAGCGACCCGATCACGTTCACCGGCTCCCCCGGCGTGAGGTGCTGCAACGCGAGCACCTTGGTCAGCTGATCCAGCCCCAGCACGACCAGCCCAACCACTCCGAACACCACCATCAACCGCCCCGACCGCCCAGCGGTCGAAGCAGGAGTTTTGGAGCCGTCGGCAGGGCTGCTCTCGGACGCAGCTTCAGCAGCGGCCTCAGTGGGGGCGGATGAGGGAGAACCGGCCGACTCGAGGTCGGCCGGTTCTGGCTGGGAGTCCCGTGGGGGCTGGGACGGTCCTGGGTCGCTCAGCGGCGTTCTTCGCGTTCTTTGCATGACACGCACAGTGTCGCACGCGGGAACGCCTGCAACCGACCCTTGCCGATCGCCTTGCCGCAGCTCTCGCAGACGCCGTAGGTGCCGTCGTCGATCCGGGACAGCGCCCGCTCGATCTGGTCCAGCATGTCCCGGGCGTTGTTCGCCAGCGACATCTCGTGGTCCCGCTCGAGGGTGGTGGAACCGACGTCGGCCTGGTCGTTGCCGGCGCCGTCGCCGCCGTCGCGGAGCAGTCCGACGATCTCCTGCTCGGCGTCGCGGATCTCTTCCTTCAGGTGGGCCGCGTCGGCGACCAGTTCACCGCGCAGTTCTTCCATCTCGGTGGCGGACCAGGGGCTCTCGCCGGCCTTGACGGTCAGGTTCTCGGCCTTCTTGGCGGGCGACTTGGCCGGCGCCGTCGCCGGGGTGCGGTTCTCGTTCGTCTTCATGGCCACCCTCTTCGTCGGAGTCTTCTTGGCAGGGGCCTTCTTCGATGAAGGCTGTTTGGCCGGCGTCTTCTTGGCCGGCTCGGCGGATTTCGCGGCGCTTTTCTCGGCCGCGGTCGGACGTTTGGGGGCGGACTTCTTCGGAGCCGATGTAGCCATGGTCGACTACCCCCTGCCTTCGTCGGAGACTGAAGCGGACTGGTCGCAAGACAGTAGGACACGTAAAGGCAACGTGCCAGCCCGACGCGCAGACCGTGGACATACGGTAGTCGGTTCTTCAAGGCCGCTCGATGTTTCGCGCGTCACAGCCACATCTCGGACGCCGATCAGGCAAGCAGTTGCTTCAGTCTCGGCTCGATCTCAGCCTCATTCCCCACCACCTCGAGCAGTTTGTCGCGGCTGGTAGCACCGCGTACCAGCGTCACCGCGGACCGCTTCACCCCCAGCGCCTGCGCGACCGCCCGCAGAACAGCCTTCGTGGCCTGTCCCTCCACCGCGCGAGCCGCCACCGAGACGACCAGGGCCACGCCCGCCGGACCGTCGTACCGGCCGCCGACCGCGGTCCGGGAAGCACCCGGTTTCACCCGCACGAGAATTCTCATGGAGGAATTCTCGCTTGACCACTGATTAACGATTCGTAGTCGGGTGGTGCGGAGTCGTATGCTTGGGCAGCAAACCGCAAGGCTGGGATGGGGCTATCACCCCGGAGCCGCCGGAAGAACGGTCCGTGAGGACTCACTAGAACCGGCAGCGGGGCAAATGAAGTGGGTGATCAGGTTCAGGTCACCAAGGAGGGTGGTACCGCGGGAACCCGGTGACGGCGCCGGCGCCTCGTCCCTTCGTCAAGCGACAGGCTCGACGAAGGACGAAAGACATGGCGAACAACCCCAACACCCCCTGGCGGCAGATCCCGGCTCAGGTCGATCTGCCCGCGATCGAGCGGGACGTGCTCGCGCACTGGGACGAGCAGGACACCTTCGCCAAGAGCCTCGAGCAGACGGCCGGCGGTACTCCGTGGACGTTCTACGAGGGCCCGCCGACGGCGAACGGCATGCCCGGCACCCACCACATCGAGGCCCGCGTCTTCAAGGACGTCTTCCCGCGCTACCGGACGATGAAGGGCTTCTCGGTCGAGCGCAAGGCCGGCTGGGACTGCCACGGCCTGCCGGTCGAGGTCGCGGTGGAGAAGGAACTCGGCTTCAACGGCAAGAAGGACATCGAGGCGTTCGGCATCGCCGAGTTCAACGCGAAGTGCCGCGAGTCGGTACTGCGCCACGTCGACGCCTTCGCCGACCTGACCACCCGGATGGGCTACTGGGTGGACATGGAACACCCGTACCGGACGATGGACCCGGAGTACGTCCAGTCCGTCTGGTGGTCGCTGAAGCAGATCCACGACAAGGGCCTGCTGGTCGAGGACTACCGGATCACGCCGTACTGCCCGCGCTGTGGGACCGGCCTGTCGGACCACGAGCTCGCGCAGGGCTACGAGACAGTCATCGACCCGTCGGTCTACGTGCGCTTCCCGCTGACCTCCGGCCCGCTGGCCGGCAAGGCGTCGCTGCTGGTCTGGACCACGACCCCGTGGACGCTCGTGTCGAACACAGCGGTCGCAGTACATCCTGAGGTCGACTACGTCGTCGCTACCGACGGCAACGAGTCCCTGGTCGTGGCCGAGCCGCTGCTGAGCGCGCTGGGCGAGGGCTGGACCGTCACCGACCGGTACGTCGGCCGCGACATGGAGCGGTGGAACTACCAGCGGCCGTTCGAGCTGGTGGAGTTCCCCGAGCCGGCGCACTACGTCGTACTGGCCGAGTACGTCACCACCGAGGACGGCACGGGTCTGGTGCACCAGTCCCCCGCGTTCGGCGCCGACGACCTCATCGTCTGCCGGGCGTACGGACTGCCAGTGGTCAACCCGGTCGAGGCCGACGGAACCTTCCAGGCCGACGTACCGCTGGTCGGCGGGCAGTTCTTCAAGAAGGCCGACGAGGACCTGGTCAACGACCTCGCCGGACGTGGCGTCCTGTTCAGGCACGTGCCGTACGAGCACCCCTACCCGCACTGCTGGCGCTGCCACACCCCGGTCATGTACTACGCCCTGCCGTCCTGGTACATCCGCACCACCCAGGTGAAGGACGCCCTGCTGCGGGAGAACGAGAAGACCAACTGGTTCCCCGACTCGGTCAAGTGGGGCCGGTACGGCGACTGGCTGCGCAACAACATCGACTGGGCTGTCTCCCGCTCCCGCTACTGGGGTACTCCGCTGCCGATCTGGCGCTGCGAGGAGGACCACCAGGTCTGCGTCGGGTCCCTCGCCGAACTGGGCGAACTGGCCGGCCGCGACGTCAGCGCGACGGATCCGCACCGCCCGTTCGTCGACGACATCACCTTCGCCTGCCCGACCTGTGGCGAGGAGTCCCGCCGGGTCGCCGAGGTGATCGACGCCTGGTACGACTCGGGCTCGATGCCGTTCGCGCAGTGGGGCTACCCGTGGGTCGAGGGGTCGGAGGAGAAGTTCGCCAAGGCCTACCCGGCCGACTTCATCTCCGAGGCGATCGACCAGACCCGCGGCTGGTTCTACACGCTGATGGCGATCGGCACGCTGGTGTTCGACGAGTCGTCGTACCGCAACGTCGTGTGCCTCGGGCACATCATGGCCGAGGACGGCCGGAAGATGTCCAAGCACCTGGGCAACATCCTCGAGCCGATCCCGCTGATGAACGACCACAGCGCGGACGCGGTGCGCTGGTTCATGGCCTGCTCCGGCTCGCCGTGGAAGGCACGCGGCATCGGGCCGAACGTGCTGAACGAGATCATCCGCAAGGTGCTGCTGACCTACTGGAACACGGTCTCGTTCCACTCGCTCTACGCTCGCCTCGCCGACTGGTCCCCGACTGACGAGGCGCCGCCGGTCGCGGAGCGCTCCGTGCTGGACCGCTGGCTGGTCAGCGAGACGCACCGGCTGGTCCGCGACACCGACGAGGCCTACGCCGCGTACGACACGCAGAAGCTCGGCGCGGTCATCGGTCAGTTCATCGACGTGCTGTCGAACTGGTACGTGCGGCGTTCGCGTCGCCGGTTCTGGGCGGGTGACGCCGGCGCGCTGGCCACCCTGCACGAGACCCTCGACGTGCTCACCCGGTTGATGGCGCCGCTCACCCCGTTCGTCACCGAGCGGGTCTGGCAGGACGTGTTCCGCCCGGTCACCCCCGGGCTGGCCGAGTCGGTCCACCTGGCCGCGTTCCCGGAGTACGACGCCGCGTTGATCGACGACCGGCTGGCCACGCACGTGTCGATGGCCCGCCGGGTCGTCGAACTCGGCCGGTCGGCGCGCGCCGAGGCCAAGGTCCGGACCCGGCAGCCGCTGGGCCGGGCGCTGGTCGGCTCCGCCGCGATCGCCGATCTGGACGACGAACTGCTGAAGGAGATCTCCGAAGAGCTGAACGTGGGCTCGGTGGAACCGCTCTCCTCGGCCGGCGCGGACCTGGTCGAGTACTCGGCGAAGGGCAACTTCCGCGTGCTCGGCAAGCGGTTCGCGAAGCAGACGCCGGTGGTCGCGGCCGCGATCGCCGCCGCCGACGCCGCCGAACTGGCCGCCTCGCTGAAGGCCTCCGGTACGGCGACCGTGGTGGTCGACGGCGAGAACGTCGAGGTTGGCCCCGACGAGGTGCTGCTGTCCGAGCGCCCGCGGGAAGGCTGGTCGGTCGTCAACGAGCAGGGCGAGACAGTGGCACTCGACCTCGAGGTGACGCCGGAGCTCAAGCAGGCCGGGCTCGCTCGCGAGGTGGTACGGACTTTGCAGGAGGCCAGGAAGAACGCCGGCCTGGAGGTGTCGGACCGGATCACCGTCTGGCTGACGTCGACCGACGCCGAACTGTCCGATGCCCTCGGCAAGCACGCCGACGAGATCGCCCGCGAGGTCCTGGCGACCGACCTCACCCTGTCGGCGCCCCCGGCAAGCACTACGACGGTCACCGGTTCGGACGAAGAACTCGGCCTGAGCTACTGGCTCACCAAGGCCTGAGAGTTCCAGCGCGGCGGAGCATCCCGCCGCGCTCGCAGACCGGGACCAGGAGAGCTGGTCGGTCGGCAGCATCGTGCACCGCAGCGGGGACTGTGCCGGCGCCCTCGGCGGACGAGGGGGCCCGTGGTCCTGGCCGAATGTCCGGCAGCCTAGGTGGGGACCCTGTGTCACGAGGGAGCGACAGTCAGTCAGATTTGTCCGGACATGACGAAGAGGCGGTGCTGCCGGATTAGCACCGCCTCTGTCAGAGGCCAGACAAACTCAGAACGTCAGGTGGTTCTTTACACGCCGTGGCCGTGAGCCTGGGCGCGGGCCTCCGGGCGGAAGCCGTTGCGCGGGCTCAGCGTGTCATCGCCGTTGCCGAGTGCCTTCAGCTGCTCGGTGAAGTACGTCTTCAGCCGGCTGCGGTACTCGCGCTCGTAAGCGTGCAGGTCGTCGATGGTGCGCTCGAGCTGACCCTTCTGCTTCTCCAGCGTGCCCAGCATCTGGGCGCGGCGCTCGGCGATCTCGCCGTCCAGCTTCTCGGCGCGGGCACGGGCCTCGCCGGTCATCCGGTCGGCCTTGCCACGAGCCTCGTTCTCCAGTCGCTCGGCCTTGGCGCGGGCCTCGCCGATGATCTTGTCGGCGGTGTCCTTCGCCTCCTGGACCAGGTCGTCGGAGTGCTTGGTGGCCATCTCCAGCAGCCGCACGGCGGAGCTGGACGCGTCGCCGACGGTTCCTGCTGCCGCAGCAGCCCCCGCGGCCGCTACCGCAGGAGCGACGACTGGCGGTGGCTTCTCTTCGGGCTTCTCCACGACAACTGGAGCCGGCTTGGGCTGCTGCACGACAGGCGGCAGGGCGGCGGTCTGGTCGACCACCGGGCGGTCCTGCCCACTCCCGGCGCGCTGAGCGGCGGCAAGCTTCGCCCGCAGCTCCTCGTTCTCGGCGAGAAGTCGCTCGAGCTCGGCCTCGACCTCGTCAAGGAAGGAGTCGACCTCAGTGACGTCGTAGCCCTCCCGCAATCGGACGGGCGTGAACTGCTTCGAGCGGACGTCATCCGGCGTCAGCGGCATCTTTCACCTCGTTTGTCTGTGTCTTGGCTGAGTCCCCGCAGGCGTTGACCTCGGCGACTCAGTAGATCACGTTATCGCTTCGTTGTGTTCTGGCGGAATCCGGGCGGGCGATAACGTTCCCCGTGGTCGGAGTTTCTCGGCTCTGCTCCTACCCAGGTCCTGGAGTCCTCACGCTCCGACTCCCTTGTGAATCAGCCGGTTCCGTCAAGATCACAACGACCTGATCGCGGTCGAGTTGATCGACATCGCCAGTGAGACGAGCACGAAGAGCATCAGCATCGACAGGTCGATCCGGATGCCACCGGCACCGATCGGGGGCAGGATCCGCCGCAGCGGCCGCAGGAACGGGTCGGTGACCGAGTAGACCACCTCGAAGAGCAGCAGGAGCGGGCCCTTCGGGTGCCACTGGGGCGCGAACATGACGATCAGACTGAGCACGAAGCGCGCCACCAGCATCAGGAAGAAGGCGAGCAGCACCCAGCTGAGAACGGTGAGGACCAGCACGAGAGCATCCATGTCAGACAAGAGTGTAGAAGACCGGGGAAACCGGGCCTCAGCTCTGGTTGTAGAACCCGTCCGCGGCGATCTTTTCCTTCTCCTCCGCGGCCAACGTCACGTTGGGTGGGCAGACCAGGAACACCTTGGTGGTGATCCGCTCGATCGAGCCCCGGCAGCAGAAGATCAGCCCGGCGGCGAAGTCGACCAGCCGCTTGGCGTCGGAGTGGTCCATCTCGGTCAGGTTCATGATGACGGGGGTGCCGTCACGGAAGTGCTCACCGATCACGCGCGCTTCGTTGTAGCTGCGCGGGTGCACGGTGGTGATGCGGGCCAACTCGGTAACCTCCGGGGAAGCAGTCACGCCACGTCGATCTGGGAACTTGCTGACGGTGCCGACCTGCTCGTCGGGACGCGCGGTCACCGGCTCTGTCTCGTGGGACTCCCCGTCGACGGCCTCGTCCTCGTAGTCGTCATAGCCGTCTTCGTACTCGTCGTCGTCGTAGCGAGCGTTGTAGCGCTCCCCGTCCTCGACCAAGCCGAGGTACACACCCATCTTGCGCAACGCGCCGCTCATGGCCCTCCAGCCCCTCGGTCCGGTACTTCCGCCGACGAATACGGGCAGGTCTCAGAACCTGCTCGATGTCGACACTAACCCAGAGGAGTACGCGTACCGAGTAATGCGCGCCCGAGCCGAACGTGTGTCGCTCCACGCCTGATCGCGGCGTCAAGATCGGCGCTCATGCCGGCCGAGATCCAGTCGGCGCCGGGATGTTCGGAGCGTAACCGCGAGGCTACGTTCTCGAGTCCCCCGAACGCCTCGTCGGCGTCGGATCCCAGCGGCGCGACAGCCATCACTCCGCCGAGTTCCAGGCCGTCTGCCGCGGCGACCTCAGCGGCCAGCGCCGGTACGTCGTCCGGCTCGACGCCGCCCCGGCTTCTGCCGGTCGCCGCCTCCGCCGGCCCGAACGCCGCAAGGCTCACCTGCAGGAGGCAGCGCAGTACGCGTCCCTCCTCGACGGCCGCGTGGGAGAGCGCCTTCACCAGGGAGGAGCGGTCGACCGAGTGCACGACGGACGCGTTGCGGACCACCGAGCGGGCCTTGTTCGACTGCAACTGGCCGACGAAGTGCCATGTCACGTCCTGGCAGTCCGGTGCCTTGACCTTGAGCTCCTGCTCCCGGTTCTCGCCCAGATCCCGTACTCCGAGGGCCGCCAGCGCCCGTACGTCGCTGATAGGGAAGGTTTTGGTGATCGCCACGAGTGTGACCGCGTCCTCGGACCTCCCGGCCGCCACACAGGCCGCCTGGATCCGCTCGCGCACGACCCGCAGGTTCTCGGCCAGTTCCTGTTCGCGGCTCACGGGGCCAGCCTGACGAGTCCGGCCATCCGGCCACTGACCGGGCCCTCGCGCCGGTACGAGTACAGGTCCTCCGACTCGATGGTGCACCGAGTGGCATCGACCACCGCGCAGTCCAGCTCGGCCAGTTGCGCCGCGACGCCGGCCGCGACGTCGATCGACGGTGTCCCCCAGCTCGTCTCGGCGTACGACGCCGGCGCGCGCTCGGCAATTTCGGCTCGCATCTGCTCGGGGACCTCGTAGCAGTTCCCGCACGCGTACGGCCCGAGCACCGCGGTGATCCGCTCGGCCCCGAGCTGCCGCATCGCCTCGACGGCGGCCGGCACGACACCGGCGTACAGGCCCTTGCGGCCGGAGTGGGCGGCTCCGATCACGCCGTTGACGCGGTCCGCCAGCAGCACCGGCAGGCAGTCGGCCGCCCGGACGCAGAGCGCGACATCGGTCCGGGTGGTGACCACGGCGTCCGCGGTCCGCATCGGCCGGACCGGCAACTCGTCGCCCGGCCGGACCACGTGCACGTCCCGGCCGTGCACCTGGCTGACCCGCACGACCGCGTCGGCGCCGACGTGGAACTCGGTCGCGATCCGGCGGAAGTTCTCCGCGATCGCGTCGGCCTCGTCCCCCTGCGCGCTGCCGAGATTCAGTTCGCCGTACGGCGGCCGGCTGGCTCCGCCGAAGCGGTCGGTGAAGGCGAAGCGGACACCGTCGAGAACCTCGTCGTAACCGAACACATCCCGAAGGCTATCCAGCCACGGCAACCAAACTGGCCACCGCCCGCGTGTACGCCTCGTCGTAGGCATCCGCGGCGCTGGTCTCGACGTCCGGAACGACCCCGACGCCCTCCCAGTTCGTGCCCGAGACGGGGTTGACCGCACGCTGGACCGGCACGGTCGCCTCCAGGTGCGCGTGCAGCTTGAAGCCCTCGCGCGGGTGGGCTCCGCCACCGGTCCGCTCGCCGACGATCGTCGCGCGGCCGAGTTGCTGCAGGTCGTAGGCGAACTCCTCACCGCCGGAGAAGGTGGTCGAACTGGTGAGCACCCAGATCGGCTTGCTGCCGCCGAAGCGCGGGCCGGGCAGGTGCGGGATCGTCCAGAACTGCCGGACCGTGCCGTCGGCCGGGGTGACGAGATCGTTCAGGTGAACCGGTTCGCCGTCGAACAGGTGACTGCACAGGAAGGCCACCATGTCGGGCGACCCGCCCAGACAGCCGCGCAGATCGATCAGCAGCGCGTCGGTTGCCGCCAGCAATGACATGGCCGCGCTCACGGCCGGCCCGGCGTGCGCCGGGTAGAACAGCAGCGGACGGATCTCCAGCAGGCCCACGTTGCCCGGCAGGCATTCGACCCGCGCCATCCCGCCGGCCGCCAGCGCGGCCCGCCGACGCCAGTCCGCCTCGTCGGCACCCGGATCGGTCTCGTCCACCACCTCGTCGGGGTGGAACTTGAGCCGCAGGTGCTTGTCGTTGTTGCCGATCTGGAGGTCGGCTGTCACCTTCGCGGCCAACTGCTCGGGGTCACCGAGGTCGTCGTACCGGCCGTCCTTGACCGCCTCAGTCAGCCGGTCGGCGATCTCGGCGCCGACCTCGGGGAAGACGTAGTGCACGGCGACCAGGGCGGCGAGCCGATCGATCACCGCATGGATCTCATCTGTACGCATGCCGACGAGTGAAGCACCGGCATTGACAAAGCGTCAAGAACAATTGACGCTTGATCCCATGGCCGACGACATGGAGGAACAGCTCGAGATCTCGACGTCGGAGCAGTTCAAGGCCCTGGGACATCCGCTGCGTCACCGGCTGCTGTTCGCGCTGGGCCAGGAGGCGGCGACGATCAGCCAACTGGCCGCCACGCTCGGGACCGCGAAGGGGAATGTGGCGCATCATCTCGGCGTACTGCGCGAGGCCCGGATGGTGCGGGTGGTCGAGACACGTCAGGTGCGCGGTGGGACTGAGCAGTACTACCGCCGGACAGCGAGGCAACTGCACTTCAGTGGCGAAGGCGGACGGGCGAACCGCGTGGTCACCCTGCAGGCGGTGGCCGCCGAGTTGGAGTCGGCCGAGGGACAACCGCTCCTCAAGCTGCGCAATCTGCGGCTGACGGAACGTCAGGCAGAAGAACTGCAGGATCGGCTGACCCAACTGGTCAGCGACCTGACGGACGCGGGCCCCGGTGAGGCACGCCACGGCGTCGTCGTCTCGGTCTACCGGCCCCGCCAGGCGAACCAGCCGAGCTGATGGTCACCCGCTCCGCTCCGCCGATCCGGTGCCGGCCGAGCGGGCCCCCCGAGGGGACTACTTCAGGAAGTCGGGGATGTCGAGGTCGTCTTCGTCGTTGTCCGGCTTGCGGGGCTGGCGCTGGGGAGCCGGCTGGGAGGACGGGGAGTTCGACGGGCCTGTCGTGGGCCACGAGTGGGTCGGGGCCTGCGGGGAGGAGATCGGCGAGGCCGGGGTGTGCGGAACCGGCGGCTGGTCGGACTGCGGCTGCGGGGTACGGACCGACTCTCCGGCCTGCGGGCGAGCGGAGTGGGTGGTCCCACGGCTCTGGTCGGTGTTCGGCACCGGAACGGTGTCGTCGGTCGCCGGAGTCCCGGCCGGCGGCTGGTACGCCACCCCACCAGTTCCCTGGCTGCCCGAGCCCTGCCCGGCAGCACCCTGACCACCCGAGCTGAAGCCGCCAGCGCCCTGGCCGCCCTGGCCCGGCGCGTTCGAACCCTGCGCGTTCGAACCCTGCGCGTTCGAACCCTGTGCGTTCGAACCCTGGGCGCCTGAACCCTGCGCGCCAGAACCCTGCCCGGCCGAGTCAGCGCCCTGACCGAAGCCACCGGCACCTTGTCCGCCGGCACCCTGCCCGCCGTTGCCCTGCCCGGCGTTGCCCTGGCCGAAGCCGCCGGCACCCTGGCCACCGGCACCGCTCTGGCCACCCTGACCGTTCTGACCGCCCGCACTGAAGCCGCCAGCACCCTGACCAGCAGGCGCCTGACCCGCGCCGGCAGGCGGCGTGCCGTACGGCGGCGGCTGGTTGGCCGACTGCTGAGCCTGAGCCTGCGCCTCAGCGTGCGTGGACCGCGGTACGCCCTGCGTCGCGACGTCACCACCAGCGGCCGGAAGACGGTTCTGCGGGCGTGCCTGGTTCATCGCCTGCTCGCGGCGCTTCGGCATCCCGCCGTCGAAGCCGGCCGCGATCACGGTCACCCGGACCTCGTCGCCGAGCGCGTCGTCGATCACCGCGCCGAAGATGATGTTCGCGTCGGTATGCGCCGACTCCGAGACCAGTTGAGCCGCCTCGTTGATCTCGAACAGGCCGAGGTCCGAACCACCCGCGATCGACAGCAGCACCCCGTGCGCACCCTCGATGCTTGCCTCAAGCAACGGCGAGGAGATGGCCGCCTCGGCGGCCGCGACCGCGCGGTCCTCGCCGCGGGACGAGCCGATGCCCATCAGCGCGGAGCCCGCGTTCGACATGACCGCCTTGACGTCGGCGAAGTCCACGTTGATCAGGCCGGGAGTGGTGATCAGGTCGGTGATGCCGGAGACACCCTGCAGCAGCACCTGGTCGGCCTGCTTGAAGGCGTCCAGCACGGACACGGCGCGGTCGGAGATGGTGAGCAGCCGGTCGTTCGGAATCACTATCAGCGTGTCGACCTCCTCGCGGAGGGTGGCGATGCCGTCCTCCGCCTGGGTCGCGCGGCGCTTGCCCTCGAACGAGAACGGCCGGGTCACCACACCGATGGTCAGCGCGCCGAGCGAGCGGGCGATCCGGGCCACCACGGGCGCGCCGCCGGTGCCGGTGCCGCCGCCCTCACCCGCGGTGACGAAGACCATGTCGGCGCCCTTGAGCGCCTCCTCGATCTCCTCCGCGTGGTCCTCGGCGGCCTTCTGCCCGATCGCCGGGTTCGCGCCGGCGCCGAGGCCCCGGGTCTCCTCCCGACCGATGTCGAGCTTGACGTCCGCGTCGCTCATCAGCAGCGCCTGGGCGTCGGTGTTGATGGCGATGAACTCAACGCCCTTCAGACCGTGCTCGATCATCCGGTTGACGGCGTTGACGCCGCCTCCGCCGATACCGACGACCTTGATGAGTGCCAAATAGTTCTGCGGTGCCGCCACGTCCGCGCCTCTCGCCTCGTTCTGTTCCCGTTATGGCCGGTTGGCCGTCCGAGCTGCGCCTGCCTCGGACCCTTCCGTACACCGATCCCCGTTGTCCGGCACTCGGAAAAGCCTGAACCTCTAGTGGATGGTTAGAGATATCTCGACTGTAGATTCCTTCGCACGCTACGGGACCCGATCCAGCAATGTCCACGCGCCTCGCCGCCGTCTACCACGATGAGACGGATCACTTCTTTTCGCCTTTGGTGACAGGGAGATCGGGCGCCGAGACGTCGTACACCTTGGCATCGCGACGCATCAGCACGCTGAGTACTTCGGCCTTGCGCTCACTGTCATCGGAACTGCCCCAGACGACCTTCACCTTGGACCCGAGGTTCAGGGTGATCGAGTCCGGCGAGGCGGCCGAGATGGACTCGACCTGTTCGCGCAGCGAGACCGGCAGCGCGGCCGAAACCGTCACCACCGAACGGATCGTGACGTCGCGCCGGTCGCCGACCACCAGCGCCTCGGGCAACCCGTCCGGCTTGGCCGCCACCGTTTTGAAGGCCACCCCGGTCGCGTCGACCAGTTCGAAGTTGCTGCCGTCGGTGACGACCACCACCGGCAGCCGCTCGGTCACCACGATCTTCACCTGGTTCGGCCAGTCCCGGGTCACCTGCGCGTCGGCGACCGCCTGGATCGTCCGGACCCGCTCGGCGATCGCGGCCAGGTCGACCTTCGCCAGCGGCGTCCCGATCGGCGCCCCGGCCACCTCGGTGATCGTTGCCGTAGGCACCGTATCGGCGCCGGCCACCTTCACCCCGGAGACCGCCAGGACGGACGAGAAGTAGAACAACCAGGCGGCGATCGCGCCGATCACCACCAGCAGGCCGCCGGCCGCCCAGGGCAGCCAGCCACGCCATCGCACCAACCGTTGCCGGCGCGCGAACCGCTGCTGTGCCCGGGCCAGGTCAGTGCTTTGACTCATCCCCCGCTCACCACCGGCTCACTCCGCGACCGCCGCCGCGGCGGCAGCCCGTTCGGCCAGCAGGCCGACCACCTCGGGACCGATGAGAGTGACGTCTCCCGCACCCAGGGTGACCACCAGGTCGCCCGGTTCGGCCAGATCCGCGACCACCCGCGGTACTGCGGACCACGACGGCTCGAAGCGGACCTGGTCCGGCTTCAGCGGCACGTGGTTCGCGATCAGCGCGCCGGTGATGCCGGGTTCGGGATCCTCGCGGGCCGCGAACACGTCCATCACGACGACCTCGTCCGCCAGCGCGAGCGCCTCGGAGAACTGGGTCGCGAAGATCCTGGTCCGGCTGAAGAGGTGCGGCTGGAAGCAGGCGATCACGCGCCCCTCCCCCGCCACCTGCCGGGCCGCCGTCAGGTCCACCGCCAACTCGGTCGGGTGGTGCGCGTAGGAGTCGAAGACCCGGACGCCGTCCTCGAAACCCTTGAACTCGAACCGCCGGCCGGTCCCGGTGAAGGACGCGAGCCCTTCGGCCAGGTCCGCCGCGGAGAAGCCGAGCCCGAGCCCGACGGTCAGCGCCGCCGACGCGTTCAGCGCGTTGTGCTTGCCGGCCTGCTGCAGGTTCACCACCGGCAGCCTGCGGCCGCGGTACACCGGCACGAAGGACTGGACCGCCCCGGTCGCGGTGATCTCGGTGACCCGGGTGTCGGCGTCCAGCGACTCGCCGTACGTCCGGACGTCGATGCCGCGGGCGCGGGCGAACTCCGCGAGCCGGCGGGCGCCCGCGTCGTCGACGCAGATCACCATGAAGCCGCCGGGCAGGACCCGGTCGCAGAACTGCTCGAAGGCGAGCGTGTAGCTGGCCTCGTCGCCGTAGTTGTCCAGGTGGTCCGGCTCGACCGAGGTGACGATCGAGACCTCGGGGCTGTAGGTCAGGAAGGACTTGTCGGACTCGTCGGCCTCCGCGATGAACAGGTCACCGGTGCCGTCGTGCGCGTTCGAGCCGGACTCGTTGAGGTTGCCGCCGATCGCGTACGACGGGTCGGCGCCGCAGTGCTGCAGCGCGACCGTCAGCATCGACGTGGTGGTGGTCTTGCCGTGCGTACCGGCCACGGCCACCGTGCGCCGGCCGACCATCACCGAGGCCAGGGCGGCGGCCCGGGGCAGGATCGGGATCCCGGCGGCCTGGGCCGCGACCACCTCGGGATTGGTCTCGCGGATGGCGGTGGACACCACCACGGTGTCCGCCTCGGCGACGTGCTCGGCGGCGTGGCCGACCCAGCAGGTGGCACCGAGCGCGCGCAGGGCCGCGAGCACCTTGCCGTCCTTGGCGTCGGAGCCGGAGACCTCGATCCCACGGGACGCCATGATCCGGGCGATGCCGGACATGCCGGCCCCGCCGATTCCGACGAAGTGGACCCGGCCCAGCTTCTCCGCGGGGAAGATGGCATCAGGGACTGAAATAATCATTGGACGATCACGAAGCAGACCTCACCACATCCAGGACGATCCGCGCCAACCGGTCGTCGGCGTCGGTGCGGATCAGGCCTTGCGCCGCGGCGGACATGGCTGTCAGACGCGCGCGGTCGTGCAGAAGTTGCGGAACGGTCGCCCGGACCCACTCCGGGGTCACCGCGGCGTTGTCGACGAGCAGCCCGCCGCCGGCATCCACCACGGGCTTGGCGTTCAGCGCCTGCTCCCCGTTGCCGTGCGGCAACGGAACGTAGATCGCCGGCAGCCCGACGCCGGACACCTCGGTGACGGTGTTCGACCCCGCCCGGCAGACCACCAGGTCCGCGGCGGCGTAGGCGTAGTCCATCCGGTCGACGTACGAGAGCACCACATAAGGCAGGTTCCCCGTTTGCGGGACTTCAAGGGTGTTCTTGGGCCCGATCGCGTGAAGCACCTGCACTCCCGCGGCCCGCAGGTCCGCCGCGGCGCTCGCGAACGCCTCGTTCAGCCGCTGCGCGCCCTGCGAACCACCCGTGACGAACACGGTCGGGGCCTCCGGGTCCAGCCCGAAGAAGGCGCGCGCCTCGGCCCGCAGTGCCGCCCGGTCCATCGTGGAGATCGCCCGGCGGATCGGCAGCCCGACGTACTGGGCGTGCGGCAGGTCCGTGCCGGGGAAGGAGGTGATGACGTTGTGCGTGCAGTACCGGGCGGCGAACTTGTTCGCGATGCCGGGTACGGCGTTGCCCTCGTGCACCACGATCGGTGTCTTGCGGCGCCACGCGGCGACGTACGCGGGGGTCGAGACGTAACCGCCGAAGCCGACCAGCACGTCGGCCTTGGCCTCGTCGAGGATCTTGCGCGCCGCGTTCACCGAGCCCAGCATCTTGCCCGGTACTGCGAACAGCGCCGGCGTCGGCTTGCGCGGCAGCGGCACGGGCGGGATCAACTCGAGCCGGTAGCCGGCCTCCGGGACGACCCGCGTCTCGAGGCCGCGCTCGGTGCCGAGGGCGATGATCTCGACGGTCGGGTCGATCCGGCGCAGGGCGTCGGCGGTGGCGATCAGGGGGGAAGTATGGCCGGCGGTACCGCCACCGGCCAGGACGATGCTGGGCACAGCTTTCAACGCTCCCGCGTGTTCTCACGGCCGGTTCGGCCAGGTGTGCGCCACGAAGACATCCACTCGAACCGAGGCCGCCGGGTCTCCTTGAGGGCGGCCTGCGCGCCGGGTTCGGCCTTCGCGAAGGACAGCAGCATGCCGATCGCGATCAGCGTCGGCAGCAGTGCGGACCCACCGTACGACAAAAGCGGGAGCGGGATACCCACGATGGGTAGCAGTCCGATCACCGCGCCCAGGTTCACCAGCGTCTGGGCCATCAGCCAGATGGTGATTCCGGCGCTCGCATAGCGGACGAACGGGTCCGTGTTGCGGGTCGCGATCCGCACCCCGACATAGGCCAGGGTGAGGAACAGCGCGAGCACGGTCAGTGACCCGATCAGCCCGAGTTCCTCACCGATCACCGAGAAGATGAAGTCGGTGTGCGCCTCGGGCAGGTTGCCCCACTTCTGCCGGCTGTTGCCGATCCCGACGCCCCACCAGCCGCCGGTGGAGAGCGCGTAGAACGAGTGGTACGCCTGCCAGCCGACCCCGCCGGGATCGGCCAGCGGGTTGGTGAAGTTCATCAACCGGTCCATCCGGTGCTGCGCGGTGCTGACGAAGTACGCGGCGATGGTGCCGACCACCACGATGGTGGCGACGAACAGCCGGGTCGGCGCGCCGACCACCCAGATCAGCCCGATCATCACGGCCATCAGCACCAGTGAGGTGCCCAGGTCGTGCTGGCCGACGATCAGCGCGATCACCAGCCCGCAGACCGGCACCATCGGCACCAGCAGGTGCTTCCACTGGGTCAGCAGTTTCTGCTTGCGGGCGTAGAGATCCGCGCACCACATCACCAGCGCCAGCTTGGCGAACTCGCTCGGCTGGATCTGCAGCGGACCGCCGAGGTGCAGCCAGTTCGTGTTGCCCTTCACCCCGACGCCCAGACCCGGCACGTAGGTGAGGACGAGCAGGAACACCGACCCCAGCAGAGCGACGTACGCGAGCATCCGGAAGTGCCGCGGCGTCATCCGCGACGCGACGTAGGCCATCGGCAGGCCGACGCCGACCCAGATGATCTGGCGGTAGAAGATCGTGTAGCTGTTCCCGTTCGCCCGCAGCGACAGCACGCTGGAGGCCGACAGCACCATCAGCAGCCCGAGCACCAGCAACAGGCCGGTCGCGCCGAGCAGGATGTGGTACGACGTCAGCGGCCGGTCCAGCACGTCCTTGATCGCCGCCAGCCAGGGGCGATCGGCAGTGCTGCCGGCCTTGTCCTTCGGCTGATCCGTGATCGTCATGACGCGATCACCTCAGCTCAGTGGTCGCCCAGCCGTCGGACGGCTTCGGCGAAGGCGTCTCCGCGGGCTCCATAGTTGGCGAACATGTCCCACGACGCGCAGCCGGGCGCGAGCAGCACGGTGTCCCCCACCTGCGCCAGCTTCGTCGCCTCCCCCACCACTGTCTGCATAGCACCAGTGTCGGTTGCCTCGACAGTGATCGTCGGGACATCGGGTGCGTGTCGGGCAAGTGCTTCGGCGATCACCTGCTTGTCCTGCCCGAGCAGCACCACACCCCGCAACCGGTCCTTCGCGGCGATCACCAACTCGTCGAAGGTCGCACCCTTCGCCTGCCCGCCGGCGATCCAGACGACGTGCTCGTAGGCCAGCAAGGAGGCCTGCGCGGCATGCGGGTTGGTCGCCTTGGAATCGTCCACATAGTTGACCCCGGCAACGTCCGCGACGTGCGCGATCCGGTGCGCGTCCGGACGGAACACCCGCAGCCCGTCCCGCACCGCGGTCGCCGGTACGCCGAACGCTCGGGCCAGCGCGGCCGCGGCCAGCGCGTTCGCCACGTTGTGCGGAGCGGCCGGGGTGATGTCCTTCAAGCCCGCCAACTCGAGCGCCGACGAGGCCCGCTGCTCCACGAAGGCGCGGTCGACCAGCAGATCCTCGACCAGGCCGACCATCGAGATCGCCGGCATGCCGAGGGTGAAGCCGATCGCGCGGCAGCCCTCGATCACGTCCGCGTCCTCGACCAGCCGCTCGGTCGCCGGGTCGGCCACGTTGTAGACGCAGGCGACCTGACAGTTCTCGTAGATCTTGCCCTTGGCCAGCGCGTAGGCGTCCAGCGAACCGTGCCAGTCCACGTGGTCCGGCGCGATGTTGAGCACCGCCGCCGAGTGCGCCGACATCGAGTCGGTGAAGTGCAACTGGTAGCTGGACAGCTCGACCGCGATCACGTCGTACGGCTCGGGGTCCATCACGGCTTCCAGCAGCGGCAGCCCGACGTTGCCCGCGGCAACCGCCCGGTGGCCGGCAGCGGTCAGGATCGAGGTCAGCATCTGGACCGTGGTGGTCTTGCCGTTGGTTCCGGTGACGCACAACCACGGCGCGGCGTTGGCGGGGTCGCGGAGCCGCCAGGCCAGTTCGATCTCGCTCCAGACCGGGATCCCGCGCTCGACGGCGGACGCGAGCAGCGGCGCGTGCGGTGGGATGCCCGGCGAGGTGACGACGATCTCCACGTCGGCCGGGAGTTCCGCCGTACTGCCGGGGCCGAGCTTGATGGTGGCGCCGAGGGTCTCGAGGATCTGCGCCTTCTCGCGCAGCGCCTCGGTGTCCCGGTCGTCGAGCACGGTGACGAACTCGGCACCGGCCTGCAACAGCGAGTCAGCGCAGGCATAGCCCGCCGTACCGAACCCGAGCACGACAAAGCGAGTGGTCGACCAGCCGTCGTCGGTCCGTGTGCTGAGGCGTGTACTGGGGCTCATCATCCGGCCACCCATTCCGCGTAGAACAAGCCGAGGCCGGTGGCGACGCACAGGCCGGAGATGATCCAGAACCGGATCACCACGTTGACCTGTTCCCAGCCGAGCATCTCGAAGTGGTGGTGCAGTGGCGCCATCCGGAACAGTCGTTTGCCCTTGGTCAGTTTGAAGAAGCCGACCTGCAGGATGACGGAGGCGGTGATGATGACGAACAGGCCGCCGAGCAGCAGGACCAGCAGTTCGGTCCGGGTCATCACGGCGAAGCCGGACAGCGCGCCACCCAGCGACAGCGAGCCGGTGTCACCCATGAAGATCTTGGCCGGCGACGCGTTCCACCACAGGAAGCCGAACAACGCGCCGGTGAGCGCGGCCGCGACCACCGCCAGGTCGAGCGGATCGCGTACTTCGTAACACTTGGCCCCCGGCGCGGTCGCGCAACTCTGGTTGGACTGCCAGATGCAGATCAGCGTGTAGGCGCCGAAGACCATCATCGAGGCGCCGGTGGCGAGTCCGTCCAGGCCGTCGGCGAGGTTGACGCCGTTCGACATGCCGGCGATCAGCAGCAGGATCCAGATCACCACCAGAACCGGCACCAGGTGCAGCCACTGGATGTCGCGGATGAACGAGATGAACGGCGAGGCCGGATTCTGCCCGCGCTCGTCGGGGAACTGCAGCGCCAGGATCGCGAAGGCGACCGCGACCAGCGTCTGGCCGGCCAGCTTCGCTTTGCTGCGCAGACCCAGGCTGCGCTGCCGGAAGATCTTGATGAAGTCGTCCAGGAAGCCGACCGCGCCCATTCCCGCGAACAGGAAGAGCACCAGCAGCGCCGAGGCGCTCGGCGGCTTCATCGTGAACAGCTTCGCCGCGAAGTAGCCGACGATGGTGGCGACGATGAAGACGGTGCCGCCCATCGTCGGCGTCCCGCGCTTCGTATGGTGCGAGGTCGGTCCGTCGTCCCGGATCAGCTGGCCGTAGCCGCGCTTGGCCAGCAGGTTGATCGCCAGCCGGGTACCGAGCAACGTGAGCGCCATGGACACGGCACCCGCGAGCAGGATCGAGATCACTGCGAAGCCTCCTCGAGCAGGGCCGCGACCAGTCTCTCCAGACCGGCCGCGCGAGAGGCCTTGACCAGCACCACGTCACCCGGCTGCAGTTCCTTGCGGAGCAGTTCGAGCGCTCCGTCGATGTCGTCGACGTACGCCGACTCGTTGCCCCAGGATCCTTCCAGGGACGCGCCCAGGTGGATCGGCCGGGCCGGTTCGGTCACCGCCACCAGGCGGTTCACGTCCAGCCGGACCGCGAGCCGGCCGATCGCGTCGTGCTCTTCGGTACTGGTGTCGCCCAGTTCGCGCATCTCGCCAAGGACGGCCCAGGTCCGCGCCTTCCGGGTGCGGCCGATCGCGACCAGCGCCTTGAGCGCGGCGCGGACCGAGTCGGGGTTGGCGTTGTACGCGTCGTTGATGACGGTGACGCCGTCCGCGCGCTCGGTCACCTCCATCCGCCACTTGGAGACGGCCGTGGCGGCGTTGAGCCCGTCGGCGATCTGCTCAGGCGTCAACCCCGCAGCCCGTACTGCGGCCGCCGCGGCCAGCGCGTTCGCCACGTGGTGCTCGCCGACCAACTGAAGCTGGATCGCATGCTCCTCGCCGCCCAGGTGCAGCGTGAACCCGGGCCTGCCGGTCGGGTCGAGCGTGATCCCGCTCGCGCGAACGTCGGCGTCCGGCGCCTCGCCGAAGGTGACCACGGTCTGCTCGGTCCGGCTCGCCATCGCCGCGACCCGCGGGTCGTCAGCGTTCAGGACGGCGGTGCCACCCGGCTGGACAGCCTCGATCAGCTCGCCCTTGGCCGCCGCGATCGCGTCCTGGCTGCCGAACTCGCCGATGTGGGAGTAGCCGACGTTCAGCACCAGGCCGATCTGCGGCGGCGTGATCCGGCACAGATAGCTGATGTCGCCGACGTGGCGGGCGCCCATCTCCGCCACCAGGTACCGGGTGTTCTGGTCCGCCTTGAGCGCGGTCAGCGGATGGCCGAGCTCGTTGTTGAACGAGCCCACCGGCGCCACCGTCGCGCCGTACGGCTGGATCAGCTGGGCGATCAGGTCCTTTGTGCTGGTCTTGCCCTGCGAACCGGTCAGGCCGATCACGGTCAGGTCGGGCAGTTGGGAGACCACCAGCCTGGCCAGCTCACCGAGCGCTGCCTGGGCGTCCTCGACCACGATGCACGGGCTGCCTTCGACCGGGCGGGTGGTGATGGAGGCGGTGGCACCGGCCGCCGTCACGGCGGGGACGTACTGGTGCCCGTCCACGTTCTCGCCGGCGAACGCGACGAACAGCCCGCCCGCGGTGATCTTGCGCGAGTCGATCTCGACCGGCGCGTCGACGACGGCCGCCGGATCGACGCCGACGAGTTCGCCGCGGACCGCTTCGGCGATCTGGCCGCAACTGACAGGGATCACTGTGCCGACTCCTCGGATGCCGCCATCGATTCACGCACGGTCTGCCGGTCGTCGAACGGGTGGATCACACCGCCGACGTCCTGGCCGGTCTCGTGGCCTTTGCCCAGCACCACCACGGTGTCGCCCGGACCGGCCAGCTCGATCGCGGTGACGATCGCCGCGCGGCGGTCGCCCACCTCGCGCAGGTCCACGTCCGGAACCGCTGCCCGCGCGCCCGCGATCGCGGTGGCGCGGATCGCCGCCGGGTCCTCGCTGCGCGGGTTGTCGTCGGTCACGATCACCACGTCGGCCGCGCGGGCCGCGGCCGCGCCCATCGCCGGGCGCTTGCCCGGGTCCCGGTCGCCACCACAGCCGACGACCGCGAACAGACGGCCTTTGGTCGCTGTCCGCGCCGCGCGCAGGGCCAACTCCACCGCGTCCGGGGTGTGGGCATAGTCGACGATCACCGACAGGCCGTCGGCCCGGCTGAACGTCTCCATCCGCCCCGGTACCGCGGCCGTCTGCAGCGCCGCCGCGATCTTGTCGGCCGGTACGTCGACCTGCCGGAGCATCGCGACCGCGAGCAACGCGTTCGCCACGTTGAAGTCACCCGGCAGGGCGATCTCGACGGTGAGGGTCTCCTCCGGTCCCTGGATGTCCAGGACCGTAGTGCCGTGCTCCGACTGATGCGTACCGGTGACCGTCCAGTCGGCGTCGCCGGTGGTCGACACCGTCACGAGCGGTACGACGGTTTGCGCGGCGAGGCGGCGGCCGTACTCGTCGTCGATGTTCACGACGGCCAGGTCGCACCGCTCGGGTGTGAACAGCGAGGCCTTCGCGGCGAAGTACTCCTCGAACGTCTTGTGGAAGTCCAGGTGGTCCTGGGTCAGGTTGGTGAACCCGGCGACCGCGAAGCGCGCGCCGTCCACCCGGCCCATCGCCAGCGCGTGGCTGGACACCTCCATCGAGCACCAGGCGACGGCCTTCTCCCGCATCACCGCGAACAACGCCTGCAGATCGGTCGCCTCCGGGGTGGTCCGGACGCTCTTGACCACCTCGTCCCCGATCCGGGTCTCGATGGTGCCGATCAATGCGGTCTGGCCGAGCGTTCGCAGTACGGAGTCGAGCAGGTAGCTGGTGGTGGTCTTGCCGTTCGTGCCGGTGACTCCCAGCAGACGCAGTTCGCTGGTCGGTTCGCCGTAGATCTTGGCGGCGACCGCTCCGAGCACCTCGCGCGGCCTGGCGACGACCAGAACCGGCAACCCGGTGGCTCGCGCCCGCTCCTCACCCGTCGGATCGGTCAGTACCGCGACCGCGCCGGCTGCCTGGGCGTTCGCGGTGAACTGGGCGCCGTGAGTAACCGCACCCGGCAAAGCGGCGTACAGGTCTCCCGGCAGGATCGAGCGGGAGTCGAGTGACACGCCGGTCACTGAGACGTCAGCGAGCTCCGTCGGGGCCTTGGCTCCGGCGGTTCTGGCGAGGTCGGCGAGGCCGATCGGTACGGTCCGTTGCGGCCTGATGGAGGCAACGGCTCCGCCTGCGGCGGTTGGGGTGGACACGGGCCCAGAGGCTACCGCTCCGGGCCCGGTGACACCTACCTGACCCGGCGTCACCAGGTCAACGGCACGAGGGGCTGCTTCGCACCAGTCGGCGGAACAACGTACTTCTGCAGTGCGTAACTCATCACGTCGCGGAACACCGGGCCTCCCTGACCACCACCGCTGCGCCCGTTCGTCGGGTTCTGGAGTACGACGTACGTAACGAAGCGTGGGTTGTCGGCAGGAGCGAATCCGGCAAAAGAAGTCGCCCACTTGCAGTAGCGGCCGCCGCAGCCCTCACCTGTCTGCTGCGCGGTACCGGTCTTGCCCGCGACGCGATAGCCGTCGATCGCCGCCTGCAGCGCGGTACCACCCTTGGCGGTGACGGCCTCCATCATCGTGGAGACCTCCTTCGCGGCGGTCTCGCTGACCACCCGGCGTGGTGGGGCGGTCGGGTTCGGGATCTGGTTGCCGTTCGTGTCGATGTAGTTCTTGACCAGCTTCGGCGGCATGTAGACGCCACCGTTGGCCACCGCGTTCACGGCTGCGGTCATCTGGATGGCGTTCACGGCCAGCCCCTGGCCGAAGGAGACGGTCGCGTAGGTCAGGTCGGGCCACTCGTCGCCGGCCGGGACCCGGCCGCGGCTCTCGCCGGGATAGTTCAGGCCGGTCGGCTCGCCGAAGCCGAACCCCTTCAGGTAGCGGACGTACTGCGGAACCCCCATCTCCTTCGACGCGATGATGGTGCCGACATTGGACGACTTGGCGATCACGCCCGCGATCGTCAGGTTCAGGGTGCCGTGCGGGAAGTGGTCCTTGATCACCCGCCGCTGCACCACGATGCTGCCCGGCACCTGCAGGTTGGTGTCCAGCGAGATCTTGTTGGCGTCCGCCAGCGCGGCCATCGTGACGATCTTGTGCACGCTGCCGGGTTCGTAGATCTGCTCGATCGCGGGGTTCTTCAGCGACTGACCCTTCAGCGGCTTGTTCGGGTCGTAGGTCGGGAAGTTGGCGACCGTCAGCAACTCGCCCGTCTTCACGTCCTGGACGATCACCGTGCCGGACTCGGCCTTGTACTGCTTGACCGCCTGCTCGATCCGCTTCTCCGCGAACCACTGCAGGTCGGCGTCCAGGGTGAGCTGCGCGGTCAGGCCCGGCTTCGGCTCCTCGACGGTGTGGTCGGCGTTCGGGATCTTGTTGCCCTTGGCATCGACTTCGTACATCGCCTTGCCGTCCTTGCCGGACAGCTTGTCGTTCAGCCCGTACTCGAGCCCGGCCAGGCCCTTGCCCTCGTCGCCGACGACGCCGACCACGTTCGCGGCGACGGTGCCGTACGGGTGGCTGCGGATCGGGTCCGACTCGGTGTAGAGGCCGGTGAGCAGCGGCGCCTTCGCGTCCTGGGCCTTGCCCTTGTTCTGCTCGACGATGACCTCGTTGCGGGCCTTCAACTCGGTTTCGATCTGGTTCCAGATCTGCGGGCTGACCTTGTGCGCAAGCAGCGCGTAGCGGCCCTTCTTGGTCAGACCGGCGAGAAGGTCGTCGTACTTCGTACCCGGCACCTTCGCCGCGAGCAGCGTCGCCAACTGCGGAGCGACCTTGCTCGTCAGGGTCGGGTCGGCCGTGATCGCCACGGCGTCCTCGGACACCGAAAACGGCACCCCGTTGCGATCCAGGATCGCGCCCCGGGAGGCATGCAGCAGGAACGGCCTGGTGTTCTCCTTGGTCGCGGCCAGCGCGTAGGAGTCCGGGTCGACTCCCTGCAACACGATCAACCGCCCGGCGAACAGCGACAGCACCAACGCCACCACCCCGAACGTCAACCGCAACCGCAACGCCGGCCGCCCCAACTTCAACGTCCGAGGCGGCTTCCGAACCCGAGGCTTCCGCGGCGGCCGACTCTGCGCCGCCCGCTTCCGCGGCGGCGCACCCGCACGACCTCTCCCCTGCCCAGCCCGACCACTGCCGGAGCCTGGAGCAGTCCTGCCGCCGGCGCCCCTACCGCCGGCACCGCCAGCACCGCCGGCACCGCCTGCGGCCGCCCTGGCGGCTGCGGCAGCGCGCCCGGTAGCGGCTCGGCCGCTGCTGGCGGCTGCAGCGCGCAGTCGCCCAGGGGCGGTCTTC
>NZ_BAAAOS010000057.1:0-18072 GCF_039530625.1 Kribbella sancticallisti | reverse complement strand
CGGCGTCAGCCTGGCGGGGGACGAGCATGGCCGTGGCGCCGGCCGCGACGGTGGCGAGGGCCAGCGCGGCGGCGGCCCACCTACTTCGCGGCTTGATCCAAGCTGAAGAAAAAGAGGTCATGGGGCGGTTGTCCTTTACCTTCCGGGGGCGGGTACTGCGAAGGTGAAGATATGAAGAGATCTGACTGAAGTGAGAGTAGTGAACCTTGGATCTCTCACCCTCGTCAAGGCGTCGGCAACCGCAATCCACGCCTCTTTTTCGCGGGGAGATCCCATCAATCCCCCCGGATGGCACTCTTGGCACATGCCAGGACGAGTACTGCAGATGAGGCTGGTGGTCGAGGCCGCCGACTACGACGAGGCCGTGGCGTTCTACCGGGACGTGCTCGGCGCTCCGGAGGAACTGTTCGTCGACAGCGGCGACGGCGCCCGGGTGACGATTCTCGACGTCGGGCGCGCGACGCTCGAGCTGAGCACGCCCGAGCAGGTGACCCTGATCGACACGGCCGAGGTCGGCCGGCGGGTCAGCCCTCGCCTCCGGGTCGCCTTCGAGGTCGCCGACGTCGCGACCACGACGGACGAACTCGCGGCAGCCGGAGCCGAGGTCATCGCGCCTCCCACCCGTACTCCGTGGGACTCGCTCAACGCCCGCCTCGCAGCTCCGGCTGACTTGCAACTCACCCTCTTCCAAGAGCTCAGCTGACCGCCGGCGACGCGGCGTCCGGCACGACCAACGAGGGCGTGCCGGTCGGCGTGATCGGAGTGGACCAGATGTCCGAGGCGTTGTCGTCGCGGCGCAGGGAGTAGAGCAGGGTGGTGTTGCCACGCCAGAGCGGTTGGTCGTCGACGTGACGACCCTCGGCCGGGTGGGTGACCCGCCGGCTGGCCAGATCCAGTACTGCGAGGCGCCAACTGCCGTCGGCGTTCTTCTGCTTGAAGGCGACCCGGCGGCCGTCCGGCGACAACGACGGGCATTCGGCGTTCTCGAGGATCGCCGTGCCGCGGTAGTTCCGGTAGTCCGCCTCGATCAGATGGGTCTTGCCCTTGCTCCCGAGGGTGACGTAGAAGCGGTTGCCGTCGGCACCGAACGTGATCCCCCAGTAGTTCGCGTCCGCGGCGAAGTACCGGCGGCCGTCGACGAAGACCGGGAGCTCCTCGACGCTCTTCACCAGCCGTCCGGTGGCGACCTCGTAGAGCCCGCTCCTGGTCGAGAACCCCGTCGCGGCGTACGAGTCGCCGCTGACGAACAAGGTCCAGCTGACGATCCGGCCGTCCGGCGAGACGCGGGCCCGGCTCGGCGTACCGGGCAGGGTCTCGCGATGCCGCACCTGAAGGTCCGCGCCGAGCACCAGCATCTCGCTCACCGGCGGCAACGACCCCGGCTTGGTCCGCAAACAGATCCCCGTACCGCGTGCGGTCGCGAACCGGTCGCACTGCAGACTCCCGACCTTCCGCGGCGCGTCGGCCGAGGCACCCGCGGACACCGCCGCCACCTTCCCGTACTCCGGTCCGGCGGCGAGGTTCCGGAAGTACAGAGTCCCGGGGGCGAGCGTCATCGGTTGCCCGGCGATCACCGGCCTGGCGTTGTCGGCAGGACCGCCACCACGCGCCGAGACGACGTACGTGACGGCCACACCGAGCAGCACCAGCACGCCGAGCAAGCTGAGCAGCAGTTTCCTCACCGCGACACCTCCCAAGGTCTGACGACCGCTGCCGCGAGAGTGACCACCAGCAGAAGGGCAGTGGTCAGCAGCAGGGCCGGGCGGATATCCCACAGAGTCCAGGCCAGCCCGACGAACACGGCTGACACCATCCGAGCCAGCGCCTGTCCTGTCTGGAGTAGAGCGAGACCACTGGCTCTCAGGTGCTCCGGCAGCAGGGGGCCGGCTGCAGCAGGTAGTACGCCGTCGGTCGCGGCGTAGAAGCAGCCATGCAGAACAAGTGCGGCCGCAGCCAGCCAAGGGCTACCTACTGGTCCGCAGATGAGTAGCAGGGCGACCACTAAAGCCGCATGTCCACCCAGGAAGAGCTTCCAGCGGCCTACACGATCAGCCAGCCTTCCCAGCGGGACGGCCAGGAGCAAGAAGGTCCCTGCTGTTCCTAGTGGAAGCAGGGGAAACAGTGTGCTCTCCACGTCCCACCGGCGGAGCAGGGCCAGGTAGACGAACGAGTCGGTGATTGTGACTAACCCGAGCGCCGCAGCCCACACACAGCACCGCCGGAAGGATCTGATCCTGAGTAGCCCAACCATCGCCCGGAGAGGCACAGCGGTGGACGGTCCCGGTCGTGGGTGGTCCCGAACCAGCACCACCAGCAGCAGCACGCCACACCCGGCTATGCAGAAGCTGGTGACGAAGACGGCGCCGTAGTCCCCCAGGCTGACCCAGAGGACGCCGGCAGCCACCAATGGACCGAGGAAGGCACCGAAGGTGTCCAGCGCCCGGTGCACGCCGAACGAGCGGCCCAACGTCTCGGGCTTGCTGCTCAAGGAGATCAGCGCGTCCCGAGGCGCAGTACGGATGCCCTTCCCGGCGCGGTCCAGGGCGAGGACCGCGCCGAGCGCCGCCACCGACGAACCGGCGGCCAACAGACCGAGCTTGCAGATCGCGGACAACCCGTAGCCGATGCCGGCGACGGCTTTGAGCCGCCGCCAGCGATCGGCCGCGTGGCCGCCGACGAGTCGCAGTACCGCCGTCGCGCCTGCGTAGAGCCCGTCCAGCAGTCCGAACTGGAGCGGGTTCATGCCGAGTCCGAGCACCAGGTAGAGCGGCAGGATCGCCGTCACCATCTCGGCCGAGATGTCGGTGACGAGGCTGACCACACCCAGCGCGAGGACGTTCGGTGGTACCCGATGCCACCGGGGCTTGGCGCCGGCTTGCGCCGAGGCCTGGTCGGCGGCCCGGCTGTTGGCCAGGTACATCTCAGTGGCAGGTGTAGGTCGGGCTGCTGTCGAGCACCTTGCCGTCCAGCCCGATCAGCTGGCTGGAGAAGGTCGTGTCGGTCATCGAGAGCTTCAGCACGCCGTGGGCGGAGAGGATCTTCGCCGTCGCCGGGTGGGCCGAATGGACGTCGTACAGGGTCATGCCGCCCATGCCGCCGATGATCTGGACCGGACCGTTCGCGTCCTTCTGGCCGTTGACGTTCTGCGGCACGAAGCGCTCGTAGTGGTGGTCGTGCCCGTTGAGCACCAGATCGACCTTGGCGCCGACGAGCGTCTGCCACAGCGGGATGCTGTCCGGGTTGTCGCCGTGGTCACCCGAGCTGAAGCGCGGGTGGTGGTAGGCGGCGGCGACGCACCGCTTGGTGTTCGCCGCGAGGTCCTGCTTGAGCCAGGTCAGCTGCGCCGGTTCGGCCACGCCCTCGCCGGTGGTGAAGTCGTTCGAGTCGAGGGCGACGAAGTGCCAGTTGCCGATGTTGTAGCTGTAGTAGTTCTTGCCCTGCGGCGTGGCGATCGACCCGAAGTACTGCCGGTAGCCGGCGAACGGGGTGTCGTCGTAGGTCTCGTGGTTGCCCGGGATCGGCTTGGTGATGCTCTTGAACTGTCCCCAGGACTTGTCGTAGTAGTTCCGGAAGTCCGACAGGTGGGCGTCGTCGTACTGGTTGTCCCCCATCGTCAGCACCGCCGTGGGATTCATCGCCTGGACCAGCCGGGCGGTCTTGGGGTGCACGCACTGCGGGTTCGACGACTCGGTGCACTGGTCGGCGATGTCGCCGGCCGCGGCGAGTACGAACTGGCCGGTGCCACCCGCGGCGGTGTTGACGGTGATCGGCTCGCTCGTGCCTGACACGTTGCCGGCCAGGTCGCGAGCACGCACGGCATAGCTGTAGGACGTGTTCGCCGTCAGCCCTGTGTCGTTGTACTGCGCTGTCGTGGCTGACGCGACCACCGCGCCGTTCCGCAGTACGTCGTACGAGCTCACGCCGACGTTGTCCGTCGAAGCGGTCCAGGTGAGTGCGGCCGTGGTGGCTGTCACCTGGCCGGCTGTAAGACCGGCGGGGACCGTCGGGGCCTGGGTGTCACCGCTGGAGTCCGTGGTGCCATAGACCTGGAGTTCCCACAGCGAGTAGCCGTAGGTGGTGCCTCGTTTGGTGCCGACCAGGCGGACGAAGCGGCCGTGCGCCTGCAGACCGGTCAGGTCGTCGGTGGCACCGTTGCCGCCGACAACCTCCTTGACCGAGCTGAAGTTCGTGCCGTCGTCGGAGACCTCGATGCGGTAGTCCTTGCCGTAGGCGACTTCCCAGCTGAGTTTCACCCGGTTGACCGCGGCCGGTTGACCGAGATCGACGCGGATCCACTGCGGATCGGAGCCCTCGGCGCTGGCCCAGCGGGTCGTCGTACTGCCGTCGACGGCTTTGTCGGCGGTCAGGGTGGAGTCTTCGACACTCGAGGCGACGACGGGTTTCTGCTGGGACAGCAGGACGTCCGCGGTCGTTCGTGCGGCGGCCGTCGCGCCGCCGAGGGCGGCGATCAACGGGAGCGGTAGCAGGATCGCCAGCCGGCGAAGGTTCTTGGTCATCACGGTGTGACTCCTGAGGGGCGTCGGGAGTAGTTGTTAGGAAAGTTACCTAATAATTGACCAAAGGTCCACCGGCGCAAGATACTTCGCCGGACGATATATGCTCGCCGCCGTGAGGAAGCGTCCCGTGACCCTGACCGAAGCGCAGTACTTCATGCTGGCCGCGCTGCTCGACGGGCCGCTGCACGGGTACGGGATCATCAAGGCCACCGAGCAGGCCACCGGCGGGCGGCTCAAGCCGGCCGTCGGCACGCTTTATGGAGCGCTCGAACGGATGGAGCGCGCGGGGTTGCTGATCGCCGACGGCGAGGAGATCGTCGACGGGCGGGCGCGGCGGTACTACCGCCTTACGCCGAAGGGCAACGCGACCCTCGACCAGGAGGCTCTGCGGATGCAGCAGGCCGCGGCTTTCGTACTGACGCGCCGCCGGGGTCCTGCCCGAGCGTGAAAGCGGAGAGGACGCGCCTGGGGCACGTCCTCTCCGAACGGTGGTCTACGGCCGGCCGTAGGTTTCCAGGAGGCGGAGCCAAATCTCGTTCATCGTGGGGTAGGCCGGAACGGCGTGCCACAAGCGATCCAGCGGCACCTCCGCCACGACCGCGACAGTTGCCGCCTGCAACAACTCGCTGACGTCCGGGCCTACGAACGTGACGCCGAGGATCACCTTGCGGGCCTCGTCGACGACCATCCGCGCCGTCCCCTTGTAGTTGTCCGCGTGGACGCTGGCACCGGCGATACTGCCGATCTCGTAGTCGACGACGCGGGTGTCGTAGCCGGCCTCGGCCGCGGCGGCCGCCGTCAGGCCGACCGAGGCGATCTCGGGATCGGTGAAGGTCACCTGCGGGACGGACTGGTGATCCGCGGTCGCGACATGCGTTCCCCACGGCGCGTCCGAGATCGGCCGGCCTTTCGCCCGGGCCGCGATGACATCGCCCGCGGCACGCGCCTGGTACTTGCCCTGGTGGGTGAGCAGCGCGCGGTTGGTGACATCGCCGGTCGCATACAACCAGTCGAACCCACGGACCAGCAGGGTGTCGTCGGTCTCCAGCCAGGCGCCCGGCTCGAGACCGATCGTGTCCAGGCCGACGTCACCGGTTCGCGGCGTACGGCCGGTCGCGACGAGGATCTCCTCGGCATTGATCGTGGAGCCGTCGCTGAGCTCGAGGGTGGCGCCGTCCGCAGTACGGGTGACGTTGGTGGTCTCCGTGTTGAGCAGGACCGTCACGCCTTGCTCGCGGAGCGCGGCCGTCACCTGCTCACCGGCGAACGGCTCCATGCCGTGGAGCAGACTGCTGCGCGCGATCATCGTGACCGCGGTACCGAATCCGGCGTACGCCGTGGCCATCTCGGTGGCGACGACACCGCCGCCGATGATGGCGAGGCTGGCCGGCACGGACTTGGCGCTGGTCGCCTCGCGGCTGCCCCACGGATCGGCCGCGCGCAGGCCCGGGATGTCGGGAATGAGCGGGTCGGAGCCGGTGGACACGACGACCGCGTGGCGGGCAGTCAGTACGGTCTCGGAGTCACCCGAGACCGTGACCTGCTTCGGGCCCGTGATCCGGCCGTGGCCCCGGACCAGCGCGATGCCGGCGCTCTTCAGCCACTTCACCTGTCCGTCGTCGGACCAGTTGCTCGTGAACGAGTTGCGCCGCTCGAGCACGGCCTCGACGTCGAGGTCACCGGTGACGGCCTGCGCGGCGCCGGGAACCTGCCGGGCCGCGCGGAGCGCCGACGCCGACCGCAGCAGCGCCTTCGAGGGCATGCAGGCCCAGTACGAGCACTCGCCGCCGACGAGTTCGCTCTCCACGATGACGGCGGTCAGGCCGCCCTGGACGGCCCGGTCGGCGACGTTCTCCCCGACGGCGCCCGCGCCCAGGACGATGACGTCGTACTCGGTCGGTTCCATACTCGACTCCTGCTTCACTGGTCCACGCGGACGATTTGATAACCACTGCCGGCCAGCGTGCGGGTCATGTGCTCGGCGTACCACTGCGGCCATTGCTCGTCGTACTTGCCGCCGAGTACTTCGGCCTCGTGGACGCCGTGCGCGGTGGCCGCCCGCTGGAGGGCGTCAAGGATGATCTCGGTCGTGTCCATGCTCTCAGTCCTGTCCGGCCCGGCCGGTCAGCGACCCGGTGCCCGGGTGACGACTTCCTGGACGACCCAGCCGTTGCCGTCGGGGTCGCTGAAGGACAGGTACGAGCCGTAGCTCGCGCGCTCCGGGTGCGGACCGGCGACCCGGTTCGCGTCACCGGCGTGGTGGAAGGCCCCGTCCGCGTCGTGCCAGACCTCGCTGACATCCGCGCCTCTGGCAACCAGTTCCTCGCGGGTCGCCTCGATGTCGGTGACGATCAGATGCAGGCCCTGCGCCGAACCGGAAGCTTCGGTGGACACGCCCTTGCCGAAGATGATCGACGCCTGCGAGCCCGGCGGGGTGACCTGGACGACGCGGTATCTGTCGTCTTTGGAGAAGTCGGCATCCAACCGGAAACCGAGCTGCTCGTAAAATGCCTTTGCCTTGTCAACGTCCCCTACCGGGATGACGACTACTTCCAGTTTCAGATCCATGCCTGAACCGTAGAACCGCTCCCCGCGGCCCCGCGCCCGTCGAATGACGCTATCGGTGTACGTCAGATTCCAGCGTGGCAAGATCCCGTACTGCGAAGCGGTAGTGCTCGCACTCCTCGTCCATCAGTACCGCGAGGCACTCGGCAACCGGTCGTGGTCCCTCGGGATACCCCGGGGCGGGTGTCCGGTCACAGAGCCGGCCGAGGTCGGAATCGGTGAGGGCGTCGACAGTACGGCGTACGAGGGCCATCCGGTCAGCCCGGACCTGCAGCACCTCGGCGTACGACGGGTGCGCGGCCAGGTCGATCCCCAGGCCGGCGCCATCCGGGTACCACGACGGGACCAAACCGAACTGGTGGTAGGGGCGTTCCTCGTCGAGGACCGGGCGGCTGAGCCAAGCGTCGGTGATGAAGACGAGGTGCCGCAGGGTCTCGGTGAAGGACCACTCGCCGGCGACACGTTCATGCCGAGCGGCCTCGGGCAAGCGCTCCGCACGCGCGACGGCATCCGACCACAGCCGCTCGACGGTCTCCCACATCGCGCGGAACCCGTCCGCGTCCTGCACCCCGCGCAACCGGACCCGCTCGGGATGACGCCGATCCAACTCGGCCTCGACGAACCCGGTCACGTCGACCCCGTTGACGACGAGCCTCTCGACATACCCGGAGATGTCGACGTCTACCAGGCACCCGTCGACGATCTTCACCCCGGACAGATCGCAGTCGGTAAACCGCGCCCCGCGCAGATCCGCGACCCGAAACTCCTGGCCCCGCAACGCATCCGTCTCCTCGCCGCCCCCGGAGAACCGGTGCGGCCCATACTGCGCATCCATCGCAGCATTGAACCACCCACTCGTTTGACAGGAACGCCCGCGGCAGAGTGCAATATGTTGCATGCCGGTTCCGGGAGTGCAGGGTGTGGTGGGGCGGTCGTTGTTGCGGGAAGACGCGTATCGGGCGATTCGGGACGCGATCGTGGACGGGACGCTGGCGCCGGGTGAGCGGTTGAGTGACCCGGATCTGGTGGCGTGGCTGGGCATCAGCCGTACTCCGATCCGTGAGGCGCTCGCGCGGTTGGAGCAGTCGGGGCTCGTGCAGACCAAGCCCGGGCGGTTCACGATCGTGAGTCCGGTGAATGTGCGCGAGACCCGGTCGGCGCAACTGGTGGCCGCGGCGATGCACGAACTCGCCGTGCGGGAGGCTGTGCCGCTGTTGTCGGAGCATGAACTCGAGGCAATGCGGTCCGCCAACCAGCGGTTCGCCCAGGCCCTGCGGGACAACGACGTCGACGCGGCCCTCGCGGCGGACGACGACTTCCACGACGTCGCGGTCACGGCCTGCGCGCACCCGACGATCCGGTCGGTGCTCGAGCAGGTCACCCCGACCCTGCGCCGGATCGAGCGGATCCGGTTCTCCTCACTGACCGGGCGCGCCTCGGTCGCGCTGCACGACCGCATCATCGCCCGGTGCGCCGCCGGGGACGCCGACGGCGCCGGGCTGGCCGCCCGGGAGAACTGGCTGACCCTCGAACCCCTGTTGACCGACGAGAGTGACTCATGAGCCTGAGCGACTTCCCCCGCTACCCACTGACCTTCGGGCCGAGCCCGATCCACCCCCTCAAGCGCCTGTCCGAACATCTCGGCGGCGCCGCGATCTGGGCCAAGCGGGAGGACTGCAACTCCGGACTCGCGTTCGGCGGCAACAAGACCCGCAAGCTCGAGTATTTGGTCCCCGACGCGATCGCCAACGGCGCGACGCACCTGGTCACGATCGGCGGCGTCCAGTCCAACCACACCCGCCAGGTCGCCGCCGTCGCCGCGTCGCTCGGGCTGGGCGCCAAGCTGGTCCAGGAGAGCTGGGTCGACTGGCCCGATGCCGTCAACGACCGGGTCGGCAACATCCTGCTGTCGCGGATCATGGGCGCCGACGTCGAACTGGTGGAGGCCGGCTTCGGGATAGGTTTCAAGGAGAGCTGGGAGAACGCGCTCGAAGAGATCCGCTCAGCCGGCGGTACGCCGTACGCGATCCCGGCGGGTGCCTCCGACCACCCGCTCGGCGGACTGGGATTCGCGAACTGGGCGGACGAAGTACGGCAGCAGGAGGAGCGGCTCGGCGTTTTCTTCGACACCATCGTGGTCTGCTCGGTGACCGGCTCCACCCATGCCGGCATGATCGCCGGGTTCGCCGGCCAGGACCGCCCGCGCCGCGTGCTGGGCATCGACGCCTCCGCGAAGATCGGCGAGACCCGGGCCCAGGTGGAGAAGATCGCCCGCGCCACCGCCGCCAAGATCGGCCTCGGCCGCGAACTGCGCGACGACGAGATCACCGTCCTGGAAGGCTGGGCCGGCGACTACTACGGCATCCCGGTGCAGTCGACCCTGGACGCGATCCGCCTGACCGGCCGTCTCGAAGGCGTCATCCTCGACCCCGTCTACGAGGGCAAGTCGATGGCCGCCCTGATCGATTTGGTCCGCTCCGCCGACATCCCCCGTACTTCGAACGTGCTCTACGCCCACCTCGGCGGCCAACTCGCGCTCAACGCCTACAGCGCGCTCTTCAAGTCCTGATGCACGCCCGGTCCACCGACGGCACCCGCATCGCCTACCAGGTGGAGGGCGACGGGCCTCCCCTGCTGCTCCTCGCAGGCCAGGCCAACACGCATCACTGGTGGGACGCGGTCCGCGGCGACTTCATAGGCCGCCGCACGATCACTCTCGACTGGCGCGGGACCGGAGACAGCGACCGTCCCGACGTCGTCTACAGCACTCCGGGCTTCGCTGAGGACGTCGTCGCGGTGCTCGACGCTGCCGGTATCGAGAGCGCTGACGTCTACGGGACGTCGATGGGCGGACGGGTCGCGCAGTGGCTCGCCATCCGATTCCCCGAACGCGTCCGAGGCTTGGTGCTCGGCTGTACTTCGCCCGGCAAGGCGCACGGGTTCGAACGGAGCCAGGAGATCCGACGCGCTCTGGCCCAGGCGGATCAGGCCGGCCGCGACCGGATCCTGCTCGACCTGATGTACACGCCGCAGTGGCTCGCGACGCACCCCGGCCCGTACGACGTACTGGGTGATGCCACGATGGCGACGTATGCCCGCGGCCGGCATCTCGTCGCGAGCAACAGCCATGAGGCCTGGGAGGAACTCCCGCAGATCAAGGCGCCGACGTTGATCCTGCACGGCTCCGACGACGTGTTCAGCCCGGCCGCGAACGCGGAGGTTCTGGCCGGGCGCATCCCCACCGCCCAGGTTCACGTGATCGCCGGGGCCCGGCACGCCTACTTCCACGAGTTTCAGGCGACGGCCAGTCCATTGGTGAGCGACTTCCTGGAGAACTCATAGGGCCAGCCGGGCGACGCCGGGACCGGAGGCTGCGGCCAAACCGGCAGGGCGGCCCGTCGCGAGCAGCAGGAGGTCGCTGACCGGCGCGCGGACTTCGTCGGGACCGGTGCCGCTGGTCCAGTCGGCGTCCGTGGCGATCAGGGTCAGACCACGGAACCGCTTGCGGGCGCCGTAGAAGTTGCTGGAGCAGGCGTGGGCCAGCGCGGCGAGCGCGGGTTCCAACGGCACCGGTCGGGGGTGACCGAGCGGGCGAGCGATGTCCTGGCCGTGGACGAGGGTGTCGAGCAGCGGGTCCAGCAATCCCGCACCGGGGGCGCGTCGAGGGGATGCGGCCGTCTCGCGGATCTGGGCGATCAGTTCGGCGGGCTCGAACCGGGCGGCTCGGTCGCGAGCCAGGTTGTCCGCCATCCGATCGAAGCTGCCGCGCGCCCGGATCGCGCCCTTCAGCGCGACCGACCAGGTCGTCCGCGTCGACATCGTCAGATGAGCCGCCACGTGCCGGACCGTCCAGCCCGTGCACAGCGAATCCACCGACCACTCGTCGTCGCTGAGACTTTCCAGCAGATCGGCAACCCCGAGCCGCTCCGTCTCAGTCCACTTCACCACGTCGTTCATCGATCGACCTCCTGAGTCGGCTGGTTCGCAGGTATGACTCCCGCGATGAGGCAGACTCATCGGTGTGAGCGAACTTTCCGTCGATCAGCAGGATCTTGTCCTGGCCCGCGAGGGTGACGACGCCGCGTTCACCCGGCTGGTGGCGCCGCTGCGCCGCGAACTCCACGCGCACTGCTACCGCATGCTCGGCTCGTCGCACGACGCCGACGACGCCCTGCAGGACGCGTTGGTCCGCGCCTGGCGCGGGCTCGCCCGGTTCGAGGGACGCAGCACCCTGCGCTCCTGGCTCTACACCGTCGCCACCCGCACCTGCCTCGACCTGGTCGAGAGCCGCGGCCGCCGCGCGCTGCCGATGGACCTGGGCCCGTCGAGCGACCGCGCCGTACTGGACGACGTGCCCCTCACCGAGGTCGCCTGGCTCGGCCCGTACTCCGCTGACGGCCTCGCCTCGGGCCCGGTGGCTCGCTACGAGCAGCGCGAAGCCGTCGAGTTGGCGTTCGTCGCCGCGCTCCAGCATCTGCCGGGCAACCAGCGAGCGGCGTTGCTGCTGTTCGAAGTACTCGGGTTCAGCGCGGCCGAGATCGCGACGATGATGGACACCTCGACCGCGTCGGTGAACAGCGCGCTGCAGCGGGCCCGGAAGATCGTCGACGAGAAGATCCCGGCGGCGAGCCAGCAGCAGACCATCCGCGAGATCGGTGACGGCCGGATCCAGGAACTCGTCGCGGGCTACTCGACCGCGATGGAACGCGGCGACGCCGACGCCCTGGTCGCGCTGCTCACCGAGGACGTCACCTGGTCGATGCCGCCGCTGGGCCACTGGTACAGCGGGGTGAAGGCGGTGATGGACTTCGCCGTCGAGGTGCCGCTGACCAGGTGCCCGAGCTGGCGGAACCTCGCGACCACGGCGAACGGGCAGCCGGCCATCGCGTGCTATCTCGGCGAGACGCCGGACAGCGAGCACGTCGGCTGGTCGGTCACCGTGCTGACCGTGCGCGGCGCGAAGATCGCCGGGCTGACCTCGTTCATCGGCCCGGAGCACTTCACCCTGCTCGGCCTGCCGGCCACTCAGTAGTCGAGGAACTCCTTCGCGAACCGGCGAATCGCCTCCGGGTCCATCACCTGGTGGAACCCGACGATCAACTCCTGTACTCCGGCCGCCTCGTACGCCGCGATCCGTTCGCGCACGGTGTCGACGGTTCCGTAGAGCAGGTAGGACTCGAAGTCGCCCGGGTAGAACAAGCCCATACCCGGGTTGAGTGCCGCCTGGACTTCCTCGTCGGTCTCGGTGATCAGGCAGTGCGTGGTCACGGTGCGGGTGATCTCGTCGTACGGGCGGCCGGCCTTCTCGCAGTGTGCGCGCAGGACCGAGAACTTCCGCTCGGCCTCCGCGGGCGACACCATCACGTTGCACAGGTCGGCGTACTCGGCGGCCAGTTTCAGCGTCACCTTCTCGCCCCCGCCCGCGAGCATCAGCGGAATCCGCGGCTGCTGGACACCGCGCGGCTGGTTCACCGCCTGCACGAGCCGGTAGTACTTGCCGTCGAAGTCGGTGACGTCGTTCGTCCACAGCGACTGGATCACCTGGACCGCCTCGCGGAGTTGGCGGAGCCGTTCGGGTGCGGGCAGGAACTCGTAGCCGAACGCCTCGTAGTCCCGCTCGTACCAGCCGGCGCCGATCCCGAAGGTCAGCCTGCCCTGCGACAGCACGTCCACCGTCGACGCGATCTTGGCCTGCAGCGCCGGATTCCGGTAGCCGTTCCCGCTGACCAGCTGGCCGATCCGGATCCGGTCGGTGTACCCGGCCATTGCCGCCAGCAACGACCACGACTCGAACAGATAGGCTTGCGACGGCGGTACGGTCTGGAAGTGGTCCGGCAGCCAGACCGCCTCATACCCGGACTCCTCGGCCGTCCGAACCAGCTCGACCAGGACGTCGTACGCCTGCCGCGGGTCGGCGAACCCGGCCAGGTCCTGACCGAAGCCGGTCGGCAGGAACAGGCTGAACTTGAGCGGCATAAGGGATCCCTTCCTCGGAGCATCACGTGATCGGGTAGACCACGCGAGGCCCCGAAAGGAATCGCTGCTCACCCGATCCGCTGCAACGCCTTCTCCCGCCGCCCGGCGACGCTGGACCCCGACTCGCGGCGCGCCATCCGGCGCAGTACGAGCGGGGCGATCGCCAGCCCGGCCACAGCCCAGACGCCGAGGACGCCGATCATCTCGAGGTGCCGCCACGATTCGCCGATCTCGACCTGGACGGCCGCGTCGGGCAGCAACGCCGACCGCATCCCGAGCCCGAGCCAGTAGATCGGGGTGAGCTGAGCGATCCATTCCAGCCAGGCCGGCAGCGCCGCGACCGGGTAGAAGATGCCGGAGATCGCGATCAGCGCCAGCACCGGAAGCTGGATCAGGCCTTGGGAGCGGGCACCGGTGAAGACCGAGCCCAGGATCGCGCCGATCGGCAGGGTGGCGAGCAGGCCGAGGACCAGCACCCACAGGACGGCCAGCCAGGCAGCCGGGCCGCCGATCGCCAGGCCGTCGATGATGAGCAGGCCTGGGATCAGCAGGATGGCCAGGTCCGCGAGCAGGCCGCCCACCACCGAGACGACCTTGCTGACGAGATAGCCGAGCATGCCGTTCGGCGTCGCCTTCGCCCGCAGCAGCGTGCCGTCCTCCCGATCGGCGGTGAGTTGCTGGCTCATGCTGATCATCCCCATCGCGGCGTTCATCCCGAGCATGCTCGGCAAGGCCAGGGCTCCGAGAGCGAACCCGCTGAACGACCTGTCGCGCAGGAAGTACAGGGCGATCAGCATCAGGACCGGCCAGAGGAAGTGGCTGAGCAACTCGGCGCCGTTGGTGAACGACTGCCGCAACTCGATCACCCCACGCTTCCAGCCCGCTCTGACGGCGACGGTTCGCGGGTTCATCGGACCACCTCGTTCTGCCGGACCAGGGTGAGATAGGTGTCTTCGAGGGAGGCCCGGCGCACCTCGAGTCCGCCGAGCGAGTCGCCGTACTGGCTGAAGAGGCCGCGGACGAACGCGGTCGACTCGGTGGTCGACCTGACGAACCGGGTGCCGTCGACGGTCCAGCGCACCTCGTCCTCGCCGGCGATCTGCCGGGTCAGGTCGGCCGCGGTACCGGCTGCGACGATCCGGCCGGCGGCCAGGATCAGGATGCGGTCGGCGAGTTTGCCGGCCTCGTCGAGATCGTGGGTGGTGAGCAGGATCGTTGTGCCGTGGTCCGCCGCGAGTCGCTGGACCAACTCGTGGAATTCGTGCCGCGCGGCCGGGTCGAACCCGACGGTCGGCTCGTCCAGGAACAGCACCTCCGGACGGCCGACGATCCCGATCGCCACGTCCAGGCGACGCCGCTGCCCGCCGGACAACGTCCGGATCTTCTGGCCCGCGTGCTCGGTCAGCCCGACCGCTTCGATCAACTCGTCGGCATCCCATGGCCGCTGGATCGCGGCGGTCGAGTACGGCGCGTAGTACTCGCCGAGGTGCGCGAGCAGTTCGCGCACGCGCCACTTCGCGTGGTCCCGCCACGACTGCAGTACGACGCCGAGCCGTGCGCGCCACTTCTCGTCACCGTGCGCCGGGTCGACGCCGAGCACCTCGACACGGCCGGCGGAGCGCAGCCGGAAGCCCTCCAGAATCTCGATCGTGGTGGTCTTGCCGGCGCCGTTCGGGCCGAGCAGGGCGACCACCTCGCCGCGGTGCGCCCGCAGTGTCACGTCGTGCAGGACGTCGGTCGCGCCGTACCGCATCCGCAGCCCGTCGACTTCGAGAACTCTTTCCTTCGTCATGCCCGGGAAACTATGTTGCGTTTCGTCCCCCGGCAACACTGATCCGCTGGCGTTGCAGTGATTTCTAGGCCGGTTTAGCCTATTGTTGCAATGATTTTGACGATGAACGCAATTTGCCGTTGCAATGAGCTGGCGGCGAACGCAACCTCAGGGAGGGACCATGCCGGGAGGGCGGCTGCGGCACGAGGACCGGCAGTTGATCGCCGTCGGTCTGGCCGCGGGCGACGGGTACGCCGAGATCGCGCGCCGGCTGGACCGCCCGACCTCCACCATCAGCCGTGAGGTCGCCCGCAACGGCGGGGTCCGCGGTTATCGGGCCGATCACGCTCACCATGCGACCAGTTCCCGCGCCCGCCGTCGGCGCCCGGTCATCGCGACGGCGGCGGGTGCCGGGGTCGACGCCTACGGCCGTGATCCCGAGGCCGTCCGCGAGTACGCCGAACTGTTCGCCGCGACGATGGTCGGCACCGGTCTCCCCCGGACGGCCTCGCGACTGCTCGCCCACCTCTACACCACCGACTCCCGCAGCCTCACCGCCGCCGAACTCGTCCGGCACCTGCAGGTCAGTCCGGCCACGATCTCCAAGGCGGTCGGCTATCTCGAACAACTCGACCTGGTACGCCGTGAGCCCGACCCCGAGCGGCGGTACGAGCACTACATCGTCTCGGAGGACGTCTGGATCCAAGCCTGGAAGAACAGCGCCCGCGCCAACGGGAACTGGGCCGAGACCGCACGCCAGGGAGTCGAACTGCTGGACCCGGCCACTCCGGCGGGCGCGCGGCTCGAGAAGATGCGCGAGTTCTTCCAGCAACTCAGCGACGACATGTCGGGCAGCGGACCGGCCTCCGCAGTCCAGGAGGACGCGATGACCGTCCTCGCCGCCCTCGTCCACGCGGCCCGCCCACTCACCACCGATCAACTGGCCACGGCCTTGGCTTGGCCCACCGCCCGAGTCACCGAGGCCTTGCGGACCGCCGACGCCTACAAACCCTTCACGGACCCGGTCGAGCTTCAGTTGGTTGCCCAAGACACCTATGCGATCGCTACACCCCGGCTGAACCCCGCACAGCTAGCCGCGCTCGATCAGACCGCTCACGAGACCGCGGAGGGTGCGCGGTCTGAGGTAGCCGTTGGCCAGACCGATCTCCACTAGATCGTCGAACACCCGTTGATCCGCAGCGGCCGCCTTGATTCCGGCATCCAGGATCCGGCCGGAGCGAGTGAGGCGCGCTGCCAGAGCCGTGTGCCTGAAATGCCTCCCCAGCAACGTCGCTGCCGACCGCCTGTACTCCGAACCCGCGCCGCCGTCGCCCCTCCGCACCGCAGCGGCGGCAGTTCGTCCGGCGAGCAGCCCGGTGGCGACCGCGTAGTAGATGCCCTCGCCGGTCATCGGGTTGATCAGCCCCGCCGCATCCCCGACCAGGAGCACTCGCCCCGACTGCGGGCGCCATGCCCAGGTCGACAACGGCAGGTGGTGTCCACGCCAGTCCGTACCTCCGGAGGTGGCGCCTGGCAGTAGGACCTCCAGTTGATCCAGCAACTCGGCTCTGGTTGGGTGGGGGCGCTTCGGTGAGAGCTGTTCGCCGTAGCCGACATTCGACCACCCGTCGCCTCGATCGAAGGACCACGCGTACGAGGGCTGCCGGGCCGTGCCGAACACGATCACCTGCTGGTCGGCTCGTCCCTCCGGTGTCGGCGCGTATCCCCGCAGGGCCAACGCCGTCGGGCCCGCCTTGGCTTTGAGAATCCGGCGTACGACCGATTGAGCGCCGTCGGCTCCGATGACTACTCGGGCTTCCAGTTCATCTACCTGCACGGTTGAGCGCAGTACGTCGATGGTCCGGACGCGGTGGCGACGCAACTCCGCACCCGCTGATTGGGCCGCTTCGACCAGGCGCTGGTCGAACAGCATCCGCGGCACCACCCAGGCCGATCTCTCCATCAACCGGTCGACCTCGAGGGCTCCACGGCGGAGCGCCAGCCTGCGTACCGGCGTACGGTCGTCGACCAGGCCGGTGACGCCGACCTCGGCCAGCAGATCGAACACCTGCGGCGCGATTCCGTCGCCGCACGCCTTGTCCCGAGGAAAGTCATCGCGATCAAGCAGCAGGACCGACAACCCAGGCTCAGCAGTAAGAGCCCCGAGCGCAGCGGCTGCACCAGCGGGACCAGCACCGACAACCACCAGGTCCCACACCACAGGCGCCTCCCATCGCAGCTTCCTCCCACAGTAAATGCGGTCGCGAAACGGCGCCGATTCGCCTGATCAGCGGTCCGGGCGGCGGCCTGGGCGGTGGGGGCGGCGGGATGGGGGGACGGCCGGGATGCGGCGGGCTCGGGAGCCGCGACGGTCAGCGTGGCCGGTGCTCTCGACCCAGGAGGTCACCGGGCGAGCCTCGTCGAGGTCGATCACCTTCGGCGGAGGCGGCGTGAAGGAGGGTGGGGTCAATGCGGGCACTGGCTCCACCCGCCAGCCCTGCTCCTCGGTCGGTGCTTCCATCTCCTCGACTTCAGTCAGTACCGCGGTCGCCGCGCGGACCGGCTTCGCCCGGGCGGCGGCCTCCTTGCTCGCCCGGGGCTTCGGCTCGGCGAGCGCGGGCGGCGGCAGGTAGACCCGCTTCCTCCGCGGCAGCTTGGTCTTGATCTCGATCCCGAGCGCGCGGATCAGGTTGCCGACGACAACAGTGGTGAGGGCGACCGCGAGGACTGTGCAGGCCGCGAACAGGATCGCCTGCCCGCCGGCGCCCCAGTCGGACGGACCGGTCCGGCGCATCGCTGAGATCATCGCCACCAGCACGATGTTGGTGATGCCGACGGCAACGGTCGCGGCGATCGTCCAGAGCAGCACCCGGCGCTCGAGTTCGACGTCGTCGGCCGCGGCGACCAGCCCGGCGATCAGGCCGGCCAGTACCGGCACGGTGTAGACGGCGGCCAGAGCCAGCCCCGGGCTCGCGATCAGGTAGAAGACGTCGAACACGAGCGCCGTCAGGGCCAGCGCGCCCGCGAAGCAGATCACCATCGGCGGATACGCCCGCACGATGGCGACCGCGTCGGCCGGCACCGTCCTGAACATCCGGAACACCAAAACGTCCGTTCTCCGTCACTAGAGGCCCTGAACCCTCATTGTGCCGGTACCCCCCACCCTCCGTAACAACCCACCCTGGCGAGTTGCCCCCAACCCCAAAATAGTTGTTCCCACCCCCTTCCAACACCCCGTCCAAC
>NZ_BAAAOS010000056.1:256328-449384 GCF_039530625.1 Kribbella sancticallisti | reverse complement strand
GGTGGCCGCGCCTCGTCACGCCCCCACGCCGCACATCACGAACTCCGGCTGTAGTACTAGAGCCCCAGCCGCAGACTTCCTTATCTAGCTAGCACTCCCATTCCGTCAGACGACGCTTCCTGGCAGCCGCCTCACTCTGGGAGATCTGACGCGCGGCAAAGGAGCCGTGATGAGAGTTGGCATCACGAAGGAACACTTCGCCCGGCTCCCCGCTGGTGAACTCGCGGTAACACTTCGGCTCAGCGGCTCGTGAAAGGCAGGTGGCTGTCACCACAGCTCTTCCCTGATCCGGCTGTACCGCGCCCGCCGGTTGATGCCGCTGCCCAGCAGCAGCGTGACCGCGGTCAGTGCCACGGTTCCGATCACCCAGAGCGCCAGCACCATGCTCCAGTCGATCCCGAGGTCGAGCGGAACCGCCGACACCTGGCCGGTGTCGGCGAACAGCGGGATCAACGGTAGGGCGATTCGCGCACCGGCGGCGCCGCACGCAGTACCGAGAAGGACTGCCAGTACCACCGGTCCGGTTTGCTCCCAGCGAGCGGCTCGGCCGGTCGTGGTCGCCGGTACGCCGGTGACCTTGAGGCTCGCGTAGTCCTGGGCCCGGGACCGCCAGGAGGTCACGGTCATCAGCAGCAGCACGGCGATCGCCAGCGCCAGGCCGGCGATGCCGACGACCGGCGTCAGCTTCAGCGCCAGCGCACTGGCGGACCGGCCGTAGGCATCCACCCGTTCGTCGATCCGATCGACGAACTTGGCGGCGACCTGTTCCTTGCCGAGCGCCGCGATCACCTCGTCGGCGTGAGCCAGTCCCTCGGCGTTCAGCCAGACCTCGAAGGCCGTGCTGCTCACCGTGACGGTGCCACCCAGCCGGCGCAGGGTCTCCAGATCCATCACGGCGACGCGTTCGGAGTGCCGGTTGACCGGTCCTTCGAGCCGGCCGATGTTCTCCGGCCGGACGGAGACGCCGTCCAGTCCGGGCACCGTGGTCCCCTGGTTGGCGGCGAGATCCGGCGTGATCAACGCGGGCACCACCACTGGAACCAAGGTGTGCTGCAGGTGTTGCTCGGCGCCGGTGCTGGTGACTCTCACCGTGAGACCGCCGGCCGGCGCGGCCGCGGCCGCGATAGACCCGGTGTCGTCGAGGTCGTCGAGTGGTTTCCAGTCTGCCGGCGCGCCCAGCGGCAGGGCGGGCTGGAGGTCGGTGCCGAGCTTGCTGAGCACCACGTCGCCCTGGGCACCTGACGAGTCGTCCAACTGGGGGGCGATACCGATCCTGAGCAGCCGGCACCCGCCCTCACAGTCGATGTCCGTGGTCAGGTCGACCGGCCTACCCGGCGCGAGTGGCAGCGGCGGGAACGTCGCAGTACTGCGGCTGCCGTTCCGCAGGCTGACGACGGTGGCCTTGACGATCAGCGACGTGGCCGGCGGTTGGGGCGTCGGGAGCTCGCCGTTGCGCGTCGGCGGGAGTACCTGCTTGATCCGAACGGCAGCCGCGGTCAGCCGCAACTGCTCGCCGCGCAGCTCGATCGGCGCCGGCCGCTCCGGTGCCGCCAGGCGGCGGAACCCTTCCTCGTCGGTCAGGCGGTCACCCTGGTACGCGATCCGCCGGAAGCTGTCCGGCTCGATCAGCAGGCTGCGCGGCGCGTCGGGCGAAGCCGTCGTCGTCAACACCACCGGAGTGAGCCAGCGCCGGTCGGGGTCGACCGCGTCGAGTGCTTTGGTGAAGCTCCCGAGACCGGCGGGCGTGGCTTCGATGACGCCGGCGGCACCGACCTCGTACCCGGCCCGGGTCTCCCGGTTCCGGCCGGCGACCGAGGCGGTCTGACCGGCGAACGACGCCAGCGCGGTGGCCACTGCGACGACCGCGACAACCCGGGTCGCCGCGGGGCGGCGAGAGACCTGCAGAGCACCCAGCGCGAGGCCGAGCCGGCCGTTGCGCATCGCCCGCCGGCTCACCAGCGCGGCAAGGGGCAGCAGCAGGTGAGCGAAGATCAGGCCCACGGCCAGGGCCAGCAGGGTCGGCGCCAGCACCGGAAGGGGACCGCGGCCGCCGCCGGTCAGCGCCGCGAGCAGTCCCGCGGAGGCCAGGACGATGATGGTCACGTCGACGATTCCGACCGTGTGACCCCTGCGTCGGGGCACCACCCGCCGGAGCAGCGTCGCGATCGGCTGCCGGACCACCGAACGCACCGACCAGACCACGACCGCGAGGGCCGCGAGCAGCGCTGCCGACAGCGCGACCGGTACTGCCCAGGGCAGCTCGGTCGGCGCCCCGCCGTCCAGCCAGGTGGCTCGCACCACTTGGAGGAGAACGAATCCCCCGAGAAGACCGGCCAGCATGCCGACGGCGACAGGCACGGCGAGCTCCAGCACCAGCGACCTGCCCGCTTGCACCACGCTCCCGCCGCGCAGACGTGCGGCTGCGAGCTCGGGTCGGCGCTGGTCCACCACCGCGGCCAGGGCGAGCGCCAGAACCACGAGACCGAACAGAGCGACCTGGACCATCACCAGCGGGATGATCGTCGTTCCCTGGCGTTGCTCGCCTTGGATCCGGTCGATGAGAGCGGCCAGTTCAGAGGCGTTGGCGGCGGCGAAGCCGAGCTCCTGAGCATTCTGATCGAACTCGGTCGTCGCTTCCCGGAGCCGATCGAGGTGCTGCGTTCCGGCGTCGCCCGGTAGGGGGCGGGTGTCGATCGTCGACGCGTACCCCCAGACCCCCTGGTCGAAGGTGCTCCGCTCGGTCAGCAGGTAGTCCGAGGCCGGCGGGTCATCCGCCTGAGGGTCGTCCGCGTACGAGATGTGGGAGTGTCCCGTGGGACCCCGGCCGTACCAGTACAGGGCCTGCTGGTCGGCCGGCCGGTACAGACCCACGATCCGCAACGTGCCACCACCGACGTACGCGGCGGGCTTGGTGTCGAGGACATCGCCGACGCGTGAGCCGTGGTTGTCCACATCGGTCGTCGACACCACGACCTCGCCCGCCCGGCCGGGGCATCGGCCGGCCGTCAGGACGAGCTGTTCGCAGTACCCGTCGCGCCAGACCAGCCGTCCGCTGATCCCGACGCGCTCTCCACGCGGCGTCCAGACCACGGCGGCGTTCTGACCGTTGACGGGTGGGCTGAACAGCGGCTTGAGGTCGGCTGGGACCAAGCGGGCCAGGTCCTCCGGGGTCCGCGGCTTGCCGACACCCTGGCTTGACGCGGCCGGTTGGTCCTGCAACTGCCAGGCGGCGGCCAACGGCTGGCCGGTCAGCATCTCGGTGGTGACGGTCTGCTCGACCGCCCGGGCGAACCAGGGCGCGAAGGCCGCGCAGGTGCCGATCAGCAGGCTCAGGCCGGCCAGGACGAAAGCCTGGGACCGCCGGTACCGAAGCGCGCGCCGCAAGAACATCCGTGGTCCCCTCAGAGATGGCGTTGCCAGGTCAGCCGGCCCTCGTCCATGACGGCGTGACCGTCGGCGATGGCGGCGACGATCGGGTCGTGGGTGGCGATGACGACCGCGGCTCCGCGGCCGGCCTCGCGGCGGAGCAGGTCCAGAACCCGTTCGCGGTTGGTGCTGTCGAGCTCGCTGGTGGACTCGTCGGCCAGGATCACCTTGCCCTGCTGGGCAACGCCGCGGGCGACCGAGACCCGCTGCTGCTCACCACCCGACAGCTCCTCCACCAGGTGGTCACCGCTGTCTTCGAGGCCGACGTCGGCCAAGGCTCGGCCGGCCGTCCGGTCCACCTCGGCCAGATCGTTGCCGCCAGCAAGGAGCGGGAGGGAGAGGTTCTCCTTCGCGGTCAGTACCCGGGCCAGTCCGTTGCCCTGAGGGATCAGCACCACCCCGTGCGCCGCCGCGGCCGGCCGGGAGGTGATCGCCAGCCCGTCCACCTCGACCGTGCCCGACCTGGCCGGCACCGCACCGGCGATCGCCCACAGCAGCGAGCTCTTGCCGGCTCCCGACGGTCCGCTGACGGCGAGCACGAAACCGGGAGGGACCTGGAGTGACACGTCGGCGACGGCCACCAGCTCGCCGTACGCGACGGTCAGGTTGGTGACGGTGATCATCAGCGGCCCTCCGGCTCGACCGGGCTGATCCGGACCTCGCCGTTCTCGGTGGTGACGCGGAGCAGGGTGCCGGGTGGCAGCAGTTCGGCGACGTGCGGAGGCAGCGGCAGCGACCCGTCGGTGGCGACCACCGCGAACTCCTCACCCGCGCGGCCCTCCGACGCGATCCGGCCGTCGCGGATGGTGATGGTGCGCGGCAGGACCGCCGCGACCTCGGGGTCGTGGGTGATCAGCAGCACGGTCATCCCGGTGGCCGCGTTGATCGCGGAGATCGCCGCGATCACCTCGTCCCGGGCTCGGTGGTCGAGCTGGCTGGTCGGTTCGTCGGCGAGCAGCAGGCCGGGCGACGTGGCGATCCCCACCGCCACCGCGCACAGCTGGATCTGGCCGGGCGTGAGCGCCGTCAGCGGAGTACGGGCCTGGTCTCCGAGGCCGACCAGGTTCAGCACCTCGAGGGGCTCCGGCAGCGTCCGGTCGCGGGACGCCGCGCGCTGGGCGAAGCGGACGTTGTCCTCCGGCGACAGGTAAGGGATCAGGTTCCGCCCGGCCCCTTGCAGCACGATGCCGACGTCCCCCGCCCGCATCCGGTCGAGCTCGGCCTCGGTCATCGTCGCGAGGTTGTGCTCACCGATCTGCAGCCGCCCCGCGCTCGGCGTGAGCAGCCCACCGCAGAGCTGCAGCAAGGTGGACTTACCGGCGCCCGACGGCCCGAGCAGCCCGACCAGTTCCCCCGGCGGCACGGTGATCCCGATCCCGGACAAGGCCGCGACGTCGTGCCCCTGACTGCGATAGATGTGGACAAGGCCGCTGGTACTGATCGCCAGCCCACCCATGACAGCCCTCCCCGGCTCCGGTCCCGCCCCGGGGACCAGTGAAGCTCACCCGGAGGTCAGTCGAGGCCGAGAAGAGCGAGGGACTTCTCCCGCATCTCGATCTTGCGGATCTTGCCGGTGACCGTCATCGGGAAGTCGTCGACCAGCAGGACGTACTTCGGGATCTTGTAGTGGGCGAGCTTGCCGGTGGCGAACTCCTTGAGCTTCGTGGCGTCCAGGGGGTCGGCGCCGTCCTTCAGCTTGATCCAGGCGCAGAGTTCCTCGCCGTACCTGGCGTCCGGTACGCCGATCACCTGGACGTCGGCGATGTCGGGATGGGTGTAGAGGAACTCCTCGATCTCGCGCGGGTACACGTTCTCGCCGCCGCGGATCACCATGTCCTTGATCCGGCCGACGATGTTCACGTAGCCGTCGTCGCGCATCACCGCCAGGTCGCCGGTGTGCATCCAGCGGGCCCGGTCGATCGATTCTGCCGTCTTCCCGGGCTCGTCCCAGTAGCCGAGCATCACCGAGTAGCCCCGGGTGCACAGCTCGCCCGGTTCACCGCGCGGGACGACCAGCCCGGTGGCCGGGTCTACCAGTTTCACCTCGACGTGCGGCATCACCCGGCCGACGGTCGACGTACGGCGGTCGAGGTCGTCGTCGCGGCGGGTCTGCGTCGACACCGGCGAGGTCTCGGTCATGCCGTAGCAGATCGCCACTTCGGCCATGTGCATGTCGGCGACGCACCGCTTCATCACCTCGATCGGGCACGGCGAGCCGGCCATCACGCCGGTCCGCAGGCTGGTCAGGTCGTACTCCGCGAAGCCGGGCAGGCCGAGTTCCGCGATGAACATCGTCGGTACGCCGTACAGGCCGGTGCAGCGCTCGTCCTGCACGGCCTGGAGGGTGGCGGCGGGGTCGAACGCCGGGCCCGGGATCACCATGCAGGCGCCGTGCGTAGTACAGCCGAGGTTCGCCATCACCATGCCGAAGCAGTGGTAGAAGGGCACCGGGATGCAGAGCCGGTCGTCCGGCCCGAACCCGATCGTCTCGGTCACGAAGTACCCGTTGTTCAGGATGTTGTGGTGCGAGAGCGTCGCGCCCTTCGGGTATCCGGTGGTGCCGGACGTGTACTGGATGTTGATCGCGTCGTCGAAGCTGAGCTGACTCGCCCGTTCCTCCAACTGCTCCTGGCTCACCTGGCTCGCCGCCTCGACCACGGCGTGCCAGTCCGGCGTACCGATGTAGACGACGTCTTCGAGCGCAGTACAGTCCGGCCGGACCTCGTCGACCATCTTGCGGTAGTCGCTGGTCTTGAACTCGGTCGCCGAGATCAGCAGCTTCACGCCGGACTGATTGAGCGCATAGGCCAACTCGTGCGTGCGGTACGCGGGATTGATGTTGACCAGGATCGCGCCGATCGAAGCCGTCGCGTACTGCGTGACCGTCCACTCCGCGCAGTTCGGCGCCCAGATCCCGACCCGGTCGCCCTTCGCGATCCCGCGCGCCAGCAACCCCCGCGCGAACTCGTCCACCGCCGCGCCGAACTCGCCGTACGTCCATCTGCGCCCGGAGGCGACCTCGACCAGCGCCTCCCGCTCCCCGTACTGCGCAACCGTCCGCCGCAGGTTCTCCCCGATGGTCTCCCCGAGCAACGGCACCTCGGAAACCCCGGACGCATACGAAGGCAAGCTCATCCCGCCATCGTCACCCCACCCCGGCAAACCCGACAAGCCGACACGGTCGGTCGACCACTTGAGTGGGCATATGACCACTTGAGTTGGCATATAGCCGCTATAGTGGGCAATCGAGGAGGTGACCGAGATGCAGTACTCCGAGCCGATTTCCACCGCTTTCCCCGGACTCCACGGACGAGTGCTCAGCGTGCTCGCCAGAACCCAGCGGGCATTGACCGGACGCGCCGTCGCAGGACTGTTGCCTACGCCCGCAAGTGCGAGCGGAGTACAGAAGGTTCTGGACGACCTGGTTCGCAACGGCCTGGTCATCGCCGAACCGGTTGGCCGAGCAAAGCTCTACACGTTGAACCGTGAGCACGTCGCGACGCCGGCTATCGAGGAACTGGCTCACCTTCGCGAACGCTTACTCAGCCGGCTCCAGTCCGAGGCGGAAAGCTGGGAGGTTCCCGCCGCAGCCGTCTGGTTGTTCGGTTCCGCTGCCCGCGGCCAGGGCGGACCTCACAGCGACATCGACATCCTCGTGGTGCGTCCAGACGAGATCGCCGATGCAGATCCACTCTGGCTTGCACAGCTGGAAACGCTCGCCGACCACGCCACTCGCTGGTCCGGCAACCGCTGCGACATCGTCGAGTACAGCAGCAGCGAACTGAAGCGACTCGTCCGCCGCGGCGAGCGACTGGTGACCGAACTCCGACGCGACGCCGTCCACATCGCCGGTACCTCACCTCACAAAACCCTCAACCGAAAGACTGCTGGATGACAGCCCTGGACGATGCCCGAGCACACCTCACCAAGGCACGAGAATTTCTCGAAGCCGCCGAACTGACGAACGATCTGGGGCTGTACAACGCCGCGGCATCGAACGCCGTCACCTCGGGCATCAACTCGAAGGACGCGATCTGCCTGACGCTGACAGGCCGCACCCACAAGGCCGACAACCACGCCGAGGCGGTCGCCGAATTGAAGGCGGCGGGGTCTGCCGGGCGTGAGTCGGGCAGCACGTTCTCGCGGCTGTTGCGGCTCAAGTCCAAGTCGCAGTACCAATCCGAATCGGTTTCGCCCACCGATGCAGCCAAGAGCATCGAGTGGGCCTCCCGGCTCCTGGAAACAGCTCGATCCGTCGCCAGAAGCTGAAACCGTCGGCTTAGCCGATCGGGGACTCGTAGATTGTCAGTTCGGTGCCGCCGGGTTCTTCGCCGTCGTCGGGGGCGGTGAAGAGGCGGAGCTTGTTGTCGTCGACCTCGAGGGCTACCGGGTTGCGGGTGGCTGAGTGGCCGGCCTTGGAGAAGGCGGGGAACGGGATCTCGTGCAGGATGCGGTTGTCCTTCAGGTGGAGGAGGGCCAGGCCGCCGAGTTCGTAGTTGCCGCCTGTCGCGGTGGGGAGGCCGGTGACGCCGCCACACAGTTGCTTGCTCCGGCTCACGTAGTCGCAGTCCTGGTAGTCGAGCAGGTGGCTCACGTTCGCCTCAGCCGCCAACTGCTTGCCGGACGCGGTCCACTTGTACAAGGTGCGCGACCCCCAGCTCACCCCGTGCACAAACCCCGTACGCCGGTCCCGCACCACCCCGCCGACGTGGTCCCGGACCCGGAACTGCTCGGTGACCTGGTACGTCCTCGGGTTCAGCTTGTAGACGATCCCGCGCGAGTTCGGCCGGTACTCCGCCACCGGGACCCACACGTTCTCCCCGTCGAAGTCGATCCCGCCCGGGTGGTACGCCGTACCCTCGCCGACGCGGATGTCCTTCTTCAGGTTGCCCTGCCGATCCAGTACGAGGACATGCCCGATCCCCTTGCCCGGGCTGCGGTCGTACCCGTCGATCGGCACCGGATACCGCACCGGCGGCTCGATCACCTCCACGCTGGACAGGAAGATCAGGTCACCCACCAACGCGAATCCCTGCGGGTGGTACGTCGGGAACCGCAACGGGATCCGCGCCACCTGCGACCACGCAGTACTGCGGGTGGTGGCTTCGAAGGCCCGGGCGACCCGATCGTCTCGCCCGGTGGCATCGGCGCCGGCCACGGTCAGTCCGGCCAGCAGCGAACCGGTGACGACGGTCGCCAGCAAGGTCTTGCTACGCATGAGAAGTCTCCCTGGGTTCGGTGATGAGGCAGCGTGCGCTCGGCGGGCGACGCCGAGCACTCCACCAGCTGACCAAACGCAGGGCATTCGGTGAAGACCTCGGAGCCCCGCGGGCTGGCAGACTGGCGGGCATGGACTCTGGGATCACTGTCACCGGGACCGGGCAGGCGACTGCACCGGCTGATCTGCTTCGTCTGACGTTGAGTGTCGGGCACGATGCCGCCGATGTCGCGACCGCGGTCGCCCGGGTCGCGGAGCGCACCGACGCGGTGCAGGCCGCCCTGCAGGACCAGGGGGTCGCGGCGGCCGAGATCGAGACCAGCTCGGTCAGCGTCCACCCGCAGTACAAGGACGGGATGTCGGCGGCCGGGTACCGCGCCTCGCACTCGATGACGGTCACCACCAAGGACCTCACCGGGTTCGGCCGGCTGCTGAACGCCGCTGTCGATGCGGCAGGCAACGATCTCGGCCTCGAACACCTGCAGTTCGACGTCGCGGAGAAGAAGGCGCTGCTGGACCAGGCCCGGGAGCTCGCGTTCGCCCAGGCCCGGGAGAAGGCCGGGCAGCTGGCCGCGCTGGCCGAGCAGCCCCTCGGCTCCATCGCCGCGGTCGCCGAGACCTACGGTTACGCCCCGTTTCAGCTCCAGTCCGCGGCCAAGGGCGCCGGCGCGTACGACTCCCAGCTTCGTCTCGCGCCCGGCGAGCAAACCATCGAGGTCTCCCTCGAAGTGCGCTGGGCCTGGGCCTGACGACACTGGGCACGACACTCGGCCTGGTGGGGTCCAGGCCGAAACGACCCTTCCGATGGGTAGGATCCGCGCGAGGTGCGCCGGCTGTCCGGTGGGCGATCGCCCGAGCACCTGGTAGCCGGAGGTCAGGCATGGTCAGTAAGCGGTCCCTTCTCTCGACGGCCTTCGCGGCCGGGCTGGCGCTGTCCCTGGTCGCCTGCTCGGGCGACGACAAGGCAGGATCCCCGGCGCCGAGCACCTCCGCGTCGTCGACCCCGCCGCCGTCCAGCACCCCGAGCGCGACGCCGTCGGCCACCCCGACGCCGACCCCGTCCGCCCCGGCGGCGCCCAAGGCGCGGACCAAGGCCGAGCTGACCAAGGCGCTGCTGGCCCTGGCCGACCTGCCGCCGGGTTACGCGGTCGAGCCGGACGAAGGCGACGACGGAAGCAGGCTGACGTCGAGCGATCCGAAGTGCAAGGGCGTGCTGACCTTCTTCAACGCGCCCAGCGCTCCCGGTTCGAAGGTTTCGGCCACCCGGGTCTTCTCGGGTGGGCAGGAAGGCCCCTTCGTCCAGGAGACGCTGGACGGGATGGGGTCTCCGCAGGCGGTGACCTCGCTGATCGCCGCCACCAAGAAGGCGGTCCAGTCCTGCCGCAAGGCGAAGCTGTCCATCCCGGGCGTCGGCTCGTCGACCGTCGCGATCAGTGAGATCTCGGCGCCGAAGACCGGGACCAACCCGCTCGCGGTCCGGTTCAGCGCGACCAGCGGGGCGCTGGCCGGGTTCGAGTTGGTGTTCGCGATCACCGGGCTCTCCGACGTGGTGCTCGCGATGAGCATGGACGACGCGGGCAACCTCGAAGCGACCACCGACGCCGTCGACAAGGCGACGAAGGTGCTCGGCACGGCCAAGACCGGCACCTGAGCGCCACCGCCGGCCAGAGTTGGATTTGTCTCAAAATCAGATTGTGCGTTGACGTGTCCCCTTCCGGGTACACACTTCTCCCATGTACGCACCGGCGCCGCTCAGACGTCAGCTGAACCGATCGGGTCTGCTGCTCCTCGGTCCTGCCTTCGTGGCGGCGGTCGCGTACGTCGATCCCGGCAACTTCGCGACCAACATCGCCGCCGGGGCGACGTACGGGTATCTGCTCTGCTGGGTGGTCGTCGGCGCCAACCTGATGGCCGTCCTGGTGCAGTACCTGGCGGCCAAGGCCAGCATCGCGACCGGGCGGACGCTGCCGCAGTTGTGCCGTGAGCACTTCCGCCGGTCCACCTCGTCCGGGCTGTGGGCCCAGGCCGAACTGGTGGCGATCGCGACCGACCTGGCCGAGGTGGTCGGCGGCGCGATCGCGCTCAACCTGCTCTTCGGGATCCCGCTCCTGCTCGGTGGCGTGATCACCGGGATCGTGTCGTTCGCGCTGCTGATCTATCAGTCGAAACGAGGTCAGCGGCCGTTCGAGGCGGCGATCATCGGGCTGCTCGCGGTCGTCCTGGTCGGGTTCGTGGTGTCGACGATCCAGTCCGAGCCGTCCGGCTCGGGGATCGCCGGCGGGATGGTGCCGCGCCTCGACGGCACCGATTCGCTGGTCCTGGCCGCCGGCATGCTCGGCGCGACGGTGATGCCGCACGCGATCTGGCTGCACGGCGCCCTGGTCACCGACCGGCACTGGAAGGCGATCCGCTCGGAAGCGGGCAAGCAGCGCGTACTGCGTGCCACCCGCTTCGACGTCGCGATCGCGATGGCGCTGGCCGGCGCGGTGAACCTGGCCATGGTCGTGGTCGCCGCGGCCGCGCTGACGGGCACCGGCGCCGAGTCGCTCGACGCGGCGCACTCCGCGATCGGCGACCGGCTGGGCAGCCTGCCGGCTCTGCTGTTCGCACTGGCCCTGCTGGCCAGCGGTTTCGCCTCCTCCTCGGTCGGCACCTATGCCGGCTCGGTGATCCTCGAAGGTTTCTGGCGGCGGCACGTCCCGCTCGCCACCCGACGGCTCGTCACCCTGCTCCCCGCGCTGGTGATCCTGGCCATCGGCATCGATCCGAGCCGCGCGCTGGTGGTGTCGCAGGTCGTGCTGAGCTTCGGTATCCCCTGCGCGCTGTGGCCGTTGGTCCGGCTGACCGCCTCCCGGCGCGTCATGGGCGACCTTGTCAACCGGTGGACGACTACTCTCACCGCATGCGTGGTAGCCACCGCCGTCTCGGCCCTCAACGTCGTACTGATCGTGCTGACGCTGCGCGGGTGAGCCCGGGATGACCGCGACCTACGCGGTGAGCGACATCCACGGACACCCGGAGAAGCTGACCGCGGCGCTGCACCAGGCCGGCTTGACCGACGCCGAGGGCAACTGGTCCGGCCAGGACGCCCGGCTGTGGTTCCTGGGCGACTTCTTCGATCGCGGCCCGGACGGGATCGGCGTGCTCCGGCTGGTCCGGCGGCTCGAGGAGCAGGCCGCCGGCAGTGCCGGGGAGATCCGGATGCTGCTCGGCAACCACGAGATCCTGGCGCTGGGGATGCGGAAGTTCGGCGGCACCTTCGTCCCGCACGAGGGCATCACCTCGCGCAGCTTCGAGCGCAGCTGGGCGCTGAACGGCGGCATGGACCGCGACCAGGAACTGCTGACCGACGACGACGTCGCCTGGTTGCTGGACCGGCCGATGCTCGGAGTGGACGCGGACCACCTGCTGATGCACTCCGACACCGAGGAGTACCTGGCCTGGGGCGACTCGGTCGACGAGATCAACCAGAACGCCTCGGCCGACCTGCACAGCGACGACATCACCGTCTGGTGGGAGATCTGGCGCCGGATGACGTCGCGGTACGCTTTCCGCGGCGAGGCCGGACCTGTCGTCGCGACCGAACTGCTCGACCGCCTCGGCGGCCGCCGGATCGTGCACGGCCACAGCATCGTGGCGGACCAGCTCGGCATCCTCCCGGCGTACCTGACCGGTCCCCTCCTGTACTGCGACGGCCTGGCCCTCGGCATCGACGGTGGCACCTTCGACGGCGGCCCGTGCCTGGTGGTCAAACTGCTCCCGATCTGATCCGGCGCGGAATGTGCCCTCGATCGTCTCTGTTGCTGATTGATGAAGAGTCGATCATTGGGAGCTGAGTTATGTCTGACAAGCCGATCAAGATCCCCGGTCCGGACCACCCGATCACGGTGCAGAAGAATCCGGACCGCGTGGTCGTGAAGGTCGCCGGCCAGGTCATCGCGGACAGCCGTGACGCGCTGTCGCTGCAGGAGGCCAGCTACCCGGCCGTGCAGTACATCCCGCGCAAGGACGTCGACCTGACGCAATTGCGGCCGACCGACCACGAGAGCTACTGCCCGTTCAAGGGCGAGGCCACCTACTTCAGCATTCCGGCGGGCGGCGAGAAGACCGTGAACGCGGTCTGGACCTACGAGGCCCCGTACGACGCGGTCGCCGACATCCGCGACCACGTCGCCTTCTACCCCGACCGGGTGGACTCGATCGAGATCATCGCGGACTGACCTCCGCGGACTCAGCACGGGGCTGAGCACCACGTCGTCGGCGGCGCACTCACGCGTGGGGCGCGCCGCCGATCCGCGTCTCCCGAGCTCCCCTGTCGGCTCGGGAAAGACCTGGTCGGCTATGACCGTAGACGTTTGGACTGAATTTCGCAACGCTACGTTGCGTATTGGTGAATCCCGGCTAGAGTGACGGCTATGACCCCCGCCGGCAGGCCGAAGTCCGAGACCGCTCGCCAGGCCGTCCTCGCCGCCGCGCTCGAACTGGTGGTGGAGAAGGGCTACCAGGCCCTGACGATCGAGGGCATCGCCGAACGCGCCGGGGTCGCCAAGACGACGATCTACCGGTCCTGGCCGGGCAAGGCGGCCGTCGTCATGGACGCGGTCCTGTCCGAGTCGAACCCGCGCCTGACCTTCCCCGACACCGGTTCGGCCCGCGAAGACCTTCGGTTGCAGGTCTCCCGGGTCGTCAGGCTGTTCACCGAGCCCTCGTTCGCGAAGCCCTTCGTCGGGTTGCTCGCGGCCAGCCAGCACGACGAGACCCTCGCCGACACGTTGCACGAGTGGCTGGTCAAGACCCGCCGCGCCGGAGCGGCCGAAGTACTGCGGCGCGGTGTCGAGCGCGGCGAACTCCGGGCCGATCTGAACATCCCGATCGCCATCGACGCGTTGTACGGCGCGCTCTACTACCGGCTCCTGGTCAGCCACGAACCGCTCTCCCCGCAGTACGCCGAGCGGGTGGTGAGCGAGGTCTTCGCCGGGCTTCAGGCCTCGAAGAACTCGGTGAGCACGGGTGCCAGCACCTCGGGCGGGACGACGTGATGCCGGCCTTCCAGTTCGACCAGCCGCCCACCGGGTAGCGCCTTCGCGACGGCCCGCGCGCTGTCGATCATGAACGGCGGGCTCGCCGAACCACAGACGGCCAGCGCCGGCTGGGTCACCTTGGCGAGCAAACCGAACGGGATCCGGCCGCCCGGTCCGGCGCTGTCCATCACCGCGAAGTCGTAGGCGAGCGTGGGCGCGACCTCGGCCATGCCGGGTTGCGCCGCCAGGTCCGCGGCGGCTGCCGGGGGCATGCCGGCCATGGTCAGGAACTCCTGGACCGCCTCAGTGCGCCGGTCCTGCGCGAGCAGGCTGTTCACCTTCGCACCCGCCTGATCGGACTCCCGCTGCGACGCGTCGTCGTCCGGCCCGTACGGCGGCTCGTGCAGCACCACCTTGGTGATCGGCAGACCCGCCGCGGCCGCTTCCACCACGAGGGCGGCAGCGGACGAGTGCCCGTAGACGGCCGCGGTTCCACCGAGCGCCGTGATCAGGGCACCGAGATCCTCGACCTCGCGGGCGACGGAGTACGGGCTGGTGTCGGCGCTGTCGCCCCGGCCGCGGCGGTCGTACGAGACGACCGTGAAGTGTTTGGAGAGTTGCTGCGCGAGGGGTGCCGTCGACGCCCGGTCGCACAGCGCTCCCCCGACCAGGATCACCGCCGCACCGGATCCCGACCGGTCGTACGCGATCGTCGTACCGTCCGCTGAGCTCACCTTGAACATGTCCGTCCTCCATCCGGCAGGGCCATCTTGCCTGTGACGTCGGCACGGGCAGGGCGTTCTCGACATATTCGGTTGTCGCCGTCGCGGACCGACTGCTTCACTGCCCGAGATGCCATATCTCTCGAGAGTCGACGACTATCTGCACGCCACTCCACTGACCGGCGCGACCGGCCAGCAGGTCGGCCCCTTCACACTGTTCCGGTCCACCACGATCTGGCCGTACTACGCCCGCCCCGTGCCTGGCTCGGATGCGACGATCGAGCCCGCCGACATCGAGAAGCTCCGCGCCCGATGCGAAGAACTCGGGCTGCCGGTGAGCTTCGAGTGGGTCGTCGACACCTGCCCCTCGCTCGGTCCCGCTGCCGCCGCGGCCGGGCTGGAGGTGCACGAATATCCGCTGCTGGTGCTCGAACAGTCCGACTTCAAGCCGGTCTCGACAGCGCTCGACTGCCGGATCCTGCCCGCCTCCCTGCCTGAACTGCGTACTGCCCGAGCCGTTGCCTCCGTAGGCTTCGGCACACCGGGTACGGCGGTCGGCGAGGGTGGACCGGAGGCTCGCGACGCGGAAGTCGCCAAGACGACGGACGAGGCGGCCGCCGCGTTGCTCGAACGGGCGGAGCGCGGTGTCTCGATCACGGCCGCCGCGTTCGGCGACCAAGGCATGCTCGCCAGCGGCGTCCACCAGCCGGTCGGCGACACCACTGAGATCGTCGGAGTCGCCACCCTGCCCGCGATGCGCCGCCAGGGCCTGGCCGCCGCCGTCACGAGCCGCCTCGCCGAGCACGCGTTCGCCTCGGGCGTCGACCTGATCCTGCTCTCCGCCCAGAGCGACGCGGTCGCCGCCGTCTACGAACGCGTCGGTTTCCACCGCATCGGCTCCGTGGGCTCCGCCGAACCGCCCTCATCCGAGTAACCGCGCCGGGAAATCCAGGGCGGAAACCACAGGTCAGTGACAAGAGATCGGCTGCGAGTCGTTGGCCGTGGGCGCGGGGCCGTACCGTTGGAGGGATGAGCAATACCGAGCGGACCCGCCCACGCACCCTCGCCGAGGCCCTGCGCACCTGGGATGACGCTGCCCTCGGCCAGTTGCTCCGGCACCGGCCCGACCTGGCAACACCGATCCCAGCCGACACCGGCCAGCTAGCGGCCCGTGCGACCACCAACGCCTCCGCCGCCAGAGCGATCAACCGGCTCGACGAGTTCGGTGTCGACCTGTTGGAGGCGCTGTCAGCCTTGCCTGAACCGGTGGATGTCGCTGCCCTCGCGCGCGGTGTCGGCCAGCCTGCCGAGGTCGTCCAGCCGCGCGTTGTCGAGCTACTCGCGCTGGCCCTGGTCTGGGGCAATGAGGACGACCTCCGGCCGATCCGGGCCGTGCATGAGCTGCTCGGGCCGACCCCGGCCGGGCTGGGACCGATCACCACTCGGCACTTCGGGGACTTGGACCAGCTGATCGAGGACGCCGGGCCGGCTGCTCGCGAAGTACTGGAGAAGCTGACGTGGGGTCCGCCTACCGGGACTGTGGAGAAGGCCGAGCGTCCGGTGACGATCGCGTCGGCTCGTACTCCGGTGGAGCAGTTGCTCGCGCGCGGGCTCGTAGTACCGAAGGACGCTACGACCGTGATGCTGCCCCGGCAGATCGGGCTGCACCTGCGGGGTGGGCGTGTGCTGGCCACAACTCGGCCTACGCCGCCGCCGCTCGACGGGAAGACGGTTTCGCCCGCTATCGCCGATCGTGCTGCTGCCGGAGCCGCCCTGGATCTCGTGCGGCAGGTGGACCGCGCACTGGAGCAACTGGGCACGGAACCACCGCCTGTACTGCGTACTGGTGGCATCGGCGTACGGGAGCTTCGTGGGCTTGCCACCAAGATCGGCGCGGACGAGCCGACGGCGGGCGCAGTACTGGAGATCGCGTACGCCGCTGGGCTGGTTGCTGCCGTCGAGGTTGGCAACAGCGAGCTGTGGTTGCCTACCGGCGCCTATGACGACTGGCTGGAGCTGGATACCGCTCATCGGTGGGGCACGCTGGTCAGTGCGTGGTTCACCGGGTTGCGGGCGATCGGGCTGATCGGGCGGCGCGACAGTGGCGGCGCTACCGCTGCTGCGCGGGAGCGGCTGGTCAATGCGCTCGCGCCTGACCTCGAGAGGCTTCTGGCTCCTGAGGTGCGGCTGCTTACGCTGCAGGCGCTGTCCGAGGCAGCTGTCGGCACGGCGCCCGCTGTGGAGTCTGTCGTCACCTGGGTTGCTTGGCATCGGCCCCGACGAGGTGGGCAGTTCCGGGACGACCTGGTCGAGTGGACTATCACCGAGGCCGCGTTGCTCGGTCTGACTGGGCTTGGGGCTCTGGCGTCGCATTCTGCTGTGCTGCTGACGGAGGAGCCGACTGCCGACGACTTGGCGTTGGCGATCCAGCCGCTGGTGCCGGCGCCTGTGTCGGAGGTGTTGCTGCAGGCTGACCTGACTGCGGTTGCTCCTGGGCCGCTGGTGCGCGCAGTACAGGATGAGTTGGCTGCTATGGCCGACGTGGAGTCGCATGGTGGTGGCGGCGTCTTCCGGTTCAGTGAGAGCTCGGTGCGGCGTGCGTTCGACCTCGGGCGGACCAGCGACCAGTTGCACAAGTGGCTGGCCGAGCACTCGCGTACTCCGGTGCCGCAGCCGCTGACCTACTTGATCGACGACGTCGCCCGCCGGCACGGAGTACTGCGGATCGGCGGGGCTTCGACGTATCTGCGGTGTGACGACGAGAACGTGCTCACGGGACTGCTGAACGCGAACCTGCCCGGCATCCGGTTCCGGCGGCTCGCTCCGACGGTGGTGGTGTCGCCGTCACCACCCGACCTCGTACTGAGCCGCCTGCGCGATGCCGGGCTCGCGCCGCTTGGGGAGACCTTCGACGGCGTAGTACACGTGACTACCGCTGGGAACCGCCGGGGTGAACCACCGCGTCGGCGTACCAGCCGGGACTTCGTCGACAGTGCACTGGAACTCACCGAGGACCAGGTCAAGGCCGTCATCGAACGAGTCCGCTCCGGCGACCGGGTAGCCGCCGAACGCCCCGCCGAACACTCCCCCGGCGACACCACCGCCCCCGCCGAAACCATCAGCGTGCTCTCCGAAGCCGCCGAGGCGAACACCCGCGCCTGGATCTCCTACGTAGACCACAACGGCAACGCCGCCGAACGCATCGTCGAACCAGTCCGCGTCGCCGACGGCTGGCTCACGGCGTACGACGACAACGCGGATCAGCCGCGTACGTATGCCCTCCACCGGATAGCTAACGCGCGGCCCGTCGACGACAAGTAGTTCAAGCCCCCGGGTGGTGCTGCCTGAGCTGACTCACCCACCCGCCCCACGGCAGGTCAGGACCACAGGGTCAGGCGTGGCTCCGAGTTCACGGGAGTGTCTGCGTCGGCAAGGTGAGGATTTCGGCGCCGTCGGGGGTGATGGCGATCGTGTGCTCGCTGTGTGCTGTCCGGCAGCCTGTCGCGCTGCGGAGCGTCCAACCGTCGGCATCGGTGATGAGTTCGGCAGTGTCCGCCATCACCCACGGCTCCAGTGCGAGCAGCAGCCCGGGGCGCAGTTTGTATCCGCGGCCTGGTCGTCCTGTATTCGAAACGTGTGGGTCCTGGTGCATCGTTGATCCGATGCCATGACCGCCGAACTCGGTGTTGATCGGATACCCCGCCTCGGACAGCGTCGAGCCGATGGCGTGGGAGATGTCGCCGATGCGAGCTCCGGGTCCGGCCGCGGCGATCCCCGCGCTCAGTGCGCGTTCGGTCGCGCTGATCATCGCGACGCTCTCCGGGGGCTTCGAGTCGCCCACGATGAAGCTGATGGCAGAGTCCGCGGCGACTCCGCCTTGGGAGACGGCGAGGTCGAGCGTCAGCAGGTCGCCGTCGGCAAGCGTGTAGTCGTAGGGCAGTCCGTGGAGCACGGCGTCGTTGACGGCCGTGCAGATGTAGTGGCCGAACGGCCCGCGTCCGAAGGATGGCTCGTAGTCGACGTAGCAGGACAGCGCACCAGCCTCGACGATCATGGTCTCGGCCCACCGGTCGATGTCCAGGAGGTTCGTGCCGACCGCGCTCCGGCTCTTCAGGGTCTGCAGGATGCCGGCGACCAGGGCGCCTGCCTCCTTCGCTCGGGCCAGTTGGGTGGGGTTCAGGATCTCGATCATGCAACGCCTTTTCTCACGCAACCAATAACTATCCCGGCCATATTATCCCGGTACTAGAATCGGAGCCATGGTCAGGTTGCCGCTCACACCCGCGGAGGTCGAGCGCGGACAGCGCCTCGGTGCCCTGTTGCGTCGCGCCAGGGGCGAGCGCTCGATGCTCGAGACCGCGCTCCATGCACGGGTCTCACCGGAGACCCTCCGGAAGATCGAGACGGGCCGCGTGGCGACCCCTGCCTTCCCGACCATCGCCGCGATCGCCGATGTCCTCGGCCTCTCCCTCGATGCGGTGTGGGCCGAGATCAACCAGCCCGAACGTGATGGTGAACCGACCAACTCTGGGCACAACGCACGTGCGTGGTTGGCCTCATAAGTCTCCATCCCACAGTTGCGTTGAAGGCGTGGGCGCGGCTCGCCTCGAGTCGGCGCCCGGGAGGGTGTTTGCCGGACCAGGCACAATGGAGGGTCGGGCGGGTGTTCGCCTGAGGGTTGCTGACGGGAGTGAGTGCGTGACGGATGGGCCGTTGATCGTTCAGTCGGACAAGACGTTGTTGCTGGAGACTGCTCATCCGGAGGCGACTGACTGCCGGAAGGCCATTGCGCCGTTCGCGGAGTTGGAGCGGGCGCCGGAGCACGTGCACACGTATCGGCTGACGCCGCTGGGGTTGTGGAACGCGCGGGCGGCGGGGCATGACGCCGAGCAGGTGATCGACGTGCTGCTGCGCTACAGCCGGTACCCGGTGCCGCACTCGTTGCTGGTCGACATCGCGGAGACGCTGGATCGGTACGGGCGGCTGCGGCTGGAGAAGCACCCGCAGCATGGGCTGGTGCTGGTGACCACCGACCGGCCGGTGCTGGAGGAGGTGCTGCGGTCGGCCAAGGTGAAGCCGATGATCGGGGCCCGGATCGATGACGACACGGTGCTGGTGCACCCGTCCGAGCGTGGTCACCTGAAGCAGACGCTGCTGAAGATCGGCTGGCCGGCTGAGGACCTCGCCGGGTACGTCGACGGCGAGGCGCACAAGATCGACCTGGTCAAGGACGGGTGGGATCTGCGGCCGTACCAGCAGCAGGCGACCGATGCGTTCTGGCACGGTGGTTCCGGGGTCGTCGTGCTGCCCTGTGGGGCGGGGAAGACGATCGTCGGGGCGGCCGCGATGGCGCAGGCCTCGGCGACCACCTTGATCCTGGTGACGAACACGGTGTCCGCGCGGCAGTGGAAGGACGAACTGCTGAAGCGGACCACCCTGACCGAGGAAGAGATCGGCGAGTACTCCGGTGCGCGCAAGGAGATCCGCCCGGTCACGATCGCGACGTACCAGGTGATGACGACGCGGCGGAAGGGTGTCTACACGCACCTGGAACTGCTGGACGCGCGCGACTGGGGCCTGATCGTGTACGACGAGGTGCACCTGCTGCCCGCGCCGATCTTCCGGATGACGGCGGATCTGCAGACCCGGCGGCGGATCGGGCTGACCGCGACGCTGGTCCGGGAGGACGGGCGCGAGGGCGACGTGTTCTCGCTGATCGGGCCCAAGCGGTACGACGCGCCGTGGAAGGACATCGAGGCGCAGGGCTGGATCGCGCCCGCGGACTGCGTCGAGGTACGGGTCGACCTGGAGCAGACCGAGCGGTTCGTCTACGCGACGGCCGAGCCCGAGGACCGGTACCGGCTGGCCGCCTCCACGCCGGCCAAGTCACGGCTGGTACGGCAGATCGCCGATCACCACAAGGGCGAGCCGATGCTGGTGATCGGCCAGTACATCGACCAGTTGGACGAGCTCGGCGAGCGGCTCGAGTGCCCGGTGATCAAGGGCGAGACGACGGTGAAGGAGCGGCAGCGGCTGTTCCAGGCGTTCCGCACCGGCGAGATCAACATGCTCGTGGTCAGCAAGGTCGCCAACTTCTCGATCGACCTGCCGGAGGCGTCCGTCGCCGTCCAGGTGTCGGGGACGTTCGGATCGCGGCAGGAGGAGGCGCAACGCCTCGGCCGCGTACTGCGCCCGAAGGGTGACGGCCGGACCGCAAGGTTCTACTCGATCGTCGCCCGCGACACCGTCGACGCCGAGTTCGCCGCCCACCGCCAGCGCTTCCTCGCCGAACAGGGCTACGCCTACACCATCGTCGACGCCGAGAACCTCTTCGCCTGACCCGCGTCCGCGCGACCGCGGACACCTCTTGGTGAGATTGTGCGTCCGGACACGAATCGCTGCGCCCGGGCGGGGTACCGCTGCGCCATGAATGCTGAGACGGGACCCGAGCAGCCGACGTGGGCGGTCGATCGATGAGCGCCGTCCGGATCCGGCCGGCGGGCGGGGCGGGCGGGTGCCTGGCGATGATCCTGTTCTCCGTCGTCGCCTCGGTGATCCTCACCGTCGTGCTCAATCTGCTGCTGCGCTGAACCGTCGCGCCGACCAGGCCTGGAGGAGGCTCTGATGCGAGCAATGGTGTACCGCGGTCCCTACCGGATCCGGGTGGAGGACAAGGAGATGCCGCCGATCGAGCATCCGAACGACGCGATCGTGCGGGTGACCCGGGCGGCGATCTGCGGGTCGGATCTGCATCTGTACCACGGGATGATGCCGGACACCCGGGTCGGGACGACGTTCGGGCACGAGTTCGTCGGCGTGGTCGAGGAGGTCGGCTCGTCGGTCCGGAACCTCTCCCCCGGCGACCGGGTGATGGTGCCGTTCAACATCTTCTGCGGCACCTGCTACTTCTGCGCCCGCGGCCTGTACTCGAACTGTCACAACGTGAACCCGAACGCGACCGCGGTCGGCGGCATCTACGGCTATTCCCACACCTGCGGCGGCTACGACGGCGGCCAGGCGGAGTACGTGCGGGTGCCGTTCGCCGACGTCGGGCCGAGCGTCATTCCCGACTGGCTGGACGACGAGGACGCGGTACTGATGACGGACGCGCTGGCCACCGGGTACTTCGGTGCGCAGCTCGGCGACATCGTCGAGGGTGACACGGTGGCCGTCTTCGGGGCCGGACCGGTCGGTCTGTACGCCGCGAAGTCGGCCTGGCTGATGGGCGCCGGCCGGGTGCTCGTGATCGACCACCTGGAGTACCGGCTGGAGAAGGCCCGGACCTTCGCACAGGCCGAGACCCTCAACTTCAGCGAGTACGACGACATCGTCGTGCAACTGAAGAAGATCACCGGTCACCTCGGTGCCGACGTCTGCATCGACGCGGTGGGTGCCGAGGCGGACGGCAATCTGCTGCAGCACGTCACCGCGGCCAAGCTGAAGCTGCAGGGCGGTTCGCCGATCGCGCTGAACTGGGCGATCGACTCGGTCCGCAAGGGCGGGACGGTCTCGGTGATGGGTGCCTACGGGCCGATGTTCAGCGCGGTCAAGTTCGGCGACGCGCTGAACAAGGGGCTCACGCTGCGGATGAACCAGACGCCGGTGAAGCGGCAGTGGCCGCGGCTGCTGGAGCACATCCGCAACGGCTATCTGAAGCCGAGCGAGCTGGTCACGCATCGCATCCCGCTCGAGCACATCGCCGACGGCTATCACATCTTCTCGGCCAAGCTGGACGGTTGCATCAAGCCGCTGATCGTCCCGAGCGCCGCCTGAAAGGACCGACATGACCTACACCCCGCACCGGCCGCGGCAGGCCGAGACCAGCGAGCAACTGAAGGAGCGCATCCCGGGCTGGGGCGCCGACCTCGATCCCGCCGACCGGCCCGCGGTACCGAAGGAGCGCTTCGACCCGCGGCACAACGGCGCGCACTGGGACTTCCCCGACCGGCAGACCGAGAAGTGGCCGCGGGAGCGGTCGATCGAGCACGAGCGGCTGCCGCCGGTCTTCGGTACGTCGTGCCCGCCGCGCGGGTTGTCCGGCGTGATCCGCAAGTACTCGTACAAGAAGTACAGCGAGGCGCGGGCGGCGCATTGGCTGCTGCTGATGGCGGCCGATCGGGTCGACGCGGTGGAGAGCACAGTGCGGTCGTTCGGGACGCTGCGCCCGGACAACCCCTTCACCCAGACCGGCGTCCGCAGCGAGTTCACCCACCACGGCATCGCCTCCCGGCGCGGCCAGAAGCGGGTTGATCTGGCCCACCAGCCACTGGACGTACTGATCGTCGCGGGACCGTGGATGGTGGCCGGAGCCTTGGCCTATCGCACGATCCGCAAGGTCACCCGGCTACGCCGGAGCTGAGGTCATTCGCCGAGCCGGGTGTGGATGCCGACGAAGTGGGACTTCATGGAGCGGGCGAAATCCTCGGGGCTTCCTGATTTCAGGGTGTCGAGAAGGTCGCGGTGCCAGCCGGCGGCGTCGGCTGGGGTGTAGCGGGCGCCGGGGAGGCGAGCGTCGACCTGGGCGAAGGTGCGCCAGAAGACGCTCAGGAGATCGATGATGAGCGAGTTGCCAAGCGGCTCGTAGAGAGCCTGATGGAAGGCCCAGTCCTCGTCCGGGAAGTACTCCCCGGCCGAGGCCTTGGCCTCCATCAGTGCCACGAGCGGGTCCAGTTCGTCGAAGCCGGTCCGGCTGAAGTGCGCGACCACCTCGTCGGCGAGGCCGACCTCGATCGCCTGCCGGACCTCCAGCACGTTCTGTACGTCCCGCAGGTCGCCCGCCATCGACTGCGACATCTTGAAGGCGAGCCCGTCCTCCAGCGCCTCCAGCGTCACCTGGCCGACGTAGGTGCCGAAGCCGTGCCGGATCTCGATGATGCCGACCGCCTGCAACGCCTTCATCGCCTCACGCAGCGGGTGCCGGCCGACCCCGAGCTGGGCCATCAACTCCTGCTCGTTGGGCAGCGGGTCGCCCGCCTTCAGCCCGCGCTCGAGGATGAACGACTTCATCTGGTCGCGGATGAAGGACTGGTTCCCCGCGGCGCCTCGCGCCCTGCCCGTGGTCAAACGATCCTCCTCCGATCGACGTTCAGCTTACTGACCGGAGCCCGCCCCGTACTGCGATCAGCGCAGCCCGGCGCGTTCCAGCAGCGAGCCGATCCGGCGGATCTCGTCGTCGTCCAGCGGGATCGACGGGTACGCCGTCAGCGGGCTGGCGATCACCCCGAGCAGGAACAACGCGGCCTTGAACGCCCCGAGTGCCCCAGAACTGTGCCCCATCCGCGCCCGATCGGCCACCTCCACGATCTCGAACAGCCGGAACAACCGGTCCTGCTCCCGCCGCGCGGCCGCGAGATCCCCGGCGGCGACGGCGTCGAAGATCCGCACGTAGCCGGCCGGATCCACGTTCCCCAGTCCCGGCACCACGCCGTCGACCCCGAAGTTCAACGCCGAGTCCACCGTCACCTCGGACCCGGTCATGATCGCGAAACCCTCCAGCCCGGCAGCAGCGCGATCGAGCACCAGCCGCCGCAGGCTCGTCTCCTGGCCGCTCGAATCCTTCACCCCGGCCAGCACACCCCGCCGGCCCAGGTCGATCATCAACGCCGACGGCAGCTTCGTCCCGCTGATCCGCGACGGAATGTCGTAGGCGAACATCGGCGTCTCCCCGGCGACGGAAGCCAGCCGCGTGTAGTGCCGCTCGATCTCCGCGGGGTGCGTTGCCGCATAGAACGGCGCCGTCGCCACCACCGCGTCCACACCTGCCTTCAACGCGGCGGCCACATGCGCACCGGCTCGCGCGGTCGAGGTGTCGATCGCGCCCGCCAGTACGGGGACTTGGCCGGACACCTCGGACACGACCGTCTCCAGCACGGTCTGCCGCTGCTCATCGGTCAGAAAGGTCCCCTCCCCGGAGGTCCCGAGGACGAAGACGCCGCGGACTCCCCCGGCCAGTTGGTGCGCGACCAGCCGCGCCAGCGAGGCGGTGTCGACGTCGTACTCGGTGGTGAGAGGGGTGACGAGCGGCGGCACCACACCGCTGAGGTTCTGGGCGGAATCGGACACAAAAATCTCCCCTGGATCGGTCAGAGCTGGGACGGATCGAACGTGACGAAACGCAAGGTGGCGAAGGACGAGGTCTCACCGGCCTCGTAGAACAGCCCGACCTGGCCGCCCGGCAGCGGTACCAGATCGGAGTACCCGGCCATGCCCGGGTGGACGACGAGCCCCGGACGCCAGGACAGGCCGTCGTCGGAGCTCACGAAGACGGTCAGTTCGCGCCGGATCTCCGGATGCACCGGCGTCGACAGAAGCAGCCGATCCCCTACCCGCAGCACGCTTCCCTGGATCCCGGGCGCCGTGACCTCAGGAATCCCCGCGTACTGCGAATCGAGGGAAGCGCCACCGTCCGACGAGTACGCGTGCACCCGAGCCGGGCCGGTACCGCGGTGGTTGCGGGCGTTGAAGTAGAGCCGTCCGTCGGCCAGTTCCACGACGGTCGTCTCGTTCGCGTTGATCTCGTCGCCGTCGTTGCGGTCGACGAATCCGAGCGACCAGGTCCGGCCGCCGTCATCGCTGAAGATGCCGTGGCCTCCGTTCAGCCGCATCGCTCCCGCAGCGTCGAGGCCGTCGAAGTCCGCGGGGATGAACGAGTGGTTCGCGGGCACGACCAGCCGGCCGGCGTACGGGCCTTGGGTGAGGGCGATGCCGTGGCAGGGGCCGGTCGCGTACCAGCCCCAGTCGTCCGGCTTGACCTGCTTGGTGATCTCTTCCGGGTCGGTCCAGGTCTCGCCGTCGTCACTGCTGCGCTGGACGTAGACGCGGCGGCCGCTCTCGGGGTCGGAGCCGCGGGCGACCGTGATCTCGATCTGGTCCGCGCCGTTCTGGACGGTGACCAGGACGAGGTCGCCGCTGGCCGGGTCGACCATCGGCACGGGATTCCCGCAGGTCTTGCCGGGGGCGGCCGACACGACCTGGAGCGGCAACCAGGTCCGCCCGCCGTCGCGTGAGCGCCGCAGTACGACCTCGATCTCGCCGGCGTCGGCCGACGAGTTCAGCCGTCCTTCGCAGAAGGCGAACAGCACGTCCCCTCGCGCCGTGATCGAGGGGATCCGGAACGTGTGATATCCGCTGCCGGCGGGGTCGAAGACGACTTTCGGGGCACCGAGTCTTGAAGACATAGGACGTACTATGTCATGGTGAGGCCGCTGACTCAACGCCCATGGCCGGCTTAATCAATGAAGGAGAGGCCTCATGCCACTCAGCAGACGGACATTCCTCGGCGGCGGCCTGGCCGCCGCGGCGGTCGCGGTCACCGGTACGCCGTTGCTCAGCGGCTGCGCGTCGGACAAGAAGAACCAGGCCGCCGCCAATCTCGCGGTCAAGTTGCCGACGTACCAGCGCTACACCGGGGTGAAGCCGGACCTCCCGGGCACGGACCTGGTGCTGGACGGATTCCTGAAGTACCCGGCCAACCCGATCAGGGCCATCACCGAGAAGCCGGGCGACGGTCAGCCGATCACGTTCATGACGAACATCCCCGGCGCGATCCCACCGGCCGCCGACAAGAACGCCTTCTGGCAGGCGCTGAACGAGCGCCTCGGCTCGGAACTGCAGATCAGCATGGCCTCGAACGACGAGTACTCCAACAAGTTCGCCACCCGGGTGGCCGGCGGCGATCTGCCCGACGTGATCAACATCCCGCCGAGCACGGTGCAGATCCCCGGCCTGCTCAAGGCCAAGTGTCTGGACCTGACCGAGCACCTGTCCGGCGACGCCGTGAAGAAGTACCCCTTCCTGGCGAACATCCCCACGGAGTACTGGAAGGGGTGTGTCTACAACGGAGGCATCTACGCCGTACCGGTGCCGCGGGGGATGTCACGAACCTCGCTGCCGCTCTACCGCTCGGATCTCCTGGCGGCCAAGGGCATCGACAACCCGGCGCCGAAGAACTTCGAGGAGTTCCTCGCGCTCTGCCAGGAGTTGACCGCGGCGAAGCAGAACCGCTGGGCCTGGACCCGGGTGCCGCTCGCGTACATCCGCCAGATGCTCGGGCTGCCGAACGGCTATGCCGAGGACGGCGGCAAGTTCACCGCGATGGTCGAGCACGAGGCGAACACCGACGCGCTCGAAGCGGCCCGCAAGATGTTCGCGGCCGGCGTGGTCAACCCCGACACCTTCAGCGCCGCCGGGAGCGCCCGCAAGCAGTGGTTCAACGGCGGTACCGCGGTCTTCGACCTGGACAGCTTCGTCGCCTGGAACCAGTACTACGCCGACAGCACCGCGGGTGACTCGTTCGGCGTGAACATGCTCGACGTGCCGGGCTTCTCCGGCGGCGAGGGCAAGCCCTGGATGGGTGCGGCGCTGAACAACATCACCGCCTTCAACAAGAGCAGCAAGCACTCGGCCGAAACCCTGCTGAAGGTGGCCAACTGGATGGCCGCGCCCTTCGGCACCGAGGAGTACCTGTTCCGCAAGTACGGCGTCGCCGGCCGGCACTACGAACTGAAGGGGACCGACCCGGTTCCCACCAAGGTCGGGGTGGTCGAGACCGGGATCGGGTTGCAGTACATCTCCGACTCGGCGTTGTCGCTGTACTGGGCGGGCAAGCCGGCCGTGCCGCAGAACCAGCACAAGATCCAGCAGAAGATCGCGCCCAGACTGGTGTTCGACGCGTCGTACGGGCTGTACTCGGACACGCTGTCGAAGGACGGCGCGCGGATCAACGGCGTCCTGACCGATCTGGAGAACCAGATCATGCAGGGCAAGAAGCCGGTGTCGGCGTGGGCGCCTGCCGTGAAGACCTGGCTGTCGGCCGGTGGCGACAAGATCAAGGCCGAGCTCGGGCAGGCCTTCAGCGACGCGGCAGGGCGCTAGATGCTGCAAGGCACCAAATCCCTGTCCGGCAAGGGGCCGCGGCAGCAGTTGTCACTCGGGCAGCGGTTGATCCGCGACCGGGTGCTGCTGCTGTTCGCGTTGCCCGGGACCGCGCTGATCGTGGCGTTCCACTACGTCCCGCTGCTCGGGAACGTGATCGCGTTCAAGGACTACCAGCCGTTCCTGGGCATCAGTGCCAGCGACTGGGCCGGCTGGGAGAACTTCTCGGTGATCTTCACCGGCGACCCGGCGTTCCTGCGGGCGTTGAAGAACACCCTGATCCTGACCAGCCTGCAGTCGGTGTTCGTGTTCCCGGCGCCGATCCTGCTGGCGTTGCTGCTGAACTCGCTGTTCTCCGAGCGGATCAAGCGGATCGCGCAGAGCATCCTGTACCTGCCGCACTTCATGTCCTGGGTGATCGTGGTCGCGTTGTTCCAGCAGATGCTGGGCGGCAGCGGGCTGCTCAACAACTACCTGCGATCCCATGATCTGGCGACGCTCGACATCATCGGGAACTCCGAGTTGTTCCACGTGCTGCTGACGTCGCAGATCATCTGGAAGGACACCGGGTGGGCGACGATCCTCTTCCTGGCGGCGCTTTCGCAGATCGATTCGCAGCTCTACGAGGCGGCCAGCGTGGACGGCGCCAGCCGGATGCGGCAACTGTGGCACGTCACGATGCCCGGGCTGCGGGGGATCATCATCTTGCTGTTCATCCTGCGGCTGGGTGACTCGCTGACGGTCGGGTTCGAGCAGATCATCCTGCAACAGGCAGCGGTGGGACGCGACGTCAGCGAAGTACTGGACACCTACGTCTACAACAACGGCGTGATCGGTGGCGCCTGGGGAGTCGCGGCCGCGGTCGGACTGGTGAAGGGCATCGTCGGCGTCGCGCTGGTCCTGGTGGCCAACAAGGTGGCGCACATCTTCGGGGAGCAAGGGGTGTACAGCCGATGACGCGGCGTCTAGTCAACGGCACGCCGATGCCGTCGTGGCCGATGCGAGGGTTCAAGGGCCTGGTCCTGCTGGTGTTCTGCGCCGCGGTGATCGTGCCGTTCGTCGCGGTGATCTCGACCAGCATCGCGCCGAACAAGCAGGTCAACGAGTCAGGTGGGCTGGTGCTGCTGCCGGACTCCGTGGACCTCGGCGCGTACCGCTCGTTGTTCGCGGGTGGAGTGGTCACGCAGGCGTTGTTCGTGAGCATCTTCGTCACGGTGATCGGCACCCTGCTCAGCCTGACCGTGTCCTGCCTGCTCGCCTACGCGCTCGCCCGGCCTTCCTTCACCGCCGGCCGGCCGATCCTGCTGGTGGTGCTGTTCAGCATGCTGTTCTCCCCCGGCATCATCCCGACCTACCTGGTGGTGAAGGGCGCCGGGTTGCTGGACAGCATCTGGGCGCTGATCGTGCCGACGATGGTCAGCGCGTTCAACGTGATCGTGCTGCGGGCCTTCTTCTCCGCGTTGCCGCAGGAGATCACCGAGAGCGCCCGGATCGACGGCGCGGGCGAACTGAAGACGTTCGGCTACATCGTGCTGCCGTTGTCGAAGGCGGTTCTGTCGGTGATAGGCCTCTTCTATGCGGTCGGCTACTGGAACGCCTTCTTCAGCGCACTGCTCTACCTGAACGACAGCAAGCTCTGGCCGCTGCAACTGGTACTGCGTACCTACGTCATCAACGACACCCAGTTGGGCAGCGCCGAACTCGGCACCGAACGCCTGCCCCCGCAGGCGTCGATCCAGATGGCGATCCTGGTGATCTCCATCGTGCCGATCCTGCTGGTCTACCCGTTCCTGCAACGCCACTTCGCCAAGGGCGTCCTGACCGGCGCGGTCAAGGGCTGATCAACTGACCGCCGGTCACCGTCCAGGCGCGGCCGGCGACCGGTGGAATGCCGCGGCGGCCGCGCCGGTTGGCGCTGATGAGGGGAGTATCGGCGACTAGCTGGATGGGGGGTGACGGGCCGGTCACGACGCGTGGCTCGGGGGTTGCCCAGGGCAACATCAGGGTTCAGCCTGGGCCATTCCCGACGCCGTGACCGGTACCGTCGAGGGGTATGGGGACACAGGTACTGGAGCAGGGGGAACTGGCCGGTGAACGGGGGCGCGCCCCCTCGGGACCCGCGCCGGTGGTGTGGAGGGTGGTGCGAGAAGCGGTCCTGCTGGCGACCCTGTTCGGGGTCTACAGCCTCGGCCGGCAGTTCGCGGCCGGACACACCGGCTCCGCGTTCGGAAATGCTCGCGAGGTGCTCTCGTTTCAGCGCCTGCTTCACCTGCCCGACGAGGCGGCGATCCAGCAGGCCGGGCTCCAGGTCCCGCACCTGATCGAGGGAGCGAACCTGTACTACGCGGCGGTGCACGCGCCACTGACCGCGGCGGTCCTGCTCTGGCTCAGCATCTGGCGCCCGATGGCCTATCCGCGGGTCCGCTGGACGATGGTGTCGCTGACCGGGCTGGCGACGATCGGCCACATCCTCTTCCCGCTCGCGCCGCCGCGGATGATGCCGGGCTTCGTCGACACCGGCCTGAAGTTCGGCCAGTCGGTCTACGGTCCGCAGAGCTCCGGCGGCGTCGCCAACCAGTTCGCCGCGATGCCGAGCCTGCACGTCGGCTGGGCCGCGCTGATCGCCCTGGCGATGATCCTGATCACCCGGACCAAGTGGCGCTGGCTGTGGCTGCTGCACCCGATCATCACCGTCGCCGTGGTGGTGGTGACCGCGAACCACTACTGGCTCGACGGCATTGTCGTACTGATCCTGCTCGCCGTCAGCCTGCCGCTGCTGCTCCGGCCGGGCCTGCGCAGCGACAGGCCGGAGCTCGCACCGGGTAATTCGGTCGCCCTGGAGCCCGCGCTCAAGTAACGTGGCGGGGCTTCCCTGACCATCGACCGCTTAGCGGAGGTTCTGTCGTGCCCTCAGACGATCCCATCCTCCAGGCCGAACGAAACTACCTGCGTACTTCGCGCGCCGCGCTCGCCGTGATGCGGGAGAAGACCGGCTCGCTGGAGATCGCCAGCGCGGACCGGGTGAACACCGAGTTCCTCAAGGCCGCGATCTGGCGGCGGATGAAGGAGCTCGAGGACGACCCGGACGTGCCGCTGTTCTTCGGCCGGCTGGACTACCTGGAGCCGGCCGAGGAGACCTTCCACATCGGCCGCCGGCACGTGAACGACGACGCCGGCGAACCGCTGGTGGTGGACTGGCGGGCCGACATCTCGGTGCCGTTCTACCGGGCCAGCAAGACCGAGCCGATGGGCGTCGGGGTGCGCCGCCGGTTCGGCTTCACCCACGGCGAGATGACCGCGTTCGAGGACGAGGACCTGACCTCCTCCGCGGCCGTGGCCGAGCACAGCGACATCCTCGACGCCGAGATCGAGCGTCCTCGCTCCGGCCCGATGCGCGACATCGTCGCCACGATCCAGCCGGAGCAGGACGTCATCGTCCGGGCCGGGGTCGAGGACACCATCTGTGTGCAGGGGGCGCCCGGCACCGGGAAGACCGCGGTGGGCCTGCACCGCGCGGCGTACCTGCTGTACGCCTATCGCGACCAGCTCAGCCGTGCCGGAGTACTGGTGGTCGGGCCGAACGCGAGCTTCCTGCGGTACATCGGCGACGTGCTCCCCGCACTGGGCGAGATCGAGGCGAAGCAGACCACCGTCGAGGAGATGGTGGCGCGGGTGAAGATCGCCGGACCCGGAACCGCCGCCGTGGACGTGCTCAAGGGGGACGCGCGGATGGCGGAACTGCTGCACCGTGCGGTCTGGTCGCACGTGCAGCTGCCGAAGGAGGCACTGGTGGTCCCGCGGGGGTCCCACCGGTGGCGCGTACCGGCGTACCAGGCTGAGGAGCTGGTCACTGAGCTGCGCACGCGCGGGGTCCGGTACGGCGCCGGGCGGGCGATGCTGCCGCAGCGACTCGCGCACGCCGTCCTGCTGCGGATGGAAGCCGCCGGGGACTCCCCCGACGACCGCGTGCAGGACTCCGTGGCTCGCAGCCGCCCGGTCAAGCAGTACGCCGAGGCGTTGTGGCCGGTGGTCGACCCGGCCAAGCTCCTGTTCCAGCTGTTCACCGACGCCGACCTGCTGGCCGAGCACGCCGCCGGGATCCTCAGCGAGGATGAGCAGGCGCTGCTGAGCTGGGAGAAGCCGCCGAGATCCGCGGGTGCCGCGAAGTGGTCCGTGGCGGATGCCACCCTGATCGACGAGATCGCCGACCTGGTCGATCGGACTCCCAGCCTCGGACATGTCGTCCTCGACGAGGCGCAGGACCTCTCGGCGATGCAGTTGCGGGCCGTCGGGCGAAGGTGTTCGACCGGTTCGATGACAGTGCTGGGCGACATCGCGCAAGGCACCACCCCGTGGGCGACGCCCTCGTGGGAGGAGGCGCTCGGGCACCTCGGCAAGTCAGGCGCGCACACCGAGGAACTGACCGCCGGGTTCCGCGTCCCCGGCCAGGTGATCGAGTACGCCGCCCGCCTGCTGCCGCAGATCGCGCCGCACCTGACACCGCCCACGGCAGTACGACGGGCCCGGGGTGAGCTGGCGATCACCAGGGTCCCCGACAGTCTGGCGGCCGCCGTCGAGACCGTCGCCCAGGTGATGGACCGGCCGGGCTCGATCGGCCTGATCGTGCCGGACGCGCTGGTCCCGGCGGCCCGGAAAGCGCTGCGGGATCACGGTGTGAGCTTCGCCGTACTGGGCGACGAGGACGACGTCGACGCGCACGTGGACGTCGTACCGGCCGGGCTGGCGAAGGGCCTCGAGTTCGACCACGTAGTACTGGTCGAACCGGCCGGTATCGTCGCGGGTGAGGCCGACGAGCGGACCGGGCTCCGGCGGCTCTACGTGTGCCTGACCCGTGCGGTCACCTCGCTCGCCATCCTGCATCACGACGACCTGCCCGAGGTCCTGGCCGGCTGATCCGTAGGCTGGAACGCGTGACCACAGATCTGGACGAGGCCGCCGCCGAGTTCGCCGGGGTACGCCGGCGGCTTTTCGGGATCGCGTACCGGATGCTCGGGAGCGTCCATGAGGCGGAGGACCTGATCCAGGACGTCTGGCTCAAGTGGCAGGCCTACGACCGCGAGACGGTCCGGGAGCCGGCCGCGTTCCTCGCCACCATGACGACCCGGCTGGCCATCAACGCGACCCAGACCGCGCGGGTACGGCGGGAGACCTACATCGGCCCGTGGCTGCCCGAGCCGGTCGACACGAGCGCTGATCCGACCCTCGGCGCGGAGCGTGGCGAGGCACTGGAACTGGCCATGCTCGTGCTGCTGGAGAAGTTGTCGCCGACCCAGCGGGCGGCGTACATCCTGCGTGAGGCGTTCGACTACCCCTACGACCAGATCGCCGAGATCGTGCAGTTGTCCGAGGCGAACGTGCGGCAACTGGTCAGCCGGTCGCGCAAGCGGCTGGGTGAGGAGCGGCGCGAGCCGGTGGACGCGGCCGAGCAGCGGCGCCTGCTGGAGGCGTTCCTCGCGGCGGCCCAGGAAGGCGACCTCGCCGAACTGGTGGAACTGCTCGCCGCGGACGTGGTCAGCTACTCCGACGGCGGCGGGATCGTCCGGGCCAGCCGGATCCCCGTGTTCGGGCGGGATCACGTCGCGAAGTACGTGGCGTCCTTCGCGTCGCGGTTCTGGGTCGGCTCGACGCTCACCTGGTTCCAGGCCAACGGCCGGACCTCCGCCCTGGCGGTCCGCGACGGCGAGGCGTTCGTTGCCGTCAGCATCAGCGTCTCCGCGGCCGGGATCGACGAGGTCCAGTGGCTGATGAACCCCGAGAAGCTGGCCGCTGTCACAGCGCAGGGCCCTGCCCTGTCTTAGCTGTACGACCGGACGGTGACGGACACCGCCCGCGGTACAGGAAGGGTCTTCCATGAAGATCGTTGTGATCGGCGGCACTGGCCTGATCGGTTCGAAGCTCATCGGCAAGCTGGGCGAGCACGGTCACGAGGCGGTGCCGGCCTCGCCGAACACCGGCGTCAACACCCTGACCGGCGAGGGTCTGGCCGAGGTGCTCACCGGTGCGTCGGTCGTCATCGACGTGTCCAACTCGCCGTCGTTCGAGGACGCGGCCGTGCTGGAGTTCTTCGAGACCTCCACCCGCAACCTGCTCGCCGCCGAGGCCGAGGCCGGCGTCGGCCACCACGTCGCGCTCTCCGTGGTCGGCGACGACCGGCTGCCCGACAGCGGCTACCTGCGCGCGAAGGTGGCGCAGGAGAAGCTGATCGCCGGCTCGTCGATCCCCTACTCGATCGTGCGGGCGACCCAGTTCTTCGAGTTCGTCGCCGGGATCGCCGACGCCGGCACCGAGAACGGCGTCATCCGGGTGCCGGACGCGCGGATCCAGCCGATGGCGGCCGAGGACGTCGCCACCGCGGTGGGCCGGGTCTCCGTCGGCGAACCGCTGAACGCGGCGACCGAGATCGGTGGGCCCGAGGAGCTCACCTTCGAGCAGCTGATCCAGCAGTTCATCGACGCGACCGGTGACCAGCGCAAGGTGGTCGTCGACCCGCACGGCCGGTACTTCGGCACCGAACTGGCCGAGCACAGCCTGTGCACCGACGCCGGCGCGACGCTCGCGCAGACCACGTACGCCGACTGGCTCAAGTCGCACTGACGGCCGGCACTGACGGCAGGGGCGGCTCGGTCGGGGCGGCTCAGAAACCTCTGGACCCGCCGGAGCGACGGGACGAGCGGCGGGACGAACCCCCGCCGCTCGACCGGGTGCGGGAGGAGTACGACCGCCGGCGGGACGAACCGGAGCCCCAGGAACTACCGCTGCCGCTGCTGCTGCCGCTTGAGATGCTGCCGACCGAGGAACCCACGTCAGCGGTCCAGCTGCGGAAGCGGGCACCCGGGCGGCGGGACCGCCAGCGGGCTCGCATCGTGTCACCCGCACGGCGTGCGTCGTCGTCCGGGAAGTACCAGCGCCTGCCATCGCCCTGGGACCAGTAGCCGTCGATGTACGACGCCAGCTCCTCGCCGAGGGTCCAGTACGGGCGGGGCGTGTCCCGCACAGTCACCATCCGTACTGCGGGCTCCTGGTTGGCCGCCACTTGCTCGGCGCAGGTGGCGCAGACCTGGACCTGGCGAGTGGATCCACCTTGAGGGGCCCAGTCGACGCCCGTAGTACTCGGGCCGTGGCGTGGGTCGAAGAAGCAGGGTGCCGTCGGCTCGGGAATCGGCCTCCCGGCGCGCAGGGCGTCGAGGCAGGCGACGCCGTACCGGGCTGAGCCGAGCAGGGTCGCGACGGCCTCGGTGTCGGCGTCCCCGTCGGCCGAGTCGAGCCGGTGCCTGGCCTTCTCGATGGTGTCGAGCACGTCCTTCAGCAGCTTGGACTGCTGCGGGTCCGAGGTGACCGGCCGGGCCGCGATCCGCTCCGAGAGGGCGATGATCTCCTCGTTGAGCACCGGCCGTGCGATCTCCAGGTTTCGCTTCTCGTCAGCTCGGCGGGTTTTGCGGGCGCCCAGCGCCGTGACCCCCCACCACAGGCCGATCAGGCCCGCCGCACCGCCGGCGTACGGGGCCGCGTCGACGTAGAAAGGCTTGTTGATCTGCTGGGCGCGCTGGATGAACCTCTCCAGCATGTCCTCGTAGTCCGGGGAGCAGCAGTCGACGGCCTGGTCCACCGCGCTCTCGACGTGGTACGTCGGCCCGTGGTCCGCCCGCTGGACCGCGTGCAGGCCGCGGCCTTGGGAGCTGGAGCTCGCGTGGGTCAGTACGACGTACACGCCCTCCACGCCGACGCGGTCGTACAACTGGTCGGCGATCTCCTCCCCCTCCCAGGCGAGCTTGACCTTCGTGTACGCCGTATTGCGGAAGGGTGCGACGTTGATCGAACCGGCTGGGATCACGGCGATCCGGATCGGCGCCTTGGCTGCCTTGGCCGCCCGGTCCAGCGCGGCCACCTCCCGAGCACTCAGCGACTTCACCGCCGGATCCGCCCACACCCCCGGCGTACTGAGCTTGGCTGCCACGTCATCCATGTACCGCTCCGCAGCAGCCAGTTGCTTCTTCCGCTCCCCCTCCAGGTCTGGCGGCGTGTACCGGTAGGTCGGCCTGGTCTTGCTGGGCTTCGGCGTCGGCGTAGGTGTTGCTGCCTGGGCGGCCAGACCCGGAAGGCTGACGACGAAGACCACCGTGACGGCGGTGAGCAGACGACTGCAGCGGTTCATCGCGGTCCTCCCGAGAGGCGGGCTTGGCAGGGGGCGCAAATGGGGATCTCGCGGGGACGGCCGCCGGCTGGGGTGTACATCCAGTCCGTCGCGGACATGCCGTGCGCGGGATCGAAGAAGCAGGCTGCTCTTCGTGCCGGTGCCGGGGTTCCGGCTGCCCGGGCCTGGGCGCGGGCGAGACGCCAGCGGCCGTACTCCACCGTGTCCCGCACACCCCGCAGGCGCAGATCATCCGGCTCGCCGTCGACCACCCGCCCAGCCTCGGCGTACGCGTCCATCGCCGCCTGCACGTCCGCTGTCGTCTCCACGCCGTCCAGACGCACGTCGGCGACATCCAGTTCCTCGCCGAACCGCGTCACGTCCTCCCGAGCCAGCTTCCGCCTCTCGTCGAGGGTGTCCGCTTCATCCGGCAGTACGTCGTACGACGGGCGGTAGAGCGCGGGTCCCTCGTCCTTGCGCGGCCGGCGCCTCCACCAGAGCAAGCCGAGGCCGAGCCCCACCAGAACCACCAGCACGATCAGCAGCGGCCACAGCCAACCCGGTGTCCCCGTGGACGAGCCGGGGACCTCCATCTGATCCAGCACGCCGTCCAGCAACCCGACGGGATCCGATCGGCTGTGCTTGGTCAGCTCCTCCTTCAGGATGTCCGCGATCGGGGTATCGACCCCCACCGCACTCCCCCAGGTGATTGCCCCACCAAACACCACCAGGTAGACGCCGTCGGCCTGCTGCACGTCCACCAGACTGTCGACGAAGGCCTTGGCGGTCTCGTCCTTCATGCTCGAGTCGATCGCAGCCGCCGGGACCACCGCGATCCGGATGGCCGGCTGGTGTCCGGCGACCCGCTCAGCGAGCCGGGCGGCCTCCTTCTCCGGAACCAGCGACCGCTGCGTCGGGTCGACGTACACAGGAGACGTCTTCCACCCCTCGACGACATCGAGCGGACCGACATCCGCTGCCGTCGCCACCCCGGGAAGAGCCCAAACAGTCACCAGAACCAAGAGACCAGCCAGCCAACGCATGGCGGCTAGCCTGCCTTAGCTGGGTGCTACCGCCTCAATCGGCTACGGCTGCGAGCTCCGCCTCGGCCGGCTCCAGGCGCTCCGCTCGCTGAAGTGCCGGGTTGCGGCGCAAGGTGAACAGCAGGCCGATCACCAGCAGGCCCAGGGCCGCGGCGATGGGCGGAAGCAGTTGTACGCCCAGCAGCTTGATGACCACCCCTCCGACTACTGCGGACAGGCCTGCGCCCAGATAGATCGCCGAGGCGTTCATGGCGAGGAGGAGGCCGCCGCCCTCGCCGAGCTCCAGCAGCAGGTTCTGGATGGGCGGGTTGAAGGCCCAGGTGAAGACGCTCCAGACGAACAGGGCGATGGCCGCGCCGGTTACCGAGGTCGCGGTCAGCGTCAGGGTGGCGATGACCACGGTGAAGCCGATCAGGGTGACCGTCAGCGTGCGGAGGCTGCCGAAGCGGTCAGTGGCGCGGCCGCCGACCAGGTTGCCCAGGACGGCGCCGATGCCGTAGATGAGGAGCAGTACGCCGACTGTTCCGCCCTTCAGGTGGGCAGTCTCGGCCAGCAGCGGCACGATGTAGATGTAGACGCTCATGGTCGCCAGTACCGCCAGTACGGTCATCAGCAGCACGGTCTGCACCCGGCGGTCGGTGAGTCCGGCGAACCGCTCCCGCAGGCTCACGGCCGCAGGTGCTTCCAGCGTCGGCAGCGCGGAGCGCACCGAGAGAACGACGATCAGGCAGATCACCGCGATCAAGGCGAACACACCGCGGTAGCCGAGGCTGTCACCGAGCAGGCTGCCCGCCGGTACGCCGAGCACCAGCGCGAAGGTCAGACCACCGAACACCACCGCGACCGCTCGTCCCCGCTCCTCCGGCGGGAGGAAGGTCGTGGCGAACAACGTCGCCGCCGGCGTGTACGCCGCGGCGCCCAGCGCGGCCACGATCCGGCCGACGATCAGGACCGGGTAGTTCGTCGCGATCGCCGCGATGCCGTTGCCGATCGCGGCCAGCAGCAGGGCGGCGATCAGCAGCGTGCGGCGCTCCCAGCGGCCCGTCAACGTCGACAGCAGCGGCGCGCCGACGGCGTACGAGAGGGCGAACGCGGTGGCCAGTTGGCCGGCGGCGGTGAGCGAGACGTTCAGCTCGGAACTGACCGCGGGCAGCACGCCGGACACGACGTACGCGCTGGTGCCGACGGCGAACGCTCCGGCCGCGAGCAGGTAGATGCGTGCGGACATCAGGGGACCTTCCAGGGGGCAGACGAATAGTTCGATGTTGATCGTACTACGATCTTCGTCGAACTTCGATAGTCGTCGTACTATGGACCCATGACGACGAAGTCGCTGCCCCAGCCGGACCGCGAAGAGATCCGCGTGGAGTCAGTCCTGCAGGCGCTTGGCGAGCCGGTCCGCCTGCAGATCATCCGCGCCCTGGCCGACGCCCCCCAAGGCATCGCCTGCGGCGACATCGAACTACCCGTCACCGCCTCCACCCGCGCCCACCACCTCCGCACCCTGCGCGAAGCAGGCGTCCTCAGCACCCGCACCGACGGCACCCGCCGCATCAGCACCCTCCGCCGCGAAGACCTGGACGCCCTCTACCCCGGCCTCCTAACCGGCATCCTCTCCGCCCCCCGCTGACCCATCCACTTCCCGGAAAACCGCCCGTACTGCGGAACAAACCGCGCGGCACCGCGTCGCAGCCGGCCGGCGAGCGGCCGTACACCGTCCGGTTGTTCGCCAACCGCAAGTGTTCGGTGTCCAGATCGAGCGGCGGTCGTTGCGGTCTGACTGGCACACTGTGGCAGTGGTAGCCCTGCGCGAACGGTGGAACGAGCTGCTCCCGGGCTCGACACCGTTGGCCGACGAACTGGTCGCCAGGTACGTCGAGCGAACCCGGCGCGCCTACCGCGACCAGTACCTCGACATCGTGCTCACGGCACTCGACCAGTTGATCCAGCTCAGCACGGATCCCACCTCGGTCCGGCTGGCCGCCTGGTTCCATCGGGCCGTGCACGAGCCGGGCGGTGGCCCCGCCGAGGACGCGGAATCGTCGGCCCGGTTGGCCGAACGGACCCTGCCCACGTACGGCGTCGACCCGATCCGCATCGCCGAAGTGGCTCGGCTGATCCGCCTCACCGGTGAGCTGACGACTCCCCCGACGGATTCCTACGCACCACCCCGGCGCGACGCGAACGGCGACGTCCTGCTGGACGCGGTCAACGCAGTACTCGCGGCTGCTCCGGTTCGCTACGCCGCCCACGCGTCCGAAGTACGCCGGGACGCGGGCGACCGCGCAACCGCGGTAGAGCGCCGGTACGACGAAGTGAGCCACCTGCTCGACGGGCATCTCTACCGAACTCAGCTGGCTCGGCAGCGCATGGGCACAGCCGCTCGCGCCAACCTGGAGGCAGAGCTCGCCGGACTCGACAAGGAACTCCCGGCTCCCTGGCGCGGCTGGCAGCAAGCCGCACTGGCCGCGACCTCGACCTTCGGCGCGATCGCAGCCGCCCTCGTCTCCATCGCCGCATCGGGGGCCTCCTGGCAGGTCCCGACCATCGAGCCCGAGCCAGGCTGGCCACCGGTCGTCCTGGCCGCAGTGGCGTTCTTCAGCGCCCCACTACTGTTCCGGAGCGCCAGGAGCTCCAGCCAACGAGCAAGGCTGATCTCGGGTGCCGTAGTAGCCGTGGCTGTCACAGGACTGCTGGTGGCCTGGGCGCGAGTCCCGGTAACGAACCCAGCCGTTGGTGTGGGCCTCCGGGTCCCCCTGATGATCTCTGCCCTACTACTCCTCCTAACCGCCGGTACTGCGGCGCTTGCAGCGTCCCTCCTGCGCACCAGGACCGCCCGGTTCCTCCCCTCGAGGAACTTGGGCCAGCAGTTGGCGTGGCTCGCAGTGCCCGGGGTGATCGCGCTGGCCCTCCTGCTGATCGTGCAACCGCTGGCCAGGGGCTACGTGCTCAGCTCCAACGAACGGGTGGAAGGTGCACGCGAACCAGCAGGCGAGCGGCCGCAGTCCGCGCTGGACGGGGGTGTCGCCTGGATCAGCCGCACGTTGTCGGGCGCGGGTGCGGAGGAGGCGGTCGGTACGAAGTACGGCATCGCCATCCCGCGGCAGACCGGCGTGGTCGAGATGCTCGACGCGGCGACCGGCGAACTCCGCTGGCGCTACAGCAGGTCGGACTCGGACGAGAAGCCGGACATCGTCGCCACCGACAACGGCGACTACGTGCTCGCCGAGTTCGCAGACGTCGGCTACGTCCTGCTCGACGCGGACACGGGCAAGCGCAAGGCCGCCTGGCCGGGTGACACCCGCCAGCACAGCATCCAGCAGGCCGATCCGCTGCTGACCGGTGAAGAGGTCGCGCGCGGCTCCGACAAGCTGCACGGTGTCGACCCCGACGGCACCACCCGGTGGACCTTCGAGCCGGGCCGCTGCACCGACATCGGCGCGGTCGCGACCACGAACACCGTGGTCGCGTTCCTGGGACACAACTGCGGCGACGAGCCGGACGAGATGGCCGGGCTGGACCTGGTCAGCGGCAAGAAGCTGTGGACGAAGGCGCCGACCGACATGTTCCGCCGGCCGATCGTCGTGGGCGGCCTCGTCGTGGTGGCTGAGCCCGGCGGCGATTCCGACGTACCGGCGGCGCTGGTCGGGATCGAGCCGCGTACCGGTGAGACCAAGTGGCGGTGGCCGGTACCACGGGACTGGTCCTGCCGGACGCTGCTCAATTCGGCCGGCCGGTTCCTGGTGGTCGTCGACTGTCCGGGATCGCAGCCGAGCCGGACGATCGTCACCGCCATCGACGCGGTGACCGGCCAGACCGCCTGGCAGACCACCGCGCCCGTCAGCGCACGCGCCCGGGTCACCGTCACCAGCGACGGCCGGGTCGTGTCACTCGCCCGGGGCTCCGACGGCTGCTGGGCGAACGTGATCAGCAAGACCGGCTTCCGTCAGGTCCGGCTGCCCACCGCCATCTCCTGCAGCCGCGACGCCGTAGCCATCGGCAACCTCGTCCTGACCTCCGGCCCCGGCTCCGTCATCGCCTTACGCTGAGCTGCTCCGCCGGCGTCATCGCGCTGCGGTGAGCTGCTGCTCGGCCGAGGCCAGTAGCTCCACTACGCGGGTACCGAAGACCACGTCCACCGGGTGCGACTCACCAGACTCGGCTGCCTCGACCAACTCCTTGGCTGCCAGTTGATAGGACTCGACCGCCGGCGTCTCCGATGGCGGCAGCAGCGCAGTACCGGTCTCTCCCCAGATGCCGGTCTCGAAGTTGCTGCCCTCGGGCGGCGCGAACAACGCCAGGCTCGCCGTGCTGGTAGCGCCCGACTCGTGAGTGAGCACCAGATGGACCAGATCACCTTCGCCGCCGACCGCCCGGATCTCCCCGATCGGCCCAAGCAACGCGCTCAGGTTGGACAGCGCGTGCGGACCGACGTCCCACAGCGCGCCCCGCTGCTCCCGCCGCCACGGCGACTCGCTGAACGGGTTGCCGGGGGCATCGAGCGAGGCCAGCATCCGCGACCAGCCGCCCTTCCACCCACCGGTGGCCGCGATCTGGTCGAAGAAGGCCCGCGTCCTCGGCTCGAACCGGCCGGTGAAGAAGACCACCGAGGCGATCCCTTCGTTGGTCACCTCGTCGGCCAGCGCCCGGGCGTCGTCGAGGGAGTCCGCGACCGGCTTGTCCAGGAGCAGATGCTTGCCGACGGCAGCGGCATCGAGCGCCATCGCGGCCTGCACCTTCGGCGGTACGGCGAAAGCGACCGCGTCGACATCGGCGAGTAACTCCGCGTAGTCGGCGTACGGGGTCACCTCGAGGTTGGTGGCCAGCGCCTCGGTCCTGCCCGCGTCCCGCCCCCAGACGCCGACGAGTTCGACTCCTTCGGCGGCCCGCAGCCCCGGCCCGTGAGTGAGATGGGCCCACGGACCGGTCCCGACCAAGCCGAAGCGCATGTGTCCTCCATCTGTGACAAGGCCCACCCCACCGCACCGGTCAGGTGACGAGCCGATATCGCTTTGGCCACGACCCTAACCGGGAGCCCTGGATCGGTCGGCCCGGGCCGCCACCGGGTGCGAGACTCACGGCCATGGACCTGCGCGACCAGTGGAATCGCCTGCTGCCGCACGCGCAGCCGCTGGGCGATGATCTGCTGGCTCGTTACGCAGAGCAACATCGCCACTATCACGACCAGCGGCACCTGACGGAGCTGTTGCAGACCATCGACGAGCTGGCCGATCTGGCCGACGACGCCGACACGGTCCGGCTGGCCGCCTGGTTCCACGACGCGATCTACGACCCGCAGGCCGAGCCCGGGGAGAACGAAGAGGTCTCGGCCCAGCTCGCCGAGCTGGAGCTGTCCGCGTACGGCGTCGACGCCGCCCGGGTCGCCGAGATCGGCCGGCTGATCCGGCTCACCGCCAAGCACGACTGCGACCCGGAGGACGCGAACGGGGCCGTCCTGTGCGACGCCGACCTGCGCATCCTCAGCCTGGCCGCAGACCGGTACGACGAGTACGCCGCCGGCATCCGCCAGGAGTACGCGCACATCGACGACCGCGACTTCGCTCGCGGCCGGATGACCTTCCTCCAGGGACTCGCCGAGACCTCCCTGTACGCCACCAGCCGCGGCCACGAGCAGTGGGAGCAGCCGGCCCGCGAGAACCTCCAGCGCGAACTGAAGCAGTGGGCCCCGAAGGCGGCCCGCCCGATCGCCGGACTGATCCCGATGATCTACCTGGGCGCAGCCCTGGGTGTAGTTGTCGCTGCCTCCGTACTGCTCGGCCGAGGACTCGGTGCCGCCGCGCGCTGGCCTGCCTCCCCCGACGAGGTGAACGGGTACCCGGTGTGGGCCCCGATCGCCGGTACCGCGGTTGCCGCCGGGCTGACGTGTGCTTGGTTCAGACGCACCCGGCCCCGGCTGGTCACGATCCCGGCGATCATCTTCGCTGTAGTCGGACTGGCAGCCATCGGCATCTGCTGGTGGCAGTGGCCGGCGGCCCAACCCGGTGCCGCGATGAGCGAGCGCTGGCCGTACCTCATGCTCGCCTCTGTCGCGCTGCTGCTCGCTGGAGTACTGCTCGCGCTGGCCCGCCGCCTACGGCTCGCACCGCCGTACGCGCTGGCGCCACCGCGAGCGTTGAGCGTGGGCGTGACCGTGGTGTGCGCGTCGCTGCTTGCCTGGGTCGTGGTGTCCGCCGGCGAGCCCTTCGTGCAGGCCCGGCTGGAGACCGCCAATACCGTGAGCACCACCGCGACCATGCCCCCCGCAGTAGGGCCGGTTCAGCTGGACGGCAGCGTCGCCTGGAGCCGCGAGGTCCCCGCGACGGGTGCAATCGCCGGTACCGCGGGCGGTGTCGCCGAGCTCCGATCCGACGGCGTGGTGATGTCCGACGCGACTACTGGGCAGATCCGGTGGCGCTACTCCCGGGCCGACGTCGACCAGGCGGCCGCCAGGGGCTCCCAAGGGCTGCTGGTTTCGAGTGACGGCCGGACGCTCGCCGCCCACCTCCCGTACGACGGTAACCACGCGCCTCGGGGGATCGACCTGCCGACGTACGCAGTACTGGATGCGGAGAGCGGACGGGTACTCACCGAGGTCCACACCGACGGGACAGCTCTCGCGGTCGACGCGAACCAACTCCTCGTCGCCGAGGACCGGTACGTCGTGGCGCACGGCGTCAGTCGTCCCACTCACTGGCGAGCGCAGGTGAAGTGCGCGGTGACCCAGGGCGTGCTGCTGGGTGACCAGGCCGTCGTGGTGGATGCCTGTGGCGGTGACAGCGCGATCGTCCGTGGTCTCGACGTCGCTGACGGCGACCAGCGCTGGGAGGCCAACCTTGGCGTCAAGTTCGAGCTGAGCGCGGAGCTCGACCCGTCGACCTGGATCGGTGAACTCGTGGCAATCCCGGACACCCGAGAGGTCTCGGGCCTGATCTGGACGGGCGCAGCCGGCGGCACGCTCCACCAGTGGTCAGTAGACGCCGGGGCAGGCCGCATCCTCTGGACCACCCCAGTGCCCGGTACTCCGCGCCCGCGGCTCGGCAAGTCGGCCTGTGACGCGCAGCTCGCGGCGACGCATGCCTCACTGGTCCTGGTGACCTGCCGGACGAGCAGCGAGCCGGGCGAGGACCCGATGTACGACGTAGCCGCCGCAAGTCCGGCGGACGGCACGCCGCAGTGGCACCACTTGCTGCCGGTGCCGCCGAAGCTGGAGCAGCCCGAATTCCCCCGGGACGGCTTCGGTCTGCTTCCGGACGGCCGAGTCATCACACTGATGCCGCAGGACGATGGCAGTTGCTCCCCCGTCATGATCGGCACCACCGGCATTCAGCCGCGCCCCCTCGTCGCCGGCCCGACCGCGGCCTCGATCGCCGAGACCAAGAGCGTCACCTGCGACAAGCCCGCGGTGACAGTGGCCAGCGGCCGCCCGATCTTCAGCGACGGCTCCCGGCTCTTCGCCCTCAACTGAACTAGCCTCGGGCGCATGCGACGAGCCCTCCTTGCCGCCCTCACCGTCCTGCTTCTGACCAGTTCCTCGTGCTCTGATCCCGACGTGGTCGGGCCGTCCGCCTCCCCCGCCGCCCCCACGCCTACTCCCACACTTACGCCGACGCCGGCCCCGCAGGTGGCGGACTTCAGCCAGCTGGAGAAGCGGTTCGCCGCCCGCCTCGGGGTCTTCGCCTACGACACCGGCACCCGCCGCACCGTCACCAACCGCGCCGACGAACGCTTCGCCTTCGCCTCCACCTTCAAGGCCCTGGCCGCCGGCGTACTGCTCGCTGAGGGCAAGGACCTGGACAAGTTGATCCGCTACTCCCGGGCCGACCTCATCGCCAACTCCCCCATCACCGAGAAGCACGTCGCGACCGGCATGACCTTGAGGCAACTCTGCGACGCCGCGGTCCGCTACAGCGACAATGCCGCGGCCAACCTGATGCTGGAGGAGCTCGGCGGGCCGCGGGGACTGCAGGCAGGCCTACGGAAACTCGGCGACGAGGTCATCCGTCTGGACCGCATCGAGACGGAACTGAGCGAAGGTAAGCCGGGCGATCTCCGCGACACCTCCACCCCGCGGGCGATGGCCACCACCCTGCAGACGTTGACGCTCGGCGCTGCCCTCCCGCCCGCCGGCCGTGCGGTGCTCGTCGACTGGCTACAGCGCAACACCACCGGCGACAAGGTCATCCGTGCCGGTGTCCCGGCCGGCTGGAAGGTCGGCGACAAGACCGGCTCCGCGGGCTACGGCGGCCGCAACGACATCGCCGTCCTCTGGCCCCCGAACCGCGCCCCGATCGTGCTCGCCGTCATGTCCTCGAAGGGCGTCAAGAACGCCGAACGCGATGACGCGCTGTTGGCGGAGGCGACCAAGATCGCCCTCGACGCGCTGATCTGATCACCTGCGACGACCGGCGCCGCGCTACGCCACGGAGAAGCTGAGCCAGGGAATTCCGTTGCCCATGGCAGCGTTGATCCCTACCGTGATGGTCATGTTCCGCGTGGATTCAGCTGCCGACCTGTCAGGCCTGTGCCTGACGGGCGCTGCCGCGTGGACGTCAGAGGATTCAGCTCTGCACACCGGCGCGCGAAGCCGACCCTCCTCCTGCTGAAGCAGGACCCGCGGAGGAGGGTGGCTCGAGAACCGGCCCCCTCCGACCGCTGTCACAGCTGTGTCGGAAGGTGGGGCCCTGGGGTCCTGGCTCTTCTCAATCTTCTGACCAGTAAAGGAAAATCATGGCCAAGAGCCAGTTCGTGCGGACCAAGCCGCACCTCAACATCGGCACCATGGGTCACGTCGACCATGGCAAGACCACGCTGACCGCCGCGATCACCAAGGTGCTCGCCGAGCGCTACCCGAACCTCAACTCGTTCGTGGCGTTCGACGGGATCGACCGGGCGCCGGAGGAGGTCCAGCGCGGGATCACCATCAACATCTCGCACGTCGAGTACGAGACCGCCAACCGGCACTACGCGCACGTGGACATGCCGGGGCACGCCGACTACGTCAAGAACATGATCACCGGTGCCGCCCAGGTGGACGCCGCGATCCTGGTCGTGTCGGCGCAGGACGGCGCCATGCCGCAGACACGGGAGCATGTGCTGCTCGCGCAACGGGTGGGCGTGCCGTACCTGGTGGTCGCGCTGAACAAGGCGGACGCCGTCGACGACCCCGAACTGCTCGACCTGGTCGAGCTCGAGGTCCGCGAACTCCTGTCGGAGTACGGCTTCCCCGGCGACGAGGTGCCGGTGGTGCGCGTCTCCGGGCTGCGGGCGCTCGAGGGAGACCCCGAGTGGACCGCTTCGATCGGTGCGCTGCTCGACGCTGTCGACGAGTACGTGCCGGTGCCGGAGCGTGAACTGGGCGAGCCGTTCCTGATGCCGATCGAGAACGTGCTCACCATCAGCGGCCGCGGCACCGTCGTGACCGGCGCGGTCGAGCAGGGCTCGCTCCGCCTCGGTGACACCGTCGAGGTGGTCGGCCTCGGCCCGACCGTCACCAGTACGGCGATCGGGCTGGAGACGTTCGGCAAGTCGTTGGAGGCCGCGGAGGCGGGCGACAACGCGGCCGTGCTGCTGCGTGGGGTCAAGCGCGACGAGGTCCGTCGCGGCCAGGTGGTGGCGCTGCCGGGCAGTGTGCGGCCGCACCGGAAGTTCCGGGCGCAACTGCACGCGCTGTCGACCGCCGAGGGTGGCCGGCACACGCCGTTCGCCGCGGACTACCGGCCGCAGTTCTACTTCCGGACCACGGACGTGTCGGGTGGCATCGACCTGGGCGAGATCGCCCTGGTGATGCCCGGTGACACGATCGAGCTGGGGGTGGAACTGGAGAAGGCGGTCGCGATGACGGTCGGCCTCGGCTTCGCCGTTCGCGAGGGCGGCCACACCGTCGCCGCCGGCACGGTGAGCGAACTGCTCGACTGAAGTGAAGGTGCCTCGGGCATAGTTGCCCGGGGCATCTTTGCGTTGGCGGGGAGCTATGCCTGCCGGTGAAGAGGGCCGGTCGCGCCTTTGCGATGCCGGAGGCCGGACTCGACCAGGCGGCGGACCAGGGTCCGGCTGGAGACCGCGACCGCGCCGGCGGCGATCAGCGCGTCGTACTGGTCGGAGGGTACGTCGTAGTGGTCGCGGTCGAAGCCGCGCGCGGGGATGCCGGCCTTGCGGGCGAACTCGTGCAGTTCGTCGTACGAGACGTCGCTGGCCAGGTGCGACCAGATCCTGTCCCAGGCCGGCCAGGCGGGCGGGTCGATCAGGATCACGCGCCCGGCCCCTTCTCGTCCTGAGCCTTCTGGTCCTGGGCCTGCTGGTTCTGCGCCTTCTCGTCCTGGGCGTCCAGCAGGTTGCGCCAGGCGCGGACGAACCGGGCGTTCACGTAGGCCTTCGTCCAGGACCCGTCCTGCCGCACCGACGACCCGACATGGAACCGCCGTACTCCGGCGCCGTACAGCCAGGGCACATGCTCGGGCTGCAGCGAGCCACCGGCCATCATCACCTTCGCGACCTGCGGGTCGTCCTTGGCCAGCTTGAGCAGGTCGTCCAGGCCGTGCCCGACGCCGAGGGACGAACCTGCCGTCAGCACGCAGTCCAGCCCCGGCAGGCTCCGCAACGCGCGCCAGGCCCGCTGCTGCTCGAGCACGGCGTCGACAGCCCGGTGGAACGTCCACGGAGTCCCGCCGAAGGTGCTCGCCAGCGCGGCGGTCGACTCGGCGTCCACCTCGCTGTCCGCCGTCAGGAACCCGAACACGAAGCCGTCCGCCCCGGCCGACAGGTAGGACTGCGCCATCGCCGTCAGCCGGTTCAGCTCGGCACCGTTGGTGGTGAAGGAATCGGACAGCCGCAGCATCACCCGGAGCGGGAGGTCGGTCACCCGGCGGACGGCGCTGACCGTCGACACCGAGGGGCACAGCCCGTCGGCCTCCATCGACGCGCACAACTCCAGCCGGTCCGCTCCACCCTCCTGCGCCGCCTCCGCGTCCGCCGGATGCAAGGCGATGACCTCCAGCAACGAACCCATGCGCCTCATCATCCTTCATCGGCCCGGCAAAACTCCTCCGGTAATCCTCTTGCACTCCGCCGAGGTCTTCTGTAACGTTTTTCTAGAACGATTTAGAAGAACGATACAGAAGACTGCCGAAGAGAGGTGCGGAGGATGTCGCCGAGAGTCACCATCAAGACCGTCGCGCAGGCCGCCGGGGTGTCGCCGTCGACCGTCTCCAACGCCTACAACAAGCCCGACCAACTGTCCGCCGCGCTGCGCGAGCGGATCCTGAGCACGGCCCAGGAGCTCGGCTACGCCGGCCCCGACGCCTCCGCCCGCGCACTGCGCAGCGGCAAGGCGGGTTCGGTCGGCGTGCTGTTCACCGACAAGCTCGCCTACGCCTTCTCCGATCCGTACGCGGTCGGCTTCCTGGCCGGGCTGGCCGAGGTGGCCGAGGAGTTCGCCACCAGCCTGCTGCTGATGCCGCTCAGCTCCACCGACATCCAGGGCGGGACGAACGCGGTGCAGCAGGCCGCGATCGACGCGGCCGCGATCTTCTGCGTCGCCGGTGGCCACCCGGCACTGGAGACGCTGAAGAACCGCGGCATCCCGATGGTCTCCACCGACCGCGGCGACCACCCGGACCTGTCCTGGGTCGCGATCGACGAGGTCGAGGCGGCCGCCAAGCTCGGCGCGCACCTGGCCAGGCTCGGTCACCGCGAGGTCGTCGTGCTGGTCGACAACGCCGAGGCGGCCGGCACCCAGCCGGTGGAACTGTCGCTCGACGAGGTCGGCTACACCGACTGCGAACTGCGGATCCGCGGCTTGCAGAAGGAGATGCCGGACGCGCGGATCAGGCTCGTCTCGGGCGGCCACAACGCGTTCAGTTCGGGCCTGATCGCGGCCGAGTGGGTGCTCGACTCGCAGGACCGGCCGACCGCGATCGTCGGACTGAGCGACGTCCAGGCGCTCGGCGCGATGGAGGCGATGCGGACCCGCGGCCTGGTCCCCGGCCGGGACCTGAGTGTGGTCGGCTTCGACGACATCCCCGCCGCCCAGACCGCCGGCCTGACCACGATCCGCCAGCCGATCCGGGACAAGGGCCGCGCCGTCGGCCGGGTGCTGCTCGACCCGGCCGCGACCGAGCGCCAGATCACGATGCCGACCGAGCTGGTCGTTCGCTCCAGCAGCGGCCCGGCACCCCGCTAAGACCCCACAGAAAACAAGTACCGCCGACGGCCATCCGGGCCGCTGGTTCCGATCATCACGCCCTTCGGAAGGGAGCACGACCATGACTTACTTCATCGCCGGCAACACCGCAGTGGAGGCCGCGAGGTCCCTCGCCCAGTCCGCGTTGCCGAACGCTCCTCAGGAGCCGTACGAGGCGCCCGCGCCGCGTCGAGGCGTCGCCGTCCGCGCCCGCCTCAGCGCGGTACTGCGGACCGCGGCCGAGCGCGAGCTCAAGCTCGCCGACCGGCTCGACCCCGCCCCCGGCTGCACCACGAGCTGACGGATGGAGCCCGCCTCGCGGTGCTCACCACCATCCCCAGGGGCGCGGTCGACGCCCGCCCCGCCAAGACCTCTCCCGAGGCGACAGGACCCCGAGCCACCGCGGCTTGGGGTTTTGTCGGTTCCGTCTGGCACTCTGAACAACGATGACTGAGCCAGGCGTGTTGCTGACGGCCCGGGCGCAGGTGCTCCACGACCTGTCCGCGCGGGGATTCGACGACGCCGTCATGGTGTCTTTACTGGAGGACGCCGTCGCCGGACGGCAGTGGTGGCTGGACCAGTGGCCGGACGGCGCGGAGCACATCGCCGGCCTGGTCGCGCAGGACGTCCAGGACCGCTTGGCCGACTCCGGTGTCCGCTGGCCGCGCTGCACCGCCTGCGACGACCTGCACGACCACGAGCTACGGATCGAGCCGGAGCTCGGGCCTGACCCGCACTGGGTCTGCGAGCGGGCCGGCATCTCCGTCTCCCCACTGGGGCACCTGACCTGATCGTCGCGAACCCTCGGGGCTGACCCAGGGAATACCCGGTCGCGCTACATGTAGACACACTACTAGTGTGTGTCTCCATGAAGTCTTTGGTGGTCCTCCGGGTGGTCGCAATGGCGCAGGCCGTCGCCGTCTGCCTGCAACCCGTGATCGCGGGCGTCTACCTGAACGGCTCCGGCACCGCGATGCGCGCGCACGAGCCGATCGGGCTCGGGCTCACCGTCCTGGCGATCGGGCAGTTGCTGGCAGCAACGATCTGGTGGCGGTCCGGCGGTCGCCTCTCGGCCGTCCTGGTGACACTGGTGCTGCTGCTCGCCGAGGGAGTCCAGATCGGGATGGGCTACGCCCGGCAGCTCACCCTGCACGTCCCGCTCGGCATCACGATCGTGGCGATCGCGTGCTCGTTCGCCGTCTGGACCTGCCGCCCGGGCGTTCGCCGTACGGAGTCTGTCGAGGTGTCCGCATGACGGTCACGGTCGCGGTGAAGCAGCGCCGGCCGCGGGTGACGCTGTGGTTCCTGCGCGGCACGCTCCTCCTCCATGCGGGTCTGGTCTGCGCCCAGCCGATCCTGGCCGGCTACTTCCTGTCCGGCGAGTCGGACGCGATGGACATCCACAGCCCGATCGGCTCGACGCTGTGGATGGTCTCGATGATCCAGTTCGTCGTCGCCGTGCTCTATTGGCGTCCCGGCGGCGGCCGCGCGTGGCCCGCCCTGGTGACGCCGGCGGTCTTCTTCGCCGAGTTCGTCCAACTCGTCTTCGGCCATCTGGAGAACTTCGCCGTCCATGTGCCGCTCGGCACGGCCATTGTGATCACCGTCGTCGCGATGACGATCTGGTCCTTCCGTTCGGGAGCCAAGAGATGAAGCTGTCGCGGCGTGGATTCCTGGGAGCGAGCCTCGCGCTGACCGTGACCGGTTGCGGCCTCGACCCCTCCCCCGGCCAGACCGCCGAACTGCTGCGCAGCCAGGCGCCACTTCCGGAAGCCTTCAAGGTGCCGCTGCCGATCCCGCCGGTGAAGAAGCCGCTGCGCTCGGCCGGGGGCATCGACTACTACCGCGTGGTCCAGCAGAAGGCCTCGCTGGAGATCCTGCCGGGCCTCAAAACCCCAGTACTGGGGTACGACGGACTCCTGCCCGGCCCGACCTTCGACGTACGCAGCGGACGAACCACTGTCATCGAGCAGGTCAACCAACTCGACGTACCGACAGTGGTTCATCTTCACGGCGGGCACACCCCGGCAGCCAGCGATGGCTGGCCGCTGGATCTCCTGATGCCGAACGGCGGGCACCACGGACATACAGGCCACTCCGGCATGACCGGGGGTGACGTGAAGACCGGCAGCAGGATCTACACGTATCCGAACACGCAGCGAGCCGCCACCCTCTGGTACCACGACCACCGGATGGACTACACGGCTCCACAGGTCTATCGCGGGTTGTTCGGCCTCCACCTGATTCGTGACGACGAGGACGACGCTCTGCCTTTGCCCGCGGGCGATCGGGAAGTTCCGCTGGTGATCGCGGATCGCGCCTTCGCGGCCGACGGGTCGTTCCTGTACCCGGGGTTGAAGGACGAGCCCGGCGTCGAATCGGCGTACATGGAAGGCGTTGTCGGCGACGTCATCCTGGTGAACGGCGCGCCTTGGCCCGTTCTCGAGGTGGATGCCGTGCGCTACCGGTTCCGCATCCTGAACGCGTCGAACGCGCGCCGGTACGAACTCGCTCTCGATCCCGGCCCGGCCAAGCTGATCCAGGTCGGCAGCGACGGCGGACTCCTCGATTCGCCGGCCGAGCACACCTCGCTGGTGGTTGCCCCGGCCGAGCGATTCGACGTGGTCGTGGACTTCTCGCAGTACCAGCCTGGTGCCGAGGTCACCTTGGTCAACAAGCTCGACAGCGGCCGCGCGGGGCAGGTGATGCGGTTCAAGGTTGCCCGCAAGGCCACCGACGACACCAACATCCCCGCCAAGCTCTCGACCTACGCCACGGTCCCTGAACCTAACGGCTTGGTTCACCGGAAGTGGCGCTTCAGCCGGGGCAGCGCCGGCGGCCACCAGGGCTGGACCATCAACGGCAAGGCCTTCGACCCCAAGGTGATGCAGGCCAGCGTCAAGCTCGATCAGTACGAGATCTGGTCCTTCGTGACGGACGTCCACCACCCGGTGCACGTCCACCTCGCGCCCTTCCAGGTACTCCGCCGAGGCGGCTCCAAACCCGGCCCCGTCCGACCTCGGCTGGAAGGACACCGTCGACGTCCGCCCCGCCGAGGTGGTCGACGTACTCGTCAAATTCTCAGCCCACAAGGGCAAATACCTCATCCACTGCCACAACCTCGAACACGAGGACATGGCCATGATGGCCGCCTTCGAAACCATCTGAATCGGTCAGCCGTCGGGGTGTTCGGTGGCGCGGGATCGGAGGGTGGGTCGGTCGATGCCGGTGAGGTCGAGGGCGCGGGCGACCCGGCCGAGCTTGGTGTCCAGGAGGCCGACCAGGATGTTCGATGCGCCGATCCGGCCGCCGCCGCGCTCGGCGGCGTTGTCCATCGCCCGCTTCAGGACGAGCTTGGCCGACTCGCCGATGTGCGGGGTGCGGTCGTGGTTCGGTGTTGCTGTGGGCAACGTTTCGACGTCGACGGTGATCCCGGCGACGGCGAGGCTCTGCTCCCATTCGCGATCCAGCGCGGCCCGGATCGCCTCCCGGGTCAGGCCGGCCTCCCGCATCAAGCGGGCGACCGCGTTGTCCGGCAGCGCCGCGAGCGCGAGCAGCAGGTGCTCGGCTTCGATCGCGGCCGAGCCGTCCTGCCGCGCCTCGGCGCGACCACCGTGAACCAGCACCGCACGGACATCCTTCTCTTTCGTCGACATCAACGCCTCCTCAGGGCGACGCCCGCGGCGATCAGCCGCTTGGCGTGTTTCTTGTGCACGGCCTGCCGGGTGACTCCCAGCACCTCGGCCACGTCGGACCAGCTCCAGCCCGCCCGCATCGCTTCCTCCACCTGGCTGTCCTCGAGCCGGTCGGCCAGCCGCCGCAACGCGACGACCGCCGCCAGCCCGGCGCCGGGATCGTCCACCTCCACCAGCTTCTCCATGCTTAGCAACTTAGGTTGACATTCTGAACTTGTCAACCAAAGTTGCTATAAGTCCCCTCTTGCCGCACGCCGCGGAATCTGTTTATAGTCAACACAACAGTTGATCAACGGAATGGTTGATAAAGATGACAGTTGACGACGCGGCACTCGATCGGGCCTTCACCGCACTCGGTGACCCGGTCCGCCGGGCCCTGATCGCCCGCCTGTCCCGAGGCGAGGCAACGGTGAACGAACTGGCCGAGCCGTTCGAGATCACCAAGCAGGCGATCTCGCGGCACATCCAGGTGCTCGAGGCCGCCGGCCTGATCACCCGCAGCCGCGACGGGCAGCGCCGTCCGTGTCATCTCAACCCGTCCGCCCTGGAAGCACTGACCGGCTGGATCGACGAGTACCGGCTGGCTTCCGAGCGGCAGTTCCGCCGCATCGACGCCATTCTCGAAACAGTGAAGGAGCAGGAACGATGAGCACCAACCCCACCACCATCAAGGCCGAGGCCGGCACCCCCTTCGTCGAGGTGACCCGGGACTTCGACGCCACCCCGGCCCAGTTGTTCCGGGTCCAGACCGATCCCGACCTGGTCGCCCAGTGGCTCGGCCCGCGCAACCTCGAGATGCGGGTCGAGGAGTACGACGTCCGCCCGGGCGGGCGATACCGCTACATCCACCGCGACCCGGACGGCGCGGAGTACGCGTTCCGCGGCGTCTTCCACTCCGTCGAGCCGGAGACACGGGTGATCCAGACCTTCGAGTGGGAGGGCGCGCCGGGCGAGGTCTGCCTGGAGCGGGCCACCTACGAGAAGACCGACACCGGCGTCCGGCTGCACACCCAGTCGGTGTTCCCGTCGGTCGAGGCCCGGGATGCGGCTGTCCAGAGCGGGATGGAGTACGGCATCCGCGACGCGATGGACCGGCTCGCCGAACTGCTCGCGGGTGACCGGTCATGAGCGCGGTCGTGGTCGACATCACGATGTCGCTGGACGGCTACGTCACCGGCCCCGCAGCTGGTCCCGGCAACGGACTGGGCGACGGCGGCGAGGGGTTGCACGACTGGGTGATGAAGGGCAGCACCGAGGACCGGGCCGTGCTGGAGAGGTCGTTCGAGCAGACCGGCGCGGTGATCATGGGCCGCAACCTGTTCGACGTCGTGGACGGACCGGGCGGCTGGAACGAGGAGATGGGCTACGGCGCCAAGCCGGACGGCGAGTCGCAGGCCCCGATCTTCGTCCTCACCCACCAGCCGCCCGCGAAGACCCGGCTGGGCGACCGCTTCCGCTTCGTCACCGACGGCCCGGAGAGCGCGCTGGCCCAGGCCCAGGAAGTTGCCGGCAGCAAGGAGATCGTCGTGATGGGCGGTGGCGAGACCTGCTACGAGTACCTCGCCGCGGGCCTGGCCGACGTACTGCGGCTGCACGTGGCGCCCGTAGTACTGGGTGGCGGTACTCGGTTGTTCCCCGCCGAGCCCGGGACCACCGTCCCGCTGGAGTTCACCGAGGTCGTCTCGACACCTGGCGCCCAGCACCTCACCTACAAGGTGGCCAAGAAGTGAGCAAGGTCATCCAGGGCGACCGCGTAACCCACCTGCACTACCGCATCCAGCGGTAGTGCAGGCAGGCCGGGGCTGCGTCAGTAGCCGCCGACGGAGACCGAGAAGATGTACTTGTTCTCGCCCTGCTGGACCAGCAGGTTCCCGCCCGTGCACCCGGTGTTGTACCAGGTGCGCTGGACGATGGCGGAGCGGTTCCAGATCCGGTCGTAGTACGTCGGAAGGGTCTTGCACTGCCCCGAGTACATCGGCGCGAACCTGGAGAGCAGAGCACCGTTGCGATACACGCACACCTGCCCCTCGTAACAGGGCGGATCCGCCGCCGCGACCTGGGCCGACAAGCCGCTCATCACCAGCGCGGACATCGCGCCGGCCACCACAAGTCGTGCGATCCGTTTGGCCATTGACTTCTCCCCTCGATGAAGTGACCTGGCCTCGGACGGTAACGACCTTCATCGAGGGCCTGCGAACACTTAGACAGTGCCGTTCATGACCCATTTCCTGTGGTAGCGACGACGGTGAAGCTGCCGGGGTCGATCTCGGTGAAGCCTGCGTCCTGTACGACGGGAGACCCGCTCGTGAGCAGCTTCTTCCACTGGGTCAGGGTGGCGGTCCGGACGGCGAGGGAGAAGTCGGAGGCCGCCCAGGCGTTGCGGTCGGCGTCGGAGAGCTCGAACCAGGCGAGGTGAGCACCATGACCGACCTGGGCCATGGTCTTGCCGGTCGACATGGTCAGACCGGGGTTCACCCAAAGCACCGGTACTCCGCCCTCCACCGCGGGTAGCTCCTCTGGGTCCTCCAGGTCCGTGCCGGTGACCTGGAGCTTGGCCAGGTCCTTCGGCACCTCGTCCAGCGGCACCGGCGGGAACACCCGTACGACGGCGGTCTCCCCGGTCACGGTGATCCCGGGCAGCGCGGACGCCCGCCGCCACTCGGCACCTCGCGCGCGGCGTACGACCTTCCGGATCCGTGCGTCCTGCCAGTCACGCATCGCGACGGCCCACTCGCCCTCCCCGCTGGACCGCTCGTCGGCCAGGATCGCCAGCACCGCCCGGCCGCCGTCTCCAGCGCGTCGGTCTGCCCCGGCCGCTCCGCCTTCTCCACCCGCAGCACCAACGTCAGCACGAACTCGCGCTCCACAGAACTCACTCCGCGAGTCTGCCAGCTGTTAGTTTTACCGGTATGCGGCAGTATCTGGATCTTCTCGACCATGTCCTGACTCACGGCGTCGAGAAGGGCGACCGCACCGGCACCGGGACGCTGAGCGTGTTCGGCCACCAGGCGCGGTACGACCTCGCCGCCGGCTTCCCCGCGGTGACCACCAAGAAGCTGCATCTTCGCTCGGTGGTCGGCGAGCTGATCTGGTTCCTGAGCGGCTCGACGAACGTGAAGTGGCTGCGGGAGAACAACATCTCCATCTGGGACGAGTGGGCCGACCCGGACGGCGAACTGGGCCCGGTCTACGGCTACCAATGGCGCTCCTGGCCGACCCCGGACGGCCGGCACGTCGACCAGATCGCGGCCGTGATCGAGTCGATCAAGAACAACCCTGACTCGCGCCGGCACATCGTCAACGCGTGGAACGTCGCCGACGTGGACGGGATGGCGCTGCCGCCCTGCCACACGATGTTCCAGTTCTACGTCGCCGACGGCCGGCTGTCCTGCCAGCTGTACCAGCGCTCGGCCGACATCTTCCTGGGCGTGCCGTTCAACATCGCGTCGTACGCGCTGCTCACCCACATGGTCGCGCAGCAGACCGGCCTGGAGGTGGGCGACTTCGTCCACACCCTCGGCGACGCGCACCTCTACCTGAACCATCTCGACCAGGCCAAGCTCCAGCTCACCCGAGACCCGCGCCCGTTGCCGACGCTGCAACTCGCGAAGCGTGACTCGATCGACGACTACCAGATCGCGGACATCGAACTGGTCGGCTACGACCCGCATCCCGGGATCAAAGCTCCGATCGCGATATGAGCGTCATTCTGATCGCGGCGGTCGGGAGCAACGGGGTGATCGGGCGGGACAACGACCTGCCCTGGCGGATTCGGGAGGATCTGCGGCACTTCAAGGAGCTCACGCTCGGGCATACGTTGGTGATGGGCCGCAAGACGTACGACTCGATCGGCCGGCCGCTGCCGGGGCGCAGTACGGTCGTGGTCACTCGGCAGCCGGACTGGTCCGCCGAGGGCGTCGAGGTGGCGCACACGCTCGACGACGCCCTTAAGTTTGCCGACGGCAACGACCTGTACGTCGCGGGCGGCGGCGAGATCTACCGCCAGGCCCTCCCGTACGCCGACCGGCTGGAACTCACCGAGGTCGACCAGTCCCCCGCCGGCGACGTCACCTTCCCCGACTTCGACCGCTCCTCCTGGACCGAGACCTCCCGCGAACAACACGACGGCTTCGCCTTCGTCAGCTACCAGCGGTCGGCGCCTCGTTGAGGATCGCATAGCAGGGGGTGTGAAAGCGGCCCGCCGGGGCACCTGGGGTGGGTCAGTACAGGGTCCTTGGAGTTGTCATGCGGATCGTCATCACCGGTGCCACCGGAAACGTGGGGTCTGCTCTTCTGCGCAGGTTGATCGCTGCCGGTAATCACAGCCTGGTCGGGCTGGCTCGGCGGTTACCCGAGCCGGGTGAGTACGACGAGGTGACGTGGCATGCTGCCGACCTCACCGAGGACAGCTCCGCCGAAGTACTGCGCAACGCGTTCCGCGAGGCGGACGCCGTCGTGCACCTGGCTTGGGCGTTCCAGCCTTCCCACGACCAGGAGTACCTCGAAGCGGTCGGAGTCGGTGGCACTCAGCGCGTACTCGACGCGGTCAAGGCCGCGGGAGTCCCGCACCTCGTGCACATGTCCTCCGTCGGTGCCTACTCCCCCAAGCGCGACAACAGCCCGGTCGACGAGAGTTGGCCGACGTTCGGCGTACTGACCTCTCCCTACAGCCAGCACAAGGCGGCAGCGGAGCGGCTGCTCGACACCTTCGAGCAGGCTGAGCCTCAAACCGTCGTCAGCCGCGTCCGTCCCGGAATCATCGGCCAGCGCTCGGCCGGCAGCGCCCTGCTCCGGTACGGCGTACCGGTGCTCATCCCAGCCGCGGCGATCGGCCTGGTACCGGTCGTGCCACTGGATCGGGGACTGACTTTCCCGATGGTCCACGCCGACGACGTCGCCGACGCGATCGAGCGGATCGTGCTGCGGAAGGCACCGGGCGCGTTCAACCTCGCGGCCGAGCCGCCCATCACCACCGAGCGCATCGCGGAGGCGCTCGATGCGAAAGCTGTGCACCTTCCGGTGGCGATCGTCCGCGCGGCCATGTCCGCCGGCTGGCACGCCCGGCTGCAGCAGGTCGACCCCGGCTGGCTCGACCTCGGATTCGCCACACCGCTGCTGGACACCTCCCGGGCAGCACGCGAGCTGGACTGGTCACCTTCCGTCGACGCGACGGACGTGCTCCGCGAGACCCTGACCGGCATGCGAGACGCGGCGTCCGACCGCACCGCCGTACTGCGGCCGCGGACCGTCCTCGGCCAGGTCCAGCGACTTCTCCGCCGCGGCCCGATCAGCCGCCGCCGCGAACCCTGACAACGACTGCGCAACGGTGCCGCCCTCCCGGACCGGGAACCGCGTAGATTGTGTGCGCGTCACGGAGTGTGTGACAGGGGCGGTGTTTGTCACAGAAGCAGGGGCGTGAACGCACGATGCAGGCCACCGGAGGGGAACGACGATGACCGAAGCTGACAACTCGCAAGGCGCCGCAGCAGCCGCGACACCACCTGCGCAGGCGGCGGCAGCCGCACAGTCGCCACTGCAGCCGCCCGCCGCGACCGCGCCCGGGCTGGTACTGACCGCCCCCGCGCCGACACAGCCGGTAGCCGCGACCGCCGCTCCGAGCCTGGCACCCGCCGTGGATCCGGCCGCGCTGCCCGGTCTCGACACCAAGGTCGACACGTTCCTGACCTCGCTGATGACCGCCGAGCCGCGGTCGCCCGAGTTCGCCCAGAAGGCCGGCGACGTCCGCAGCATGGGCGACGTCGACATCCGGCACGCCGCGGAGAGCTCGAACCGGCTGCTGCAGTCGCCGGTGAGGGCACTGACCAGCGGCGGGCTGTCCGAGGGCTCGACGGTCGGCAAAACGCTGCTCGAGCTGCGCCGGACGGTCGAGAACCTGGACCCGAAGGAAGCCACGGGCACCAAGAAGCTGCTCGGGATGATCCCGTTCGGCGACAAGATCGAGGACTACTTCCGCAAGTACCAGAGCGCCCAGAGCCACCTCGAGGGCATCCTGCACTCGCTCCGCGACGGCCAGGACGAGCTCGGCAAGGACAACGCCGCGCTGAACCTGGAGAAGCAGCAACTCTGGGATGCGATGGGTCGGCTGAACCAGTACGTGTACGTCGCCGAGCGGCTCGACGCCCGGCTGTCGGCGACCATCGCCGAACTGGAGGCGACCGACCCGGACAAGGCCCGCGCGCTCCGCGAGGACGTGCTGTTCTACGTCCGGCAGAAGCACCAGGACCTGCTGGTCCAGCTCGCCGTGTCGATCCAGAACTACCTGGCCATCGACATCGTGATCAAGAACAACATCGAGCTGATCAAGGGCGTCGACCGCGCCTCGACCACGACCGTCTCGGCGCTGCGGACCGCGGTGATCGTGGCGCAGGCGCTGGGCAACCAGAAGCTCGTGCTGGACCAGATCACCGCGCTGAACACCACCACCAGCGGGATGATCGAGCGGACCTCGCAGATGTTGCGGGACAACTCGGTGGCGATCCAGCAGCAGGCGGCGTCGGCCACGATCGGGCTGCCGCAACTGCAGGCGGCGTTCGCGAACATCTACGCCACGATGAACGCGATCGACACCTTCAAGGTCGAGGCGCTGGACAGCATGGCCGCCACCATCGGCACGCTCGAGGGTGAGGTGACCAAGTCCCGCAGCTACCTGGAACGGGTCGCCAGGCAGGACCAGCGGGTCGTCCAGGGCACCCTCGACCTCGGCCGCTGAGGCCGTCGAACCAAGCACGAGCGCCCGGGGTGACGACCTCGGGCGCCGGCGACAAACCAGAAGCGGGGACCGACTGCATGGCGCTGGGTGCCATCTTCAACAGGCTAACCAGTTTCGCGCGGCTGACCGGCCGCAAGGCGGAGCCCGAGCCTGCCCCGATTCCCCGCGCGCCCAGCAACGACGACCTGCTGGCGGCCCTGGTCCGGGTGGAGCAACTGGTCGCGGACGGCGCGGTACCGGCGGTGGTCGCGTCGCGGGTCAACCGGGTGGTTCGGATCGTGCGGGAGACCATCCCGCGGCTGGGCAACCTGGGCGGCAGCGCCCAGGCGTACTCGGTGATGGCGACGGCGACGGACTACCTGCCGGAGGCCATCGGCGGGTATCTGCGGCTGCCCCGGCAGTGGGCGGACAGCAGGCCGGTGGACCGCGGCAAGACCTCGCTGATGATTCTGATCGACCAGTTGGACCTCTTGGGCTCCACGATGGACAAAGTGTTCGACGCGGTGAACCGGGCCGATGCCGCGGCCCTGATCGCCCATGGCCGGTTCCTGCAGGAGAAGTTCGGGACCGGCTCCACCGGTGGTGGTCTGGCCCTCGGGCCGACGCCGTCGACACCACCACCCGACACAGGGTCGGGACCACTACAACCACCACCGGGACGAGGAGGGGCATGAGCGGCGTGGGGGGTACTTCGCTGCAGGGCGCACTGTCGGCTCTGCTGACCGTTGCCGCACGTGCCGGGGTCTCGGAGGAGGTAGCCAGGGCTGAGGCACTGTCGCTCGCGGCTGCTCTGGCCGAGTCAGCTCCTGGCGCACCGGCCGACTGGGCCTCGGTGACACCGGGCGCGGGTACTCAGGACTTCTTCAACTCCGCTGTGCGCGGGCGGAGGTGGAGGGGGGCGCCGACCGCAGTACTGACTGATCTGGTGGCGCAGGGGTCCCCCGAGAAGATCCCGTACGCCGAGGCGCTGGCTGAGGTGGCATCGGCGGCTTGCAGCCTCGGTGAACCCACCATGCGGGTCATCGGCAACGCTTCAGTAGCAGCAGCCGCCCAACTCCAAGCAGCAGGAGCTCGCCCCATTCAGGCGACACCTACACCGGGCCCGGTCGCACAGACTGCAGCAGTAGAAGCCAAGCCCGTAGAAGAGAAGCCTGCAGAACCAGAACGGACAGTAGAAGAACTACTGGCCGAGCTGGACGAACTTACCGGGCTGAAGACCGTCAAGCGTGAGGTGCACCGGCAGGTCGCAGTACTGCGGGTTGAGAAGCTCCGGGCCGAGGCGGGGCTCAAGAGCCCGACCATCACCCGGCACCTGGTGTTCGTCGGCAATCCCGGCACCGGCAAGACCACAGTCGCCCGGCTGGTCAGCGGCATCTACAAGGCGCTCGGCCTGCTCTCCAAGGGCCAGTTGGTCGAGGTGGACCGCTCCGAGCTCGTCGCCGGCTATCTGGGCCAGACCGCGACGAAGACCGCCGAGGTGGTCGCGTCCGCGGCGGGCGGCGTGCTCTTCATCGACGAGGCCTACAGCCTGACCGCCGGGGAGCTGGGCGCCGACCAGTACGGCCGCGAAGCAGTCGACACGCTGGTCAAGGAGATGGAGGACCGGCGCGACGACCTGGTCGTGATCGTCGCCGGCTACCCCGAGCCGATGGAGACCTTCATCGCCGCGAACCCCGGGCTGGCCAGCCGGTTCCGGACCACGATCGCCTTCGACGACTACACCGACGAGGAACTCACCGACATCCTGATCGGGCTGGCCGAGGGCGCCGACTACGAGCTGACGCCGAAGGCGCTGGACCAGTTCACGGTGATCCTCGCCTCGACGCCGCGGAACCGCTCGTTCGGCAACGGCCGGTTCGCCCGGAACATGCTCGAGGCCGCGATCGGGCGGCACGCCTGGCGGCTGCGCGACGTGACGGCACCCAGCACCGACCAGCTGCGTCAGATCGTCGCCGAAGACCTGACCGACGAAGATCTCACCGAAGACCTCACCGACAAAGACCTCACTGACAACGTGCTCACCGGTGAAGAAACCGCCGGCAGTGAGCCGGCCAAAGAGCAGCACAGTGAGTCCGAGCAAGGAGAGACGGCGTGACCCAGACAACCAGTGCGCCTCCGCCGCCGGCGACGTGGTCGCCACCGGCCCCGCAGGCCGCGCCACCGGGCCGGCAGGCTCCGGCCTCCCGGACCGCGCCGAAGCTTGGACCGATCGCCGCCTGGTTCGACGGTACGCCGGGCCGGATGCGCGCCCTGCTGATCGCGCTCGCGGTCGTCGCCGTGCTCTTCGGCGCGGCGGCGGCACAGGGCTTCCGCTCCTCCGATGGCGCCCTGCAGCGCGCTGAGGACAACACCGCCCAGTTGGTCCGGATCCAGTCGATCCACACCAACCTGGTCAGCGCCAACGCCGACGCCACCAACTCGTTCCTGGTCGGCGGCCTCGAGCCGCCCGCGCAACGTCAGCACTTCGTCGACTCGATGACCACGGCCGCCCGGCTGGTCTCCGAGGCGGCCACCGCGCAGCCCGCGGACCAGAAGGCGCTCGGCGAGCTCAACTCCACGTTGCTCACGTACCAGGGTTTGATCGAACAGGCCCGGGCGAACAACCGGCAGGGCCTGCCCATCGGTTCGCAGTACCTGAAGGACGCGAACGCGACGCTGCAGGCCGACTCGCTGCCGCTGCTGGACGCGCTGGTGAAGGCGAACGAGAACCGGATCAACACCGAGTTCAACGGCGTCGGCCGGGGCAACGCCTGGCTGCTGCTGGGTGGTGCGGTCACGCTGGTCGTGCTCGTTCTCGGGCTGATCTGGCTGGCCAGGCGCACCCACCGGTACGTGAACGTGCCGATCGCCGCGGCCGCGGTCCTGGTGCTGCTGACCGTCGTCATCGGCGGCGCGTCCCTGTCCAGCGCGGCCAACGCGGCCAAGGACACCCAGGACCAGGCCTACGCGAACACGCTGGCGCTGTCCCGCGCCCGGATCGCGGCGTACGACGCGAAGTCCAACGAGAGCCTGACGCTGATCGCCCGCGGCTCGGGCACCGCCTTCCAGGACGCCTGGGTCAAGTCGGCCAAGGACGTCGACGATCAACTGGCCATCGGCGGCACCACCAACCGGACGCTGCAGGACACCTGGTCCGCCTACAAGGCGGTCCACGTGCAGATTCGCGAGGATGACGACAAGGGCAGGTGGGACGACGCGGTGACCAAGGCGATCGGCAGCGGCAAGGCGACCTCCAACGCGACCTTCACCACCTTCGACAAGGCCTCCAACGAGCAACTGGACGAGCTCAGCGAGACGACCCAGTCCGAGCTGTCCGACGCGCGCGACGGCCTGCCGCCGATCGGCTGGCTCGGCCTGCCGATCGGCATCCTCGCCGCGCTGTTGATCGCCTGGGGCGTCTCCCAGCGACTGGAGGAGTACCGATGAAGAAGAAGCGCCTGATCGCGGCCTCGCTGACCCTCCTCTTCGCCGCCACCGCCTGCGGCTCCACCACATACGAAGCGACGCAGATCCCGGTCAAGCAAACGCCGCCGGTATCCACCCCGGCTCCGCCGGCCAAGCAGGACTGCACGAACCCCCTGCAGTCGTACGCCCCCGACCCCGGTCCGCTGTCGGCGCCGGGTGCGATGCCAACCGGATCCACGATGGCCAAGATCCAAGCGCACGGCCGGCTGGTCGCGGGCATCTCCGCGGACAGCCTCAACCTCGGCTCGCGCAACCCGATCTCGGGCAAGATCGAGGGCTTCGACATCGACATGATCCGGGCCGTCGCGGAGGCCATCTTCGGCGACGAGAACAAGGTCGAGCTGCGGGTGATCTCCAGCCCGCAGCGACTGCCGGTGCTGAAGGCGCCGCGGACGCCCGGTGCGGTGGACATCGTCGCCCGCAACATGACGATCAACTGCGCCCGCTGGAAGGAGATCGCCTTCTCCGCCGAGTACTACCGCTCCGGCCAGAAGCTGCTGGTGCGCAGCGACATGAAGGCGGAGACGCTGGCCCAGCTGAGCGGCCAGAAGGTCTGCGCACCCGCTGGTTCGACCAGCCTGGACAACATGATCAAGGCGAACCCGAAGGTCGTCCCGGTGACGGCGGACACCGACACGGGCTGCCTGGTCCTCTTCCAGCAGGGCAAGGTCGTCGCGATCACCGGTGACGACACCGTGCTGGCCGGCGAGGCCGCGCAGGATCCCTACGCGCGGATCACCAAGGCACCGGCGTTCAGCGCGGAGCCGTACGGCCTCGGCATGAACCCGGCCCAGGTCGACTTCGTGAAGTTCGTGAACAAGGTGCTCGAGGAGATGAAGGCCGACGGCCGCTGGAAGGCCTCGTACGACAAGTGGCTGGGTCCTTCGCTCGAGGTTCCCGCGGTGCCGCCGGCCCCGGTTTACGGACGATGACAGTAGGTACGCCGACGGCCACCGCGCCGGCGCCTCCGGGCAGGATCGGCAGCAGCATCCCCGCCAAGGATCTGCTGTCGTTCCTCGACGCGCTCGGGCGCTGGCGGGATCGGCGGCGAGCGGAGCTGGACGAGCTCGACCAGGCCGCCCTGCACTCGGCTGACGCCGATGCGTTGAGCGGGGACGTGGTGCTGGCGATGGCGGTCTGGAAGGCCGTGTCCGATCGGTACGAGCTCATCCTGCTCACCTGGGACTCCGGCCGGGTCGGACCGACCGAGACCGAGCGGATCTCCACCTTGATCTGGGGCGGTCTGGACACCGGCGGCGCGGCCGGCTCGCTGGCCGTTTCGTTGCCTGAGGCCTGTACTTTGTCGGACGCGCTCGCCTCGACGCTGCGGGCCAAGCTCCAACTGGCGCCCGGCGACGCGGAGCTCGCGGCCCGGCTGCGACAGCTCCGCGCCCAGGTGGAGCGGATCAACGACCTGGTCGCCCGGGAGCCCGCGATCAGCCGCAACGAGGCGATCGCCACCCACCACGACCTGGACCGCCGGGTCGCCGACCTGACCGACCGCGCGAAGCGTGGCGCCGACATCGGCGGGCTGATCGGGCCGCTGGAGATCGATGCCGCCCACACCGAACGCGACCTGATCGTCGGCGGCGCCACCCGCCGCGAGCGGGCGGCCGACGTCGCCAGAGCCCGCGCGGTCCGGATCGAGCTCGAGGCGCAAGGCCAGGCCGTACGGGCTCTGGCCGACCGCTGTGTCGCCGGAGTCACCCCGGCGCCGCGCCTCGGAGTACCGGATGTGACCGCGCTCGGGCCGGTGCCGAACACCCCGGCCGAGCTGGAGAAGTACCTGACCAAGCTGGACGCAGTACGGCGTGCGCTGGGGCAGGCGCAGTCGGCGTACGGAGCCGCACTGGAGCGCAGGGACGAACTGGCCGCGCGGCTGGACGCCTACCAGGTGAAAGCCGGCAGCGTCGCTCGGACCAGTGGAACCACCGAAGACCTGGCAGAGCTCTACCGGCGCGGCCGCGAGGTGCTCGACGCGGAACCAGTGAACCTGGTTCGGCTTGGCGCACTCGTAGCGGCGTACCAGACCTACCTGGAAACCAGTCTTGCCACTGGACCGAAGCGAGGGACGACATGACGACCAACGCCTGCACCCAGCCGGGCTGCACCGGAACGATCCTGGACGGCTACTGCGACGTCTGCGGCTCACCAGCCGCTACCTCGGCCCCGGCTGCCTCCGCTCCCGGTGCTTCGGCCATTTCGGGAGCCCCCGGCATCTCGGGACCACCGACGGCGTCCGGCGCCTGCACGCAACCTGGTTGCTCCGGGACGATCATGGACGGCTACTGCGACGTCTGCGGCTCCCCCGGCGGTGCTGCCGCCGCAAGCGCGCCAGACCCGATCAGTAGCGCCTCGACGGTGTCACGCGCGTCCAACCGACTCGCCTCGACCCCATTGGGCTCAGCCCGCGCCGCCGCGGCCGGCTCCAAGCTCACCCGCCGCCTCGGTACATCGTCCACCCGCCTGCGCGGGGCCCGGCTCGGTGCCGGCCTGACCCATGTGCCACCGATCCCCGCGATCGACGCGAGCAAGGCGATCCTGGCCAACCCGATGGTCCCCGAGGAGCGCCGGAACTGCCCGAACTGCGGCAACCCGGTCGGCCGCTCCCGGGGCGACCAGCCCGGCCGGACCGACGGCTTCTGCCCCAAATGCCGCAGCCCGTTCTCGTTCTCGCCGAAGCTGAAGGCGGGCGACCTGGTCGGCGGCCAGTACCGGGTGGCCGGCTGCCTGGCGCACGGTGGTTTCGGCTGGATCTACATGGCCCAGGACCAGAACGTGTCCGACCGCTGGGTGGTGCTGAAGGGCCTGCTGAACTCCGAGGACCCCGACGCCGTCGCCGCCGCGATCGCCGAGCAGCAGTTCCTGGCCCGGGTCGAGCACCCACTGATCGTCGAGATCTACAACTTCGTCACCCACGACGGCGCCGGCTACATCGTGATGGAGTACGTCGGCGGCACGTCGCTGAAGACCCTGCTCAAGCAGCGGATGGCGGCCAACCACGGCGAGTACGACGCGCTGCCGGTCGACCAGGCGATCGCCTACCTGCTCGAGATCATGCCGGCCTTCTCCTACCTGCACGATCTCGGCCTGGTCTACTGCGACTTCAAGCCGGACAACATCATCCAGGTCGGCGACGCGGTCAAACTGATCGACCTGGGCGGTGTCCGCCGGATCGACGACATGGACTCCGCGATCTACGGCACGGTCGGCTTCCAGGCGCCGGAAGTGGCCGAGGTCGGGCCGTCGGTGTCCTCCGACATCTACACGCTCGGCCGGACCCTGTGCGTGCTGGCGTTCGAGTTCCGCGGCTACCAGTCGAAGTACATCGCGTCGCTGCCGCCGGTGGCGGAGGTGCCGCTGTTCCAGAAGTACGACTCGGTCTACCGGCTGCTGGTGAAGGCCTGCGCGCCCGACCCGGCCGACCGGTTCGTGTCGGCCGACGAGTTCCGCGTCCAACTGCTCGGCGTACTGCGGGAGGTGGTCGCCGACAAGCTGGGCGTGAAGGCGGCCCAGCACTCCACCTCGTCCATCCTGTTCGGCAGCCCGGGTGACCTCGCGGCCGGTCTGGGTGAGGCCGCCGAACCGTGGCGGCGGCTGCCGTCGCTGGCGCCGGACGAGAGCGACAAGATGGCCGGCTGGCTGAAGACGGTGAGCGTGCCGGATCCGCAGAAGCGGCTGGAACTACTGGTCGACGCGCCGGAGTCCTCCGCGCAGATCCTGCTGGAGATCGCCCAGGCAGCCCTGGAGATCGGGCCGGAGCGGTACGACATGGTCGACACCGCGGTCGCCGATCTGCTGGCGGCCGACCCGTGGGAGTGGCGCGCGGTCTGGATGTCCGGACTCGTGGCGCTGGCCCGCAACGACTCGGCTGCGGCGCAGTCGGCCTTCAACGCCGTCTATGGCCAGGTGCCAGGCGAGCTGGCGCCCAAGCTCGCGCTGGCGGTGTCCTGTGAGATCAGCGGCGAGTTCGACGTCGCCGAGGGTCTCTACCTGACCTGTGCCCGCACCGACGCCAACTACATCGCACCGTCGGCCTTCGGGCTGGCGGCGATCCGGTCGAGCCGCGGCGACCTCGACGGCGCCGTGGGCGCCCTCGACCTGGTGCCGCCGACCAGCGGCGCGTTCGTCCGGGCTCGCCGTCAGCGAGCCGGTCTGCTGGCAGGATCAGGGCGTGGTCTTCCTGCGCTGGCCGAGGCGATGAGCAACATCGAGAGCCTGACGATCGACCCGGTCGACCGGGCGAGCCTGGCCGCGAACGTCTTCCAGACCGCTCTGTACGAGGTGCTCGGCAAGGGCCCGCAGCCCGGTCTGCGGATCGCCGGACGGGAGGCGACCGAGCCGGAACTGCGCACCGGGCTGGAGGAGGCCTACCGTGAGCTCGCCGGGCACGCGGACAGCAGGCAGGAACGGATCGCTCTGGTCGACCAGGCCAACGAAGTTCGAGGATGGACGCTGCGATGACGAGTAAGACCCAGACGGCCTGCCCCAGCTGCGGCGGGCCGATCTCCGACGCCGACCGCTTCTGCGAGGCGTGTGGGGCCGAGCTCACCCCGACCGCGCCCAGCACGCCGGCGATCGACACCGACACCGAGCCGACGGTCGAGCTGGATCCCGGCACGACCGCTCCGACCCCGCCGGCCGGTCCCTGCCGCTCCTGCGGCGGAGTGATCGGGCCCGAGGGCTACTGCGAGAACTGCGGCACGAAGGCCGCCAAGCCCCGGGACCACTTCACCGAGCAGCCTGCGACCTGGGTCGCCGGCACCTGCGATCGAGGCATCCGGCACAGCCGCAACGAGGACGCGATGGCGATCGCGGCCGACGCCGAGCCGGGGAGCCGCGCCCTGCTGGTGGTCTGCGACGGAGTCAGTTCGTCCCTCGACTCGGACGTGGCCAGCCTGGCTGCTGCCCGCGCGGCGCGCGAAGTACTGGTGGCCGGCCGGGCGCAGGGCCTGGGGACCGAGTCCTCGCGGATCGGCGCGGTGGCCGCGCGGCTCAAGGCTGCCGCCGACGCGGCTAGCGACGCAGTACTGGAGAACACGAGCCCGGACAGCCCGAACCCGGCGTCCTGCACGTTCGTGGCCACGGTGCTGGAGGATGGCCTGCTGGTGGCCGGTGTGGTCGGCGACAGCCGGGCGTACTGGTTCCCGGACGATGCGGAGCCCATGGCACTGACTGTGGACGACTCCTGGGCCGCTGAGCTGATCGCTACCGGCGTGCCTCGGCATGAGGCCGAGACTGGCCCGCAGGCCCACGCGATCACCCGCTGGCTGGGCAAGGACGCTCCGGACCACACGCCACGGACCACCTCGGTGAAGGTGACCGGCCACGGCTGGTTGCTGGTCTGCTCGGACGGCCTGTGGAACTACTGCTCCGAGGCGGCACCGCTGGCCGACCTGGTCCGTCAGACCGCTGCGGCCCACAACGGGGAGCCCTTGGCAACCTCCTCGGCGTTGGTCGACTGGGCCAACGCCCAAGGTGGCCAGGACAACATCACCGTCGCCCTCGCTCGCCTCTAGCACAGCCTCGTATCCAACAGCTCCACCGAAAGGACGCCTTCGATGGCCGAGTTCTCCGCCTCCGTGTACCAGAACGAGTTCCTGCCCGACGGCGGCACCGACGTCCACGCGATCGTCACGGTGTCCTGCAGCGGCGCGGGCGCGGCCGGCCAGTCCGGCGGTGGGGACGCCGGCGAGATCATCATCGTCGACACCTCCGGCTCGATGGGTGCCGAGGGCGTGCGGGCCGCCGCGCACGCCGCCCAGACCGCGCTCGACCAGATCCTCGACGGGGTCTGGTTCGCGGTCATCTCCGGCAACGACCGGGCCCAGCTGGCCTTCCCGCAGTCGCCCGAGCCGGTGATGGTGCGGATGGACCAGTTCACCCGGCAGGCCGCCAAGGACGCCGTCGCCCGGTTCTACGCCGACGGCGGCACCGCGATGGGCACCTGGCTGCGGCTCGCGTCCCGGGTCTTCGCCACCGTCCCGTCGCTGACCCAGAAGCACGCGCTGCTGCTCACCGACGGCGAGAACCAGCACGAGTCGCCCGAGGTACTGACCCAGACCATCGAGGCCGTCACCGGCCAGTTCCAGTGCGACTGCCGCGGTGTCGGCGTGGCCTGGCAGGTCGACGAGGTACGGCGGATCGCCAAGGCGCTGCTCGGCACCGTCGACATCATCCCGGCGCCGGACCAGTTGGCCGCCGAGTTCGCCGCGATCATCCAGAACGCGATGAGCAAGGGCGTCGCCACGGCCGACATGCGCGTCTGGGCTCCGCAGGGCGCACAGGTGCTGTTCGTGCGGCAGGTGGCTCCGACCGTGGAGGACCTGACGTCTCGCCGCACCGACGTGAATCCGCTGACCGGCGCCTACCCGACCGGCGCCTGGGGCGACGAGTCCCGCGACTACCACGTCGCGATTCGCCTTGCTGCGAAGGGAATCGGGCAGGAGCAGCTTGCCGCCCGGGTCCAGCTCGTGGTCGGCGAGCAGGTCGTCGCACAAGGTCTGGTGAAGGCGCTGTGGTCCGCGGACGAGGCGCTGACCACCCGGATCAGCCCGGAGGTCGCGCACTACACCGGCCAGACCGAGTTGGCCGACGCGATCCAGGAAGGCCTGGCCGCCAAGGCCGCGGGTGACACCGCGACCGCGACCACCAAGCTCGGCCGCGCGGTGCAACTCGCCGCCCAGACGGGCAACGAGGAAGCGACCACCCGGCTGCGTAAGGTGGTCGACATCGACGACCAGGAGACCGGCACCGTGCGACTCAAGCGCAGCGTCGAGAAGGCCGACGAGATGGCGCTCGACACCGCCTCCACCAAGACCACCCGGGTGAAGAAATGACCTCAGCGACGTGTCCGAGCGGGCATCCGTCCGTCTCCACCGACTACTGCGACGTCTGCGGCCTGCCAATCGGGGCAGCCGCGACGCCCGGGGCCGCGTCGGTGCCTGCCCCCGCGACGGCCGCCCCTGCTCCTACGCCCGCTCCGGCGACCCAGTCCTGCCCGAACTGCTCGGAGCCGGCCGCGCCGGACGCCTTGTTCTGTGAGAACTGCGGCTACGACTTCACCACCGGCACGATGCCGCGCCCGGCCTCAGCACTGGACCTCGGTACTCCGCCTCCGGTGCCCCCGGCGCCGCAGCAGGTCGCCGACTGGGTGGTGGAACGCTGGGTCGACCCGGACTGGTACGAGGTCCAGCAGAGCGACGACCCGTGCCCCTCACCCGGGCTGCCGGCGGTCATCCCGATCACCGCGAAGAGCGTGCTGGTAGGCCGTCCGTCCAAGAGCCGGGGAATCACCCCGGAGATCGACTGCGGCGAGGACACCGGCGTGAGCCGCCGTCAGGCCCAGTTGACCACCGACGGCCAGCGCTGGTGGGTGGAAGACCTCCAGTCCTCCAACGGCACCTTCGTCGGCCCGTCCTCCGGCCCACTCCCCGAGGACCCCATCACCCCCGGCCAACGCCGCGAACTCGGCAGCGACGACCGCGTCTACGTAGGCGCCTGGACCCGTCTCGTAGTACGCAAGGCCACCCCGGAAGAACAAGCCGGCCAAGCTTAAGAGCAGGACAGACAACCTGGACTATGATCTTTTTAAGTCCGGGTTAAAGAAACAACCTGGACTTAAACTAGTAGGAGTCCAGGTTGAGTCAACTGATAACAAGCATCTGGGCCTCTAGCCAAGATGCTTACGGACCTCGTAGGCATCGGCGACCGTGCGAGTATTCAGCGTACGTTCCCGACCCGCTGAGCGCCCACTCGCTGGAGCTGAGCGCCGAACTGGCGGCTGACGTGGTCGACACCGAACGAACGTTGGCGACCTTCGGCGGCTCGGACACACACAACCTGGAGCAGCTCGCGCGATTCCTGCTCCGGGCCGAGGCGGTGGCGTCCTCCAAGATCGAGGGCCTGCAGGTCAGCAGCCGTCGACTGGCCCGGCACGAGGCGAAGGTAGAAGCGGGGGCTCACGACAACGACGCGACGGCCGATGCCGTCCTGGGCAACGTCAAAGCGATGAACTATGCGGTTGATTCGGTCGCTGAGGTCGAGCACGTCACGGTGCACCATCTTCTCGAGGTTCACGCGGCGCTGATGGAACACTCCGACCGACCGGAGATCGCCGGCCTGGTCCGAACACAGCAGAACTGGATCGGCGGCAACGACTTCAACCCGTGCCAGGCCGCGTTCGTCCCCCCGCCGCCCGAGTATGTCAATGAGCTGCTCGAGGACCTCTGTTCCTTTATCAACCGTGACGACCTACCGGGAACGATCCAGGCCGGCATGGCGCATGCCCAGTTCGAGACCATCCATCCGTTCGCCGATGGGAACGGGCGCACCGGCCGGGCGCTCATCCATGTCATCCTCAAGCGCCGAGGTCTTGCGAAGGACTTCATTCCTCCGATCAGCCTCGCGCTTGCGACCCGGGCAACCGCCTACGTGGAAGGCCTGTCCAAGTTCAGATACGTCGGCGAGCCGACGAGTCAGGCCGCCTTGGAAGGTCTTCGCGGTTGGCTCGACCTCTTCCTGTCAGCGACTCGCCGGGCTGCCGCTGACGCCGTTGCCCTCCGGGCAGATCTCATCGATCTGGAGTCCGACTGGCGGGGCAAGGTCAACCCACGAAAAGGCAGCGCCGCCGATCGACTGCTTCCGCAATTGATCGCACATCCAGTCGTCACCACGGATGACGTGATGCGACTGACCGGCGCCGGTCGATCGGCGGCTTTCGCTGCGATCGAAAGCCTCATCGCCACCGAAGTCCTCCAGCCGGTCGGCAGCCAGCAGAGGTACCGGCTCTTCGAAGCCCCCAGGGTGTTCGAAGTGCTCACCGACTACGAACGGGCTTCGGCCACCGAGTCGGGCAACACCCGCGGAGAGGCACCCAAGCGGGTCGTCCCCGATCGTCGCAGGAGATAGCTCAGCGCCTGCTGGTCGTTTCTGGGAGATGATTTTGATTGCGGAAGGGAGCTCGCCGCGATTGCTTCTAGCGTCGGGGTATGACGACGAAGCAGAGTGAGATTCAGCCTTTCCGGATCGAGATCCCGCAGAGCGAGATCGACGACCTGCGCGCCCGGCTGGCCGGGGCGCGTTGGCCTGCTGAGCCGCGGGTGGATGACTGGAGCCGGGGAGTGCCGGTCGCCTACCTGAAGGAGTTGGCGGAGTACTGGGGTGACGGTTTCGACTGGCGCGCGCAGGAGGCGGCGCTGAACGAGATCCCGCAGTTCGTCACCGAGATCGACGGGCAGCGGATTCACTTCTTCCACCAGCGCTCCCCGGAGCCCGATGCGCTGCCGTTGATCCTGACGCACGGCTGGCCGGGGTCGCCGGTGGAGTTCCAGAAGCTGATCGGCCCGCTGACGGATCCGCGGGCCCATGGTGGCGACCCGGCCGACGCGTTCCACGTCGTCGTACCGTCGCTGCCGGGGTACGGGTTCTCCAACCCGATCGGCGAGGCGGGCTTCAACCTGTTCGGGGTGGCGCGGATGTGGGCCGAACTGATGAGCCGGCTCGGGTACGAGCGGTACGCCGCGCACGGGACCGACGCCGGATCCGGAGTCGCCGGGATGCTGCCGTTCATCGACGCGGAGCACGTGGCCGGGATCCACCTGGCCGGGATCAGCGCGTCGACGCCGTTCGGGGACCCGATCCCGCTCGACGAGTTGTCGGGGCGGGACCGCGAACGGGCCGAGCACTTCAACACGATGATGGACGAGGGCTTCGGGTATCTCGTGCAGCAGATGACCCGGCCGCAGACGCTGGCGTACGGGCTGAACGACTCGCCGATCGGGCAGTTGGCCTGGATCGTGGAGAAGTTCGCCGAGTGGACCGATCCGGCCAGGAAACTGCCGGAGGACGCGGTCGATCGCGATCAGTTGCTCACCAATGTCAGCCTCTACTGGTTCACCGGCTCAGGAGCATCGTCGGCGCACGCGGTCTACGAAGGCATGCAGGCCTGGAAGGCCTTCGCCGCCCAGCAAGCGTCCCAGGTTTCAGACGAGAGCGAGGGTGAGGCGCAGGAGTGGGGTTCGGTGGCCGGGCCGCCGACCGGGGTGGCGGTGTTCGGGGCGGAGACGGCTGTCAAGAGCCTGACCGATCCCGCGGGCAGGATCGAGCACTGGAACGAGTACGAGCGCGGCGGGCACTTCGCCGCGATGGAGGTGCCGGACCTGCTCACCGGCGACCTCCGGACCTTCTTCGGCCCGTTGCGTCAGGCCTGAGAGTTCCGGGTCCATGCCGCCGACGGGCGGAAGCAGAGCACCTCGATCACCGCCGAGCCGACCACGATCGGAATCGCCCAGGTCCACGGCTGGTCGGGAGCACTGACCACCAGAATCGCCGTCCACAAGGCGATCCAGCCGCCGCCGTAGCCGCGGAGGACGCCCCGGTACCAGAGTCCACCGGGTGACTCCGCGGCTCGCTGGCCGAAGTACACGAACAAGTACGACGCGATCGAGATCGGCCAGAACACCCAGAGCCCAGCCCAGTCGTAGGGCACCATCACCAGCGCGGTCAGGCAGACCAGCGCCACCGCCCAGTGGAAGGTCTCGCCGGCCCAGTTCAGCCGGCGCCGCCGCAGCGTGAAGACGATGGCCAAGGGCCCGAACAGGACCCCGACGGCACCCGCGGCGACATGCAGGATCAGCGCGACGTCACGCATCACTAATCCTTGACATGTCAGGGAAGCATAGGGGCCGTACCAGCCGTCGTCTGCCCCTGGAGCCCGGCTGTTTTCCCTTTGCTCCAGGGGCAGACTCCGATCAGCCGACCGGGTAGCCAGCGACCATCCGTACGGCGTGGTTGCGGTACCCGAGCCGTTCGAAGCTCGCCGCCATCGGCTTGTTCGTCAGATCGGTGTCGGCTCTGATCCGTTCGGCGCCGGCCTCCACCAGGATGTGGGTGATCTCGGCGAGCAGATCGTCGCTGTAGCCGTTGCCGCGATGCTCAGCCAGTACGCCGAGATACCCAACCACCGGACCGCCGTTGTTCGCCGAGGGCAGCGCGAACCCGACCAACTCGCCGGCCGGGTTGAACGCGAGTCGCCACCAGGACCGTTCGCCCGGCATGGACTGGTAGACCTCCAGGTCCTCCTTGGCCGAGCCCTCCACGCCGACCCGGGCGACGGCCCGTCGCGTCGACGCGTCGAGGCTGCCCTCGATCACCCGGCAGAACACGTCGAGGAACGCGTCGTCATCGGCCGGCTCGAACCGCAGCCGGGTCGACCGCGCCGACAGCCCGTACTCCGGGAGCCACTCGTAGCGCAGCCGCTCGGTCACCTCGGACAATCCGGCCGCGGCGGCAGCCTGCAACCTGGGCTCGAGTTCCGCGACGACGTCCGGCTGATCACGCCAGCCGTTCGGCACGAAGATGTGGTACTCCGGCTGTTCCGCCTCGGCCGGGATGTTCCCGAGCGCGTGCCGGATCAACTCGGTCCAGACGGCGACGCGGTCGGCGCCCGGTACGCAGTACAGGCCGTCGATGCTGAACGGGTGGTCGAACTGCTCCATCCCCCACCAGATCGCGAGGGCGATGATCCGGCCGTCCTCTTCGACGACCCAGGACCACTCGTGACGGTACGCGCCGGACGCCAGATACTCGTCGTAGCGTTCCCGGGTGACGGTGTTGAGCGACTGCTCGGCGATCAGGGTGTGGATGGTGTCGAGGTCTGCCTCGACGGTGGTGCGGATCTTCACGAATCCTCCAGAAGGAGGCGCGGCGACTCCGCTCAGTGCGAGCTGTGCGAGCGGGTCGGGCGCGCCGGCATGCAGAGTTGAGTACGCATCGGTCGCTCCTTCCACTCGAGGTCGTTCTCGCTGCCGCAGACAGTAGGGCGCGGCCGGGGTCACCGTCCACCGATTATCCGGGCTGACAGAATTCGTGCTCACGAGTTCGAATACGGCATCACGAGAGGGCGGGTCTTGGCAGACGTCAGGGATGTCTTGCGCGGGCAGTTCGAGCTGACCTGGTCACTGTTCGAGTACCACCTGGAACGGCTGACGCCGGAGGATCTGCTCTGGGAGCCGGCCGAGCTGTGCTGGACCGTCCGGGTGGACAGCGCCGGCGGCTGGCGGGCCGACTGGTCCGACCAGGCGCTGGATCCGATCCCGGTCCCGACGATCGGCTGGCTCAGCTGGCACATCGGCTGGTGGTGGTCCGTGGCCATCGCCCATGCCCGCGGCTTCGTGCCACCGGAGCGCGCCGCGGTTCGGTGGCCTGGCGACCTCGCCCGGACCCTCGGCTGGATGCGCGCGCTGCACGACGACTGGGCGCACCTGCTGGACGACGCCGACGACAGCGTGCTCGCCCTGCCGGCCGCCTTCCCCTGGCCGCCGGAGACCGGGCGGTCGATGGCGGACCTGTACGGCTGGGTGAACGCCGAACTGATGAAGAACGCCGCCGAGATCGGCCAACTCCGGCTGCTCCGCGCGGCCGAGGGCGCCGACCGCATGGTCGGCTAACAGGGCAGAAGAAACCAGCAGGGCACAAGAAAGCGGTCCCGGGCCTGAGCCCGGGACCGCTTCGTGTCTTGCTGGGAACTTCTACGAGATCAGAAGTCCATGCCGCCCATGTCGGGCGCGCCACCCGGAGCGGCCGAGGCCTTCTCCGGCTTGTCGGCGATGACTGCCTCGGTGGTGAGGAACAGCGCCGCGATCGAAGCCGCGTTCTGCAGCGCCGACCGGGTCACCTTGGCGGGGTCGATGATGCCGGTGGCGATCAGGTCGACGTACTCGCCGGTGGCGGCGTTGAGGCCCCAGCCCGGCTCGAGGTTGCGGACCTTCTCCACCACGACGCCACCCTCGAGGCCGGCGTTCACGGCGATCTGCTTCAACGGCGCCTCGACCGCGGACCGCACGATGGCGGCACCGGTGGCCTCGTCACCCTCGAGCTCCAGCTTCTCGAACGCCACCACGCTGGCCTGCAGCAGGGCCACGCCGCCGCCGGCGACGATACCCTCCTCGACGGCCGCCTTCGCGTTGCGAACGGCGTCCTCGATGCGGTGCTTGCGCTCCTTCAGCTCGACCTCGGTGGCCGCGCCGACCTTGATCACCGCAACGCCACCGGCCAGCTTGGCCAGCCGCTCCTGCAGCTTCTCGCGGTCGTAGTCGGAGTCCGACTTCTCGATCTCGGCGCGGATCTGGTTCACCCGGCCGGAGATCTGGTCGGCGTCGCCCGAACCCTCGACGATGGTCGTCTCGTCCTTGGTGACGACGATCTTGCGGGCCTGGCCGAGCAGCTCCAGGTCCACCGTGTCGAGCTTGAGGCCGACCTCCTCGGAGATGACCTCACCGCCGGTCAGGACGGCGATGTCGACGAGCATGGCCTTGCGGCGGTCACCGAAGCCCGGCGCCTTGACGGCGACGGTCTTGAAGGTGCCCTTGATCTTGTTCACGACCAGGGTCGCCAGCGCCTCACCCTCGAGGTCCTCGGCGATGATGGCCAGCGGCTTGCCGGTCTGCATGACCTTCTCCAGCACCGGGACGAGGTCCTTGATGCTCGAGATCTTGCTGTTCACCACGAGGATGTACGGGTCTTCGAGGACCGCTTCCATCCGCTCGGTGTCGGTCACGAAGTACGGCGAGATGTAGCCCTTGTCGAAGCGCATGCCCTCGGTGAGCTCGAGCTCGAGACCGAAGGTGTTGCTCTCCTCGACGGTGATGACACCTTCCTTGCCGACCTTGTCCATCGCCTCGGCGATGATCTGGCCGACCTGGGTGTCAGCGGCGGAGATCGAGGCGGTGGAAGCGATCTGCTCCCGGGTCTCGACGTCCTTCGCCTGGGCCAGCAGCTGCTCGCTGACGGCCTCGACCGCCTTCTCGATGCCCTTCTTCAGGCCCATCGGGTTGGCGCCCGCGGCGACGTTGCGCAGACCCTCGCGCACCAGCGCCTGGGCCAGCACGGTCGCCGTGGTGGTGCCGTCGCCGGCGACGTCATCCGTCTTCTTGGCAACTTCCTTGACGAGCTCGGCCCCGATCTTCTCGTACGGGTCCTCGAGCTCGATCTCCTTGGCGATGGAGACACCGTCGTTGGTGATCGTGGGGGCGCCCCACTTCTTCTCCAGCACGACGTTGCGGCCCTTGGGGCCGAGCGTCACCTTCACGGCGTCGGCGAGGGTGTTCATACCCCGCTCGAGGCCGCGGCGCGCCTCTTCATTAAAAGAAATCAGCTTGGGCATTCTCCGCGAGTCCTCCCGCGTCGAGTTTTTGGTTCAGCCGGCCGGATGCCCGCGACGGACGGTACTTTCGGTGCGGCGGTCACGTCCCGCCACGCCTCCGGTACCTCATCGAGGCCGTCTATGGTCACACTTCCGGGCGGGAGCAATTATCACTCTCGCCCGGTGAGTGCTAACCAAGTATTAGCACTCGACCCAAGCGAGTGCAAGCCGGGCCCAGCCCGCAGTACTGTGCTGCGATGGCTCTGGAAGTGCGCCCGGCCACGGCCGACCGGTGGGACGAGGTCAGGGCGGTGATGGGCGAGCGCGGCGATCCCTCCCGCTGCTTCTGCCAGTACTTCCGCCTCCGCGGCAAGCAGTGGTCCGATAGCTCCCCCGCCTCCCACCGCGCGTCCTTGCGCTCCCAGGTCCGCTCCGACCTCCCGCCCGGCGTCCTGGCCACCGACGAAGCCGGTACTGCGGTCGGCTGGTGCGCGGTGGCTCCCCGCTCGGACTACCCCCGGGTGGTCGCCTCCCCGAACTGGCGTGGCGGTGATCCCGACGCCTGGGTGGTCACCTGCTTCGTAGTACCGGTCGGTCATCGGCGCCAGGGGGTCGCCGGGGAGCTGCTGCTTGGCGCGATCGACTTCGCCCGCACCCAGGGCGTCACCCGCCTGGAGGCCTGCGCGGTGGACGTCGCCGCCGCGGGCAAGGTCCCCTCGGCCGACCTCTACCGCGGCCCGCTGTCGGTCTATCTGGACGCCGGCTTCAAGGAGATCAGCCGTACTTCGCCGCAGTGGGTGCTGGTCGGCAAGTCGCTCTCCCGCTAGACCCGAGCGACGAACTTGATCTCGACGAGCTGTTCCGGGAAGGCCAGCCGGGTGATGCCGACGAGGGTGCTGGCGACCTGCGGGTCTTCACGACCGTAGGCAGCCTTGCGGACCGGTCCAGCCACCTCGAAGGCCGCCGGAATGTCGAGAACGTAGATCACTTCCTCGACCACGTCGTCGAGGGAGGCACCGAAGCGCCGAAGCAGTTCCCCGGCGTTGACATAGGTCTGGCGCATCTGCTCGCCCATGGCCGAGAAATCCGTCGCGACGCCGTTCTCGTCGACCGGTGCCGGCGCGACCAGTTCGCTCCCCCGGTTCGCCAACTGACCGGAGAGATAGATCGTGTCCCCGCGCCGGACCGCCTGCACGTACCCGTACGACTCCTCCCACGGGACCCCGAAGCTCTCCACCTGTGAAATCTGCTCGATAGTCATGCGACGAAGGTAGGAGCCGTTCAGGGCCCCCACCAGCCGTGGCGGTGCCAAAGTGTGCGCGGTTCGTGCCAGCCCCCCGGCCGATAAACTCGGCCGAGCGGGTGGTCGTGCCTGCGGACTCGAGGAGAGCCCTTGCCCCAGCCCAGCGCGGAACTCACGGTGGCGATCCTGGTGATGCCCGGGGTGATCGCCCTCGACTTCAGCATTCCCGCACACATCCTGGGCAGCGCGGGTGGCTACCGGGTCATCGTCTGTTCCGAGACGACCGGCCTGGCCGCCGGGATCACCGCCACCCACCCACTGGCGGCGCTGGCGGACGCCGACATCGTGGTCGTCCCGGGATTCGACGACCCGGAGATCCCGCTGCCGGCTGAGTACACGGACGCGCTCCGGCTGAGCGCCGACCGCGGCGCCCGGCTGGTCGCCATCTGCACCGGCACGTTCGCCCTGGCGGCCGCCGGAATCCTCACCGGGCGGGACGCGACCACCCACTGGCAGTACCTGGGCCTGCTGCGGGAACTGCATCCGCAGGTGAACGTCGTCGAGAACCGGCTGTTCGTCGAGGACGGCAAGATCCTCACCTCCGCGGGAGGAGGGGCCGCCATCGACGCCTGCCTGCACGTGATCAGGTCCGACCTCGGCGCCGCCGCGGCGTACGAGGCGGGCAAGGGCGTCGTCGCCGCCCCGGCCCGCGGCGGCGAGGAACGCCAGTACGTCGACGTACTGACTCCGCCGCGGTCGGACCTGTCCGCCACCCGGGCGTGGGTGATGGAGAACATCGCGGAGCCGATCACGGTGCGACTGATGGCCGAGAACGCGAACCTGCCGCGCCGGACGTTCATCCGGCACTTCGAGACCGAGACCGGCCTGCCACCGATGCGCTGGGTGGTCCTGCAGCGCGTCCTCAGCGCCCGCCGGCTGCTGGAGACCTCGGACTGGTCGGTCGAACGGATCGCGACCGCCACCGGCTTCGGCAGCGCCGCGAGCTTCCGGTCGGTCTTCCGCCGCGAGGTCGGCAGCACCCCGAGCGCCTACCGGAATCGGCCCGCACAGCGGCCCTGACCACCGGCTGAGCCGAGCACGCCGCAGGCGGTGGCAGGGTCTAGGCGTTCTGGTCCAACTGGGCCACCAGGTACTTGGGGGCGGTCAGGCGCCAGGCCTCGATCAGCAGCTCGCGGAGTTCGTCCTCGTCGGCGGTCGCCAGTTCCACCCCCAGCCAGCCGAAGCGGCCCGCGGACCACCACGCGGAGTAGACCTCGGGGTCCTCCGCGACCATCGCCTCCTGCTCCTCCCGCAACGCCTTGAACATCACCGAGGTCTCGTCCTCCGAGAGATAGGCGAAGCCCTTCTTCCGCACCCTGTACGCGGGTTGACCGGCCCAGCCCTCACGCTCCTCGACCCCGGGCAGCCCGAGCATCAGCTTCCGCACCGCCGCAGCATCCATCCCCCGACGGTAGGACCCGGCACCGACAAAAGCTGACGAAAGTCGTCAGGGGCGGCGGCGGGGGCGGCTGACCGGGGTCAGGGGTGGGACCAGGGTCCGGTCGGTACCGATCCCGATGTGGAGAAGGGGTCTCCGGCGGCAGAGTTGTGGACATGACGAACTCCACCGCACCTTTCTCGAACCTGTCCGGCAAGACCCTCCGCCGGTCCCGCGACCAGCGAATGCTGTCCGGTGTGTCCGGCGGCCTCGCCGAGTACTTCAACATCGACGCGACCCTGGTCCGGCTGGCCATCGTGGGCCTGACCCTGATCACCGGCGGCGGCGCGCTGCTCGGCTACGTGGTCGCCTGGATCGTGATGCCGGAAGCCGACGGCAAGGCTGTCTGGCAGTCGGTCCAGCAGCCCAACCAGCAGGCGCAGCAGCCCACCCCCGAGTCCGACATCGCCGCCCGCATCTACGACGACAAGCCGCCGGCGGCGTGACGGCCGGACGCACGGCAGCAAGCTGACAGAGCCACCAGATAGGCCACCGGCCCTCTCACTTGCTGCCGTGCCGACGTCGACAGACGCTGCGGTGCCCACTAGGTTGCCGCAGTGCAGACCGAACAGGGCATCAGCAACTGCCCGCAGTGCGCCCACCAGATTCGAGTCGACCGCCGGTACGTGATCTGGTGCGACAAGTGCGACTGGAACGTGCATCCCACCGGTACCGATGATCAACCGCTGCCGGCCTGGCGTCAGCGCCTGGAACACAAGCTGGCCGACACCCTGTACCGCGAACTGGAGCACGGCGCGACCCACCGACCAGGCTGGGACGCAGCGCGGATCGGCGCGTACCTGATGTCCGCAGTGGTTCTCCTGGTTCCCGTGCTGAGCCTGCTCGCCGGCATCGCCCTGGTGGTCTTCTACCGGCCGCTCTGGTTGAGCATCCTCCTCTCGCTGATCCCCTTCGGCGTGGCCGTCCTGCTCCGGCCGCGTGCATACCACCTGTCTTCCGACGCGCACATCGTCGAGCGGGCCCAGGCCCCGACGCTGTTCGCCCTGCTGGACGAGATCGCTGCCGCCATCGGCACCAAGCCGATCGTGGCTGTCGCCGTGAACGCCATCCCGAACGTCTTCTTCGCCCGGGTCGGCTGGCGCTTCCAGCCTGTCCTCGGTCTCGGCCTGCCGCTTTGGGAGAGCCTCAGGCCGCAGGAGCGAGTCGCGATCCTCGCCCACGAGCTCGGACACGGCAAGAACGGCGACGCCCGGCACGGCTGGGTAGTCGGAACAGCCGACTCAGTGCTTTGCGAGTTGCAGGCGACCTTCAGCGAGGAGCCGTACGACCAGTACCGGCAGGACCTCATCTATGCCAGGGATGGCGACACCTCAGTGAGCCTCGTCGGCAAGCTGCTTGATGTGACCCTGGGCAACGCCGTACGCGGGTACGCCTGGCTACTGAACAAGGTGGATCTTCGGAGCAGCCAACGAGCGGAGTACCTGGCCGATCGTCGGGCAGCCGAGATCGCCGGGTCTGACGCGACTGCCCGGGCTCTGGAGCGGACGCTGCTCGCTGAGGCCTCCTACAGAGCCCTGGAGCGAGCAGTGCGCTTCGAGAAGGACGTGGCGCCGCTGGAGGCGGTCCGGCGTGCTGTCACCGAGGTGCCCGCGCGTGAGATCGAGCGGCACGCCCGAGTCAGCCGCATCCGGGACACCCGGGTCGACTCCACTCACCCGCCGACGTACCTGCGCACCAAGTTGATCCGGGCCAGGCCCTCCCAGCACGCGCTCGTAGTACTGGGGACTGACCAGAGCCGAGCTATCGACCGTGAGCTGGCTCCGGCGGCTGAGGCCGTGCTGAAGGAACTACGGGCGCAGTTCTAGACCTTGAGGGCGGTCTTGGCGACTGCGGCTACTGCTATGTCGGGGTGGTCGGCGAAGACGCCGTCGATGCCGGTTCGGGCGAACTGGGCCAGCTCGCCGGCCAGGTCGAGGCCGGTGGGCAGGAAGCGGCGTTCGGCTCTGAAGGTCCAGAGCTGGACCGACAGGCCCGCGCGATGCGCCTGCTCGACCAGTCGGGTGGGTTCACCCAGGCAGCCGCTTGCCGTGCGGGGGATGACCAGGTCCTTGTGCGGAGCCAGCACCTGGGCATACGTCGAGATCTCGCGCAGGCCGGCGGGTGCGATCAGGTCGGCGAAGGTCCGGGCGTCGCCGTGGCGCAGGAAGTCGTTCGGCGCGCTCTCGGAGTCCACGAGTTGCACCAGCGGGACGTTCGTCATCACCGAGAGCCGGCGCAGGCTCGTCGGCTCGAACGACTGGATCATCACCTCGCCCTTGTGCAGACCGAGCGCGACCAGCCGTTCCGCGAGCAACTCCTCCAGCGGAAGGCCGAGGCGCCGGAAGTACGCCGGGTGCTTGATCTCCGGGAGTACCCCGATCGGGCGGCCGAGCCGGGCCGACTCCTGCCGGGCCAGCGCCACCACGTCGTCGAAGGTGCAGATCCCCTCGCGGCCGTCGTACGCCGTGTTGCCGGCGCGCAGGGCGGGCATCCGTTCGCGGGCCCGCAGCGTCCGGAGCTCGGCGTAGGTGAAGTCCTCGACGAACCAGCCGGTGACGGCGGTCCCGTCGACGATCTTGGTGAGCTTGCGGTCCGCGAACGCCGCGTGGTCGGCGACGTCCGTCGTACCGGAGATCTCGTTCTCGTGCCGGGCGACCAGGACGCCGTCGAGGGTGGCGACCAGGTCGGGTTCCAGGTAGTCGGCCCCCAGGGCCGCGGCCAGGCGGTAGGCCGCCGGCGTGTGTTCCGGGCGGTAGCCACTCGCTCCCCGATGCGCGATCACCAGCATGGCTCCAGCACAGGCGGTGCAGATGGCGCCCGGGCAACTCGTTGCCCAACGCAAGATGAAGCCGCACCGCCGACTGGGTGGCCGGTAATTCGCATGCTTTTGTCGGTGGTCGCGCCTAGCCTCGAAGGGTTATGAAACAGCTTCCGTTGGCCGACCCCGGCATCCCCGATCACCGCTCGCCTGCCCGCTATCTGCTCTGGGTGGCGCGCGGGCAGAAGGCCACCCTCGCGGGCGGGATGGCGTTCGGGATCCTGTGGATGGGCTCGCAGGCCTTCGTGCCCGCGATCCTCGGCCGGGCGATCGACGAGGGCATCGCCGGCGGCGACACCGAGCGGCTGCTGTTCTGGTCGTCGATGCTGTTCGCCGTCGGCGTGCTGCAGGCGCTCGCCGGGATCATGCGGCACCGGTTCGCGGTGGTGAACTGGCTGAGCGGCGCCTACCGCACGGTCCAGGTGGTCACCCGCAAGTCGGCCGACCTGGGCGCCACCCTGCCGAACCTCGCGACCGGCGAGGTCGTCAGCGTGGGCGCCGGCGACCTGGCCTACATCGGCAACGTGCTCGAGGTGTCCGCCCGGTTCGCCGGTGCGGTGGTCGCGTTCGTGGTCGTCGCGGTGATCCTGCTGTCGTCGTCCACCCTGCTCGGGCTCGTCGTGCTGATCGGCGTCCCGGTGATGCTGATCGCCTTGGGCCCGCTGCTCAGTCCGCTGCACAAACGCCAGATCGCGCACCGCGAGTCGATCGGCGAGCTGAACTCGCTGGGCTCCGACATCGTCGGCGGCCTGCGGGTGCTGCGCGGCATCGGCGGCGAGGAGTCGTTCTCCCGGCGCTACCGGCAGGAGTCGCAGACCGTCCGCTCGGCCGGCGTGAAGGTGGCCCGGATCCAGTCGCTGCTGGACGCCGCCCAGGTGTTCCTGCCCGGCATCTTCATCGTGATCGTGGTCGGTCTCGGCGCCCACGTCGCGCTCCGCGGTGAGCTGAGCGCGGGCACGCTGGTCGCCTTCTACGGCTACGCCACCTTCCTGGTGATGCCGCTGCGCACCGCGACCGAGACCGCCGACAAACTGATGCGCGGCCTGGTCGCCGCCCGCCGGGTGAACCGGGTGCTGGCGCTGACGTCCGAGGTGATCGACCCGGCCGAGCCGGTCCGGCTGCCGGATCGCGGCGATCTGGTCGATCCCGTGTCCGGGATCCGCGCCCGCGACGGCCTGCTGACGGCGATCGTGTCCGCCGAGCCGGATCGGGCCGCCGTGCTCGCCGACCGCCTCGGCCGGTACGACGAGACCAGCGAGGTCCGGTACGGCGGGGTCACGCTGGCGAGCGCGACGCGAGCCGATCTGCGAGCCAGGATCCTGGTCAGCGACACCGGTGCGCAGATGTTCACCGGCACGCTGCGCCAAGAGCTCGACCCGGATCGTCGCCGGACGGACGACGAACTGATGACAGCGATCCGTACCGCGTCCGCCGAGGACGTCCTGGTCGCGTTGACCGAAGGGCTCGACTCCGAGGTCGAGGAGAAGGGCCGGTCGTTTTCCGGTGGGCAGCGCCAGCGACTCGTACTGGTTCGCGCGCTGCTGGCGGACCCGTCCGTGCTGGTGCTGGTGGAGCCGACCTCCGCGGTGGACGCGCACACCGAGGCGCGGATCGCGGAGCGGCTGCGGGACCACCGGGCCGGGCGCAGCACGGTGGTGCTGACGTCGAGCCCGCTGCTGCTGGACCGGGTCGACGAGGTCATCTTCGTCGCCGCCGGCCGGGTGGTTGCCAGTGGCAAGCACCGGGACCTGCTCGCGACCGAACCGCAGTACCGGGAGACCGTGACCAGGCAGACCGAGACAGAGTTGATTGATGGCGTGGAGGTGCTCGCATGAAGCAGATCCTGCCCGTCGCGGACTCCGCCGAGGTCCGCCGTCACGCCCGCCGGCTGGCCCGGCGGCACCCGCGCGCGCTGATCACCACGATGGGCCTGCACGCTCTCGCCGCCGTGTCCGGGCTGGCCGCGCCACGCCTGATCGGCACGCTGGTCGAGGACGTCCAGCAGGGCACGACCGCCGGCCAGGTCAACCAGGTGATCCTGGTGATCGCCGTCTTCATCGTCGTGCAGTCGCTGCTCACCCGGTGGGCCCGGTTCCGCTCCTTCGCGCTCGGCGAGCAGGTGCTGGCCGAGTTGCGCGAGGAGTTCGTCGACAACGCCCTGGCGCTGCCGATCGGGACGGTCGAGCGAGCCGGCACGGGTGACCTGCTGTCGCGGACCTCGCGGGACGTGGACGCGTTGTCACGGACCGTGCGGTTCGCGGTGCCCGAGACGATCGTGGCGTTCGTGACCGTGCTGTTCACCGTCGGCGCCACCCTGCTGGTCGGGGTCTGGGTGCTGGTCCCGCTGATGGCGATGGTGCCGGTGCTCGCCTTGAGCACCAAGTGGTACCTGCGCCGCGCCAAGGACGGGTACCTGCGGGAGAACGCGGCGTACGCCCAGATGACGAGTTCGCTCGCCGAGACCGTCGAAGGCGCCCGCACGGTGGAGGCCCTGCAGCGCTACGACGACCGCGTACGCCGTACCGACGCCGACATCCGCGGGTCGTACGACGCCGAGCGGTACACGCTGCGCCTGCGGACCGTGTGGTTCCCGGTCGTCGAGATCGGGTACATCGTGCCGATCGTCGGCACCCTGCTCTTCGGCGGCTGGCTGCACATCAACGGGCACGTCACGCTCGGCGCCGTGACAGCGGCCGTGCTGTACGTGACCCAGTTGATCGATCCGGTGGACCGGCTGATCTCGTGGATGGACGAGTTGCAGGTGGGTGGCGCGTCCCTCGCCCGGCTGCTCGGCATCACCGACGTGCCGGACGACCGGACGCCGTCGGGGCGCGCGCCCGCCGGCGAGGTGGTCGCTGCTCGCGACGTGCGCTTCTCGTACGTCGACGGGCGGGACGTGCTGCACGGTGTGGACCTGACCGTCCAGCCTGGCGAGCGGATCGCGATGGTCGGGCCGTCCGGGGCGGGCAAGTCCACGCTCGGCCGGCTGGTCGCGGGAATCCACCCGCCGCGGACAGGATCGGTGACGGTCGGCGGGGTCGGCATGACCGAACTGCCGCTGGACGACCTCCGCAAGCAGGTCGCGCTGGTCACCCAGGAGCACCACGTCTTCGTCGGCACGCTGCGGGACAACCTCTCGATGGCACGCTCGGACGCGACCGACGCGGATTTGCTGGACGCGTTGGCTGCCGTCGACGCCCGCGACTGGGCCGAGGCGTTGCCGGAAGGGCTGGACACCCGGGTCGGTTCCGGGAAGCACTCGCTGACTCCGGCGCAGGCACAGCAGTTGGCGCTGGCCAGGTTGGTGCTGGCCGATCCGCACACGCTGGTGCTCGACGAGGCGACCTCGCTGATCGACCCGCGGGCGGCCCGGCACATGGAGCGTTCACTCGCGGCCGTGCTCGAGGGCCGGACGGTGATCGCGATCGCGCACCGGCTCTACACCGCGCACGACGCCGACCGGGTCGCCGTGGTGGAGGACGGCCGGATCAGCGAACTCGGCAGCCACGACGAACTGGTCGCCCGCCAAGGCTCGTACGCCGCGCTCTGGAACTCCTGGCACGGCTGATCGGCAACGTCGAAGGGCCCCGCTTCTCACCTCTGAGAATCGGGGCCCTTCGGCCTTCCCGGTGCAGGGCACTACGATCGGGTCCGGCCGCGTTTCCGCAGGATCAGGACGGCTGAATCGACATGGGGTGGTGGGGTGAAAGCCTTGCGGGGAAGGCGAATCCCGATCGACAGGTCGTAGTGCCGGCTCCAGCGGGCCGCCGCGGGAGCCTGGTGGTTGGTCCAGCGGTTCACCACCTGACGCTGCAGCACGAGATCCGCCGACACCAGGCGTGAACCGGGTGCGAGCAGTCGCTTCAGCAACAGTGTGGAGATCCCGTACGGCGGGCTGGAGACGACCCGGAACGGCCGCGACGGCAACCGCAGATCACCGGCGTCGGCACGAACCACCGTCACCGGATCATCCGCGAACCGCCGACGCAACCGGTCGGCACGACCAGGGTGGAGCTCTACGGCGACCACCTGGGCTCCGGCCCGGACCAACGGCGCGGTCAGCGCACCGAGGCCGGCACCGACGTCGAGAACGAGTTCACCGGGGCTGACCCCGGCGGCGTCCACGACGCGTTGGGCCCAACGACTATCGAGCGGATGCCATCCCCAGGCACCCCTCGCCTGCCCGGAGCCGGGCACGACGGACCATCACGAAGAAGTTGATAGACATGCTCCGACCCTAGAGGCGCGGACACCGTTGGCTCAAAGCATTTTCGGCGCAGCCCCCAGCGACGTGACGGTCGCGCTCGTACGCCGCTCCGCCAGTTCCAGCCGAGCCTTGCGAGCGGCCGAGATGCCGGGCTCGGCCAGCCCACGCCGTACTTCGAGGACTCGCACGGGCAGCGTGTCCGTCATCAACAGCGGCGCGTACTCCGGCACCTGCGCCTTCCACCGATCGCCGTCCTTGCGGAAGGTGAACTTCACCAGCAGGCCCTCCGACTTGCGGCTCTCGGGCCGGCGGTGGGCGGCGACGAGATTGCCGAGTCCGTAGACGACCCACTTGCCGTTCAGTTGCTGGATCGGCTGTACGACATGCGCGTGATGCCCGAGCACCAGGTCGATGTTGCTATCGGCAAGGAGTTGCTCGGCGATCTGCTTCTGCTCCGGGTTGATCTTGGTGGAGTACTCGTCACCCCAGTGGCAGCTGACCACGACGATCTCGGCACCGTTGCCCCGGGCCTTCTGCGCCATCGCCTTGATCTTGGCGACGTCGAGCTTGCCGGCCCGCCAGGTCTCGCCGTCCGGGTACGGCATTCCGTTGAAGCCGTAGGTGTAGCTGAGCAGGGCGACCTTCACGCCGTGCACGGTGACGATGGTCGGCGTTGCCGCCTCTTCGCGAGTGCGCGCAGTACCGGTGTGCTTCAGGCCGGCCTTGTCGAGCAACTTCAGCGTGCGGTCGATCCCGGCCGCGCCCTTGTCGAAGCTGTGGTTGCTGGCGGTGGAGCAGGCGTCGTACCCGGTCTTCTTGAGCGCCGGGACGATTTGCGGCGGTCCCTGGAAGAGTGGGTAGCCGGAGGGCGGCGTACCGAGTGGGGTTTCCAGATGGCAGAGAGCCAGGTCGGCCGACTGGACGAGGGGCTTGACGCCTTGGAGCAGTGGGGCGAAGTTCCAGTCGCCGTTGTCGCCGTCACGCTTGGCCGTGTTCCACAGGCGCTCGTGCAGGAGGACATCGCCGGTCGCGACCAGGGTGAGCTGATCGGCTCCGCCGGCGTTCTTGCCCTGCGCGGTGGTGGTGGTGGACGGCGTTTTCGGTGTCTCGGCCGCTTGAGTGTCCGCGATACAGCCGGTCAGAACGACCGGCACTGCGAGCAAAAGGCCCGCCCACCTCAGTTTTCGCACGTCTCCCCCAGGGTGTTCGGTCCGCAGCACCGGACCTGCAAGGGAGACGCCTCAGCGGGCGGAAAGGTTGGGCGGCGGGCGATCAGGCCGCGCTCGCGGTCCCCACTGGAGAGCGGTGGCCGAACCGCGACCGTGATAAAAGTACCGGTATAACTATCACGTGATGTTGAGGACTCAGACGATGGTGGAACTGAAGACGGCGGCGGAGATCGAGCAGATGCGCGCGGCCGGCCGGGTGGTCGCCGCGGCGCTGACCGCGGTAAAGAAGGAGGCCGCCGTCGGCGTCTCCCTGCGCGAACTGGACGAGGTCGCCCGCGACGTACTGCGGTCGGCCGGCGCGGTGCCGCTGTTCGAGGGTTATCAGCCCGGGTTCGCGACCAGCCCGTTCAGCGGGGTCATCTGCACCTCCGTCAATGACGCGGTGCTGCACGGCCTGCCGAGCGACGTCCGGCTGGCCGACGGGGACCTGCTGAACGTCGACTGCGGCGCCTCGGTCGACGGCTGGTGCGCCGACTCCGCCACCAGCTTCGTCGTCGGTACGCCGCGCGCCGAGGACCTCGAGTTGATCGCGACCACCGAGCAGGCGCTGGCGGCGGGCATCGCGGCCGCGGTACCGGGTGCTCGGCTGGGCGATGTGGGTGCGGCGATCGGCGAGGTCGGCCGGCGGGCAGGCGTCGGCACCAACCTCGACTTCGGTGGGCACGGCATCGGGCGCCGGATGCACGAGGAACCCCACGTCCCGAACGGCGGCCATCACGGCCGCGGCCTGAAACTCCGGCCCGGGCACGTGATCGCCATCGAGCCGTGGTTCTGGCTGGGTGCTGGCAGCGTCTATGTCATCGATGAGGACGGGTGGACGCTTCGCTCCGCTGATCAGACTCGTGGTGCGCACGCCGAACACACGGTCGCGATCACGGAGCACGGCCCGGAGATCCTCACCCAACGCTGAAACAGCACCTAGGAACCGACGCAGGCGAAGCAACTGCAGACAACCCGCCCCAGGTAGTCGGTGGCTGAGGTTACTGCTGAGTGGCTCAGGTGCTTGGTGGGCTGGTCAGAAGAGTGTTTGTTGGTCTGGTGGTGGGGTGATGGGTGGGACCTGGGCCGGGGCGTGGCGGGTGTAGTTGACCGGTTGTTGGCGGGGGCCTCGGAAGCGGGTGTCTACTGGTTCGCCCCAGCCGGAGTTGGAGCCAGGGCCGGTGGCTTCTACTACTCCATCTGACCGGCCGGGCGACTTGGAGCGGTGGCGGGAGCCTTTGCCGAAGCCGTGTTTGTCGAGCAGAGGGCGGACCTTGGCTTCGAAGGCGTGCCGGAAGCTGGGGGCAGCGTTGGCGCCGCGGGCATACAACTCGTCATAGCGTTTGACCAGGTCGGGGCGTTCCTGGGCGAGCCAGGACATGAACCACTCCTTCACGCCCGGCCGAAGATGCAGGACCAGCGTGGTGACTCCGGTCGCGCCCGCCGCAGCCAGTTCGCCGAAGAGGTGGTCGAGTTGCTCGTCGGAGTCCGTCAGCCAGGGCAGCACCGGCGCCACCATCACCCCACACGGAAGGCCCGCCTCGCGGATCGCGCGGATCAGGTCGAGCCGGCCGCGCACTGAGGGCACGCCCGGCTCGACCAGCTTGCGAAGCTCCTCGTCGGCGAGCGCCAGCGACACCCCGATCCCGACCGGGACCTGCTCCGCCGCGGCCGCGAGCACGCCGAGATCCCGCCGGAGCAGCGTCCCCTTGGTCAGGATCGACAGCGGAGTACCGGAGGCGGCCAGCGCTTCGATGATGCCCGGCATCAACCGGTAGCGGCCCTCCGCGCGCTGGTACGGATCGGTGTTGGTGCCCAGAGCAACCTGTTCACCACGCCACGAGGGCCGGGCCAGTTCGCGCCGGAGCACGTCGGCCACGTTCGTCTTCACCACGATCTGCTGGTCGAAGTCGAGCCCCTGGTCCAGTTCGAGGTACCGGTGGCTCGGTCTGGCGAAGCAGTACCGGCAGGCGTGGGTGCAGCCGCGGTACGGGTTGACCGTCCAGTTGAACGGCATCCCCGACCCCGGCACCGAGTTCAGCGCCGACCGGGCCAGCACCTCGTGGAAGGTGATGCCCTGGAACTCCGGGGTCGTCACGCTCCGCACCAGCCCCGCGATCGACGCGAGCCCGGGCAGAGTCCCGGGAGTCTCCGCCTCGATCCGTTGCCCAGCCCATCGCATGGATCATAGTCGAACACATGTTCGCCGGACTTTCAAACCCCGACTCACCGGAAGGCGTCGGCGTTGCGGACGGCCCACTCCCGGTACGGCAGGGCCGGCCGCCCGGTCACCTCCAGCACGGTCGGCTCGGGCGACATCAGGTACTCCGACATCATCCGGAACCCGTCCAGCAACCACTCCGCCGACACGGCGCCCATCTGAGGCGTCCACACCGCGAGCGCCTCCTCGCGCGTCAACTCCTCGAACTTCACCTCCCGCCCGATCGCCGCGCTGATCGCCGCGACCTCCTCCGGCTGCGTGATCGCCTCCGGCCCGCTCATCGTCAACTTCCGCCCGGTGTAGCTCTCATCCAGCAGTACTACGCGCGCCACCGCCGCGATGTCCGCCAGGTCGATCGGCGTCTGCACCGCCTGCGGGTACGGCGCTCGCACCACCCCTTCGGCCCTGATCGAGTCGGCCCAGTCCAGCGTGTTGTTCATGAACTGCCCCGGGCGCAGGTGCACGAACTCGAACCCGCCGTCCTCGATCGCGCGCTCGACTTTGTAGTAGTGCCAGTTCGCCGGATCTCCCTGCGCTTCGTACTCCGCCGGCTCTCCCGACAGCACGACAACCCGCCGTACTCCGGCCTGCCGGGCGCAGGTGACGAAGTCGTCGACGAACCGCGGCAGGGGTGCGAGATAGACGGTCTCTATGCCTTCCAAGGCGGCCGGGAGGGTTTCCGGGCGGCCTAGATATCCCTTGCTCACTTCGACACCGGATGGCAGGGCTGCCTTCGCCGGGTTGTTCGTCAACGCGCGTACCGGCGCTCCGGCTGTCACCAGTTCGTCCACGAGCAGCCGTCCGACGCTGCCGGTCGCGCCCGTCACCAGGATGGTCATCAGCTCACTCCTTCGGTCCGCGAGATATTCTCGTAGGGTATACGAAGATGCGGTTCAGGTGCCTGTGAGAAAGTTCGTCGAGGCGGTGCCGACGCTGGAGGTCGGTGAACGGCCGGGGCCGCGAGCGAGCTCCCAGGTGTGGTCCAGGTAGGCGGATCGGTGAAAGGTCGGTGGCGGACGGTGCGGCACAGCGGGGGTGGGGCGGCTGGGCGGACGTTGGCGTTGTTGTGGCGCAAGCAGCGGCCGGTGGCTCCGGTGGGGAAGCCCGCGCTCGGGCGGCGGCCGACGCTTGATCTGGACAAGGTGGTCGATGCAGGCATCGCACTCGCCGACGCGAAAGGGCTCGCCGCAGCCTCGATGAACGGGGTGGCGAAAGAACTCGGTGTCGGCACGATGACGCTCTACACCTACGTGCCGTCCAAAGATGAGCTACTCGACCTGATGGTCGACCAGGTGCTCGGCGAGCGCGATCTCCCCGGCCCCGGCGATCCCAGGCCGGCGGACTGGCGCGACCAGATCTACCTGTACTCCGACCAGACCCGCGCCATGTTCAGCAGGCACCCCTGGCTGGCCGGGATCTCCACGATCCGTCCGCCAGTGGGACCAGGCATGCTCGCCGCGCGGGAGTACCTGCTGTCCGCGTGCGCAGTACTGGGTTTGCCCGCGCGGCAGACGAACACGGCGGCGCTGGCGATCACGACGTACATCGACTCCGCCGCCGGGCTCGAGGCCGAGAGCGAGCAACTGGAGAAGTCGACCAGGCAGAGCCATGACGCCTGGTGGCACGAGCGGAACGACCTGTGGGAGACGTACTTCGACGTCGAGCGGCATCCCACCATGACAGCGATCTGGCACGCCGAGGGGTACGGCGACGGCACCCGCGAGGCCGCGGACGAGTCCTACCGGTTCGGCCTGGACCGACTGCTCGACGGCATCCAGTCCCTCGCTAAAGCCTGAGCTTCGCCGTCCGGTCGGCCACGTACCCCCGGGCGTTCTGGGCGCTCTCGACCTGTCCGACCGATTCGTAGAGCTCCGCCGACACCGTCGCGAGGTCGATCGCCTCGGGAAGCCTCCCCTGCAGGTCGCGGACCAGCGCGAACTCCCAATGCACCACGGCGTCACTCGTCGTGCTCTGCGGATCGTCCGCCGGAAGCTTGTCCACGACAGCCGTCGCCTCGGTCAGTAACTCCTCGGCTCGCTCCAGCTCAGAGACATGGCGCGCGGACTGGGCCGCAAGCCGTAGCGCCGCCACCTGCTCGTGCAACTGCCCCGCCCGCCCGTACTGCGCTGCCGCCGCGACCAGACTCTCCAGGGCTTCGTGGTCCCGGTTCAGCCCTTCGAGCAGCTCGCCCTTCTTCCGCAACACCATGCCGTACCAGTCCGGACCGGCATCGGCCGGCGCGTTCGCCAGCACCAGCTCGGCCTGGGACAGAGCCGCCTCGGGCTCGTCGAGGTCGAGGTAGGCGGCGAACAGGACGTTCCGCAGTACGTGCAGGCTTTCCGGCTCGGCCAGTTCGAAGACCTGCGGGTCGGTCAGCGCGGTCAGCACCTGCTCGCCGATCTCGACCGCCTGGATGTTCCGGTCGGCCAGGTGCATCCGGTGAGCCATCTCGATCATGGCCTTGGCCGGAGGCCGGCCGGTTAGTTGCTCGTCGCAACCACCATCGCCGAGCAGAGTGAGACTCTCGACCCAGGGCTGCTCCGCCAGCAAGCAGGCGACGAGCTCACTTTGGTACGTGTTCCCGTTGCGCCGATCAAACTCGGCGGCGATCCGCGCCGCCCGATCGGCGTACTCGCCGCCGCCTCCGTTGGCGAGTCCCGCAGCGACGGAGAACAGCAGTTCGTCGTACCGGGAGACGTCCGCGTCGATACCGTCTCGGTGCCGCTGGACCAGTTCCCTGGCACGCTCGGAGTTGCCGGTCAGAGCACAGAACCGGATGTGATGGGCGTGCAGGTAGAGGTCATCGGGCTCGTCACGGACCTGCCGATAGGACTGCAGGTGCGCGTCGGCCGCCGACTCCAGCTCTCCCAGCCGGACGTAGGCGGGCAACAGCATCGCCGGCACCGACTTTGCTTGCCTATGACAACTGCCGGAGATGTCCATCGCTGCCCACAGGACCGCCTCCGCGGGGCGCCCGGTCTCGATCAAGTGGATGAGCTGGTAGATCTGCTCGCATCCCTCGCACCACGCGAAGTCATCCCGCGGCGCCGCCACCCAGGCCTGGTACGCCGCCTCGGCCGCCTCCCGTTGGCCGAGGTGATGCGCGATCGTCCAGCGGCAGAAGTGCACGATCCGCAAGCTGTTCCCGGCCGCGAGGTGGCGCCGCTCCAGATCGTCGAGAAGCTGCAGCGTGCGGCCCCGCGGCAGTGCCGGGTACTCGTCGAACTGCAGGAGCAGATAGCCGAACGTGGTCAGCAGACTGTCCAGCTGGTCCGGATCGGGGTCCGCGTCGTAGCGCGCGACGGCGCGATCGAACGGCTCCAGGGCCTGGGCCGGGTCGGCACCGAAGATCAGGGTGTCCACCCGGGCGATCAGGTCCTCGAGGTTCTCTTCCACCCGAAAACTGTAGGCTTCGCGGGCAAAGACTTTTCCGGCTGCTACAGATCGAGGGAGATCCAGGCCGGGTCGTGGTCCGTGCCGTCGCGGGCCAGTTTGCGGCGGCGGCCGATGAACGCGCCGGTCAGCTTGGGCGCCAGCCCCGGTCCCAGCCAGATCTGGTCGATCAGGTCGAAGGAGCGCGGCTGCCCGGACGCCTTGAACGTCGAGGTCCAAGCCGGGCTCGCGGGCAGTTCGACCTTGGTCTTCACCACTCCGACCTCGGTCGGGTCGCGCAGGGCGTTGACGAGGCCCGCCTTCTCGAATGCCGCCAGCGCAGCCGAGTCCGGGGTGTCGTTCATGTCGCCGCAGAGCAGGTACCGCTGCCGGGTGCTGGTCCGGGCGGCGATGATCCGGGTGATCGTCTCCGCCTGCCGCTGCCGCAGCAACTCCGCGTCCGCGGCCGCCTGCAGCGGGTTTGGCACGGTGAAGTCGACGAACTTCGACTTCAGGTGCGTCCCGAAGATCGTCAGCAGCTTGCGCCCTTTGCTGTCCAGGATCTCGACCTCGACCAGGTCCCGGGAGAAGATCGGCCGCGACGACACGTCGGGATGGAAGACCCGCTGGTAGCTGGTCACCCCGCCGAGTGGCCGCCGGGACAGGATCCCGATGTCGATGAACCGGGTCGAGTCGTTGCCGTCGATCACCATCACGTGCGAATAGCTGTTGTTCAGGTGATCGCGGTTGAACTCCCGCAGGACGTCCATGTTCTCGATCTCCTGGACGATCCACACGTCCACGTCCGGCTCGAGCAGCCGCTCGGCGACCCGGTTCGTGTCCGCCGCCGGCTTGGTCACCAGCAACTTGCCGCGGCTGTCCAACTGCAGCCGCCGCCGATGCTCGTCGTCGAAGGTGTACGTCGCGGGCACCGTGCTCGACCCGCTCGCCAGCACCTCCACCGCACCGGCGAAGTTCCACCGGTCGAAGAGGTTGTTCAGATTGAAAGTCCCCACCGTGAGCGCCATCAAGTCCTCCCCAGGCTCAATGCTCCATTCCCAAGGTACGGCGCCGGGCACGCTTCGTCACCAACCCGGGGCGAACAGTTGCCGGCTCTTTTCAGACCCGAGCCCCGGACGCAAAGGTCGGCGGGTTGCTACCCGAGTGGCGTAGCGTGTCCCCGGCGCCGGGGGTCGGGCACGAGAGGGCTGGGGATGGCAAGCGAGAACTTCCAGGTCGACCTCCATGGGATCGTCGACCTGCTGAGCAATCACCTGTACAGCAGCCCGCGGGTCTACCTGCGGGAGTTGCTCCAGAACGCCGTGGACGCGATCACCGCGCGGCGGGGCAAGGACCCGGACGCGCCTGGGCGGATCGACCTGCGGGTCGAAGCGGACCGGCTGAGCATCACCGACTCGGGGATCGGCCTGCATCCGGACGAAGTACGGGAACTGCTGGCCACGATCGGCCGGAGCTCGAAGCGGGACGAGATCGGGTTCGCCCGGACGGAGTTCCTCGGGCAGTTCGGGATCGGGCTGCTGTCGGCGTTCATGGTCGCCGAGGAGATCGAGGTCCTGACCCAGCCGGCCGACGGCCCGGCCACCCGCTGGATCGGTACTGCGGACGGCCGCTACTCCATCACCGAGGCGGATCCCCGGTCCGAGACGGGCACCACCGTCACCCTCAGGGCGCGACGTGGAGCCGAGCAGTGGTTCAAGCAGGCCACTGTCATCGAGCTCATCCGCTTGTTCGGCGCTCTGCTTCCGCTGGAGATCCGGGTGAACGGCGAGCAGGTCACGGACGGTCGGGCTCCCTGGGAAGCCACGGGTGCCGCGCAGCGCGCGGAACTGGTCGGCTATGCACAGGACAAGCTCGGTTTCACCCCGTTCGACGTGATCCCGCTGAACATCCCGGCGGCCGGTCTCACCGGGGTGGCCTTCGTCCTCCCGTTCCCCGCCAACCCGACCGAGCGGGCCACCCACCGCGTCTACCTCAAGCGGATGCTGCTCGCGGAAGGTGTCGAAGGACTCCTGCCGGACTGGGCGTTCTTCGTCCGCGCGGTGATCGACACCGCCGAACTCCGGCCGACCGCGAGCCGCGAGGCCCTCTTCGACGACGGCAATCTCGAAGCGACCCGCGACGCCCTCGGCACCCAGTTGCGCGGCTGGCTGGTCCGGCTCGGCAGCACGGATCCGCAGAAGCTCGACCGCTTCCTCGGCATCCACCAACTCGGCGTGAAGGCGCTCGCGCTGCACGACGACGAGATGCTCCGGCTGGTCTACCGCTGGCTCCGGTTCGAGACCAACCACGGCCGGATGACCGCCGCCGAACTGCAGGAACGCCACGGCGAGATCCGTTACGTCGCGACGATCGAGGAGTTCCGCCAGCTGGCAGCGGTCGCCGCGGCCCAGCAGATCACCGTGGTGAACGGCGGCTACACCTACGACAGCGAGCTGATCGAGCGGCTGCCCGAGGTGATTCCCGACCTCACCACCAGCCGGTTCGACCCGACCGAGCTGAGCACCAGCTTCGAGACCCTCGATCCGGCCACCGAACTGGCGTTGCGGCCGTTCGTGAAGCTGGCCCAGGAGGCGCTCGACGGCGTCGGCTGCGAGGTCGTGCTGCGAGCGTTCGATCCGGCCGGCCTGCCCGCGATCTACCTGGTCGACCGGTCCGCCCAGTTCGCCGCCGAGCTCCGCAACACCAAGAGCAAGGCCGACGCGTTGTGGTCCGAGGTGCTCGGCGCACTCGACACCCACGACGACGGCCGTCCGCAACTGGTACTGAACCACCGCAGCCCGTTGGTCCGCCGCATGGTGTCGCTGAGCGATTCCGAGCTCGCCCGGCTGGCGGTCGAAGGCTTGTACGGACACGCGTTGATGCTCGGCTACCACCCGATCGGCCCGGCCGATTCCGCCCTGGTGAACCGGTCGTTCCTCGGCCTGCTCGACCAGGCCGTTCCCACCCAGGAGGACCCGCGATGACCGACGACCTGCTGGATCGGCTGCACCGCGCGGAGAGTACGCCGTACGGGAAGGCGCGGTCGGCGCTGCTGGAGGACGTGGTCCGCCGGGCGGACGCGGCGCAGAACGAGGACGTGGCGTTCTCCTCGCGACTCAGCCTGGTCACGTCGTACGTGATGGGCGGCGAGTCGCGGAAGTCGCTGGTGCCGTTCGCACGCTGTGTGGCGGACTGGGACGCGCAGCCCGACAAGTTCCGCGAGCACACGCACACGTTCCTGTGGTCCTTCAAGTACGCGCCGAGCACGCTGAGCCAGTTCCCGGAAGTGCCGCTGCGGCAGGCGTACGCAGTACTGGATGACATGGAGCGGCGGTGGCTCGAAGCTGGGCACAGCCTGCACGCCGTGCACCAGTATCGGTGGGTCGTCGCCAACCACGTCGGCGATGCGGAGGAGGCTGCGGAGCAGTTCCGGCTGTGGTCCACCGCGCCGCGGGACGACCTGTCGGACTGTGTCGGGTGCGACCCGACGTCGAAGGTGCAGCACCTGATCCAGACCGGCCGGAACGACGACGCGGTGGCGCTGGCGGTCGGCGTACTGGACGGGCGGTTGACCTGTGCGGAGCAGCCGCAGCAGATGCTGACCGAGCTGCTGCCGGCTTATGTTGCCGAGGGCATGTATTCCGAGGCGGTGGACGCGCATCGTCGGGCATACCGGGCGCTCCGCAACCTGCCGGGGGAACTGACCTCCTACTCGGATCACGTGGAGTTCCTGGCGCTGACCGGCAACCAGACGCGAGCCATCGAGCTGGTCGAACGGCATCTGCCGGAGCTGGCGGATCCGCCGAGCACACTCGCCGAGATGTACTTCGCGGCAGCCGCGTCGCTGGCGTTGCAACGGGTCAGCGGGCAGGACCTGATGATCCGGCAGCCGCAGGCGGACGACGTACCGGCTGGGCAGCTTGCCGAGGAGTTGGCTGAGCGGGCGTTGGCGATCGCGGCGCGGTTCGATGAGCGCAACGGGACTTCGCATCAGAGCTCGGTCGTTCGCTCGGTGTTGACTGCTGAGCCATGGGTCGACTATTTGCCGTTGTCCGAGACTGCGCGCCGGGCTCATGTTCGTCAGCAGGCATCCGCTGCGGCCTCGGTTGCTGGGGCTGTCGAGGTTGTCGCGGGTCCGGAGCCAACGGGTCGTGGCTGGCTGGATCGAGCGGAGGAGGCCTGGCAGGGGTACCGGCGGGATGAGGCCGTCGCGGCCTGGCAGGCGTTCGAGCGAGAGGTCCCGGAGGCCGACCGTACGCCGCTGGACCGGGCCCGGCTGCTCGACGGCCAAGGCCTGGCCTCGTACGACAACCCCGAGGTCTCGCTGGAAGCCTGGCGCCAAGCGCTCACTTTGTACGCCGAACTGGGCGAGGAGGTTCGCCTGCTGCGCGACCGCGCCCGGATCGCCAGGACCCTCGGCTACCTCGGCCAGATCGAGGAAGGCCTTGCCACCGGGGAAGAACCCCTGCGCTGGTTGATCGCGAACGACGAACCTCGGCGCCGGGCGGGTTGGCAGGACTCGCTCGCCACCATGTACGCACAGGCCGGGCGGTTCGAGGACGCAGTACGGGAACTGGTCGCGGCGCGCGAACTGCCCGAGACCGACGACGAGCAACGGGCGAACTCGGCGATCCTGCTGAGCAATCTGCTCACCCAGTTGGACCGCTTCGAGGACGCCGAGACCGCCGCGACGGCCGGGCTGACCGTCGCCGACGACCTGCCGAGGTCGGTGGCCTACCGTCAGCGCGGCCGGATCCGAACGCTGCTGGACCGCCCGGCGGAAGCGGTCGACGACCTGGAGGAGGCGATCGCCCTCGGCGTGAGCCTCCCCGGCAACGAGATCCACAACGGCTTGTGCCAGGTCGATCTGGCTCGCGCGTACCTGCTGACCGGACGAGCTCTGGAGGCAGCCGAGACAGCCGAAGAGGCTTCCGGCGTCTTCGAGGGAACGCCTGAGCTTGCGGGCTTCCTCGCCGAGGCGCGCGCAGTACTGATCGATGCCTATCGCGCGTTGGGCGAACTCGATTCGGCGTTGACCCACGTACGAGCCCAGCTGGCCGCTGCCCCTCCCGATGCCTACCCCCACTGGCTAGGCTCCCTCCGCCAGGACGAGGGCGCCCTGCTCGAACGGATGGACCGCGACAAGGAGGCGGTCGATGCCTTCCTAGCCGCAGCCGAGCACTTCGAGACGGCCGAACTCCCGATCGAACACGTCCAAGCCCTCCGCCTGGCCGGCCAATCCGCCCGCTACTGCGGCGACTTCGACCTGGTCGAACAACTCCTGTCCCGCGCCCGCCCGATCCTCGACCCGCTCCCCTCCGCGGACCAGGCCGTCCTCTTCCAACGGGCCGGCATCCACTGGGACCTGGCGATGCTCGCCTTGCAAAAGGGCGAAACGCCCGTCGCCGTACAGCACACAACCCAGGCCGCGGAGTCCTACGAACGCGGCGGTTTCGAGGGCCAGCACCTCAACGCCCGCCTCCTCATCGCCGAACACGGCACCACCGACGCCACCCTGCTGGAAGAACTCTTCAACACCATCCCCACCGGCGACGACCTCTGGCATCGCGCCGGCTGGCTCCTTGCCGACCGGCTACGAACCCTCAACCGCCCCGAAGAAGCCGCAGCCTTGGAGGCACGCCTTCAGTCCGACTAGCCGCGCGCCTGGTCGGTCGTCTTGGGGTGACCGGTGTTGGCGACCCTGAGCCAGACGGTCTTTCTACCGGGGTCGACCATAGTTTCAAAGGTAGTTCAGAACTAGCGCGAAACCAGTCGGCGGCGTCCCGGACTGGATGCCCGGCAAACCAACCGCCGGCGCGCAGCCCAAGCGCCCTCTCTGAATCAGAGAGCCCAGGAAGCGATTGCTTCCTGGGCTCGTGCTGCGGCAGGAGCGGATGCTTCCTGACCTCGTGCTGCGGTCCGTCCGTCAGACCTCGGAGTCGTCCTCGGGCTCCTCGCCGGCGTCAGCGAGGCTCCACTTGACCTGGAACTCGACCTCTTCCTCGTCGTCACCGCGCTCGTGCTCGACACTCACCTGCGCGTTCTTCGGCACGGTGAACCGCTCCCCCGCGATCTGAATCCGGAACGGCTTCCCGGCCTCCAGTGCATCAGCAAGCCGCCGAAGCTTCGCGGCGAAGTCGCCCACCGAGTACTCACGTTCAACATCTCTCTCAACCATGAGGCAATCCTTCCAGCAAACCGGGGCCATGCAGACCGGCCGGGCTTCGCATCGCAGGCGCAGGCCTTAGCAACTATTGTTTCCTAGTTCGCTGGCGATCCGATGCAGCCTCTCGGCAGATCATCAGGCCGGTCTCCATGAGCGCGGGAGGCCAGAGCACGGCCCAACAACAGGCGCTTCTCTGCCAGGAACGGAGAGCTACCGTCACCGACCGTCTCCGATAGCCAGACGCGATCAGATGTCGGTTGCGTTTGCTGCACTTATTGCGGATACTTCAATTGTCGACCACCGACGAGCACCGGCGATCGATAGAGGAGGACACGCATGAGCACCCCAGAACTCGGATCCGCCCGGCCGGACGCCGCCCAGGTTCACGCCGCTGACGTCGCCATGCGGCGAGTCAAGCGCTACTTGGCCAACCATGCCGAGGAGCGCGACATTCGCGTAGTGGTCGGTGGCGACCCCGACGACACTCTCGCTGTTCCGAGAAGCGCCATGGAACTCTTGGCCAGGGTGCTTGCGCACATGGCCGCCGGCCAAGCTGTCTCGGTAGTTCCTGCTCACGCCGAGCTGACGACTCAACAGGCAGCCTCTCTGCTGAATGTCTCCCGGCCATATCTCATTGGTCTCTTGGATGCCGGTGAGATCGAGTACCGCAAGGTTGGAAAGCACCGTCGCGTGCGCGCCGACTCCCTGATGGACTACAAGCGGAAGGACGACCACGATCGCCGCGAAGTTGCCGATGAGCTAACTGAACTCAATCGGGAGATGGGCCTGTACTGACGTGTCGTTCATCGTCATCTACGACGCCAACGTCCTCTATCCAAACAGCCTGCGCGATCTGCTCATCAGGGTGGCGCAGGCCGGGCTTGTCGAGGCGAAGTGGACCGAACTGATCCTTGATGAGACCTTCCGCAATCTCAAGGTCAACAGGCCAGACCTCGACCCGGGGAAGCTCGATCGCACCCGAGAACTCATGAACAAGGCGATTCGAGACGTCCTCGTCACTGACTACGAGCCGCTGACCGAAGGGCTTGAGCTGCCCGATGCCGACGACAGACACGTCCTTGCCGCAGCCATCAAGGCCAGTGCTCAAGTAATCGTCACCGAGAACACGAAGGACTTTCCTCAGGAGAAGTTGGCAGCCTGGAACGTCGAGGCTCAGAGCGCCGATGACTTCATGCTCGGCCTGATCGACTTGAACCAACAAGCGGTCTACGCCCAGGTGCAACGTATGGCCGACACCTGGCAGAACCCACCAGGCACTGTCGACGACGTGCTCGCCTCTCTCGAGCACGTTGGCCTCCTCGGTACCGTCGCCACACTACGCGGCTGACAGCCAATGATTCGGGACGAGTGATCTTCCCGGGCCACTGCGGTCTGTTCTTCGGCGCGGACAGAGTCCTCTCGCGAAATAACGTGGGTTCCGGCATGAAAAGATCGAACCCGGCGTCTATGGCCCGCAGGGCACCCCGAGAGTGATCAAACCTGCCAGGTGTGAGGTCAGCAGCAACTGCCGTCGAATCAGCCGTGGGACAAGCGGTGAATGCGCCAGCCGACCCAACCACACCAGGGGGCTGGAACCACAGCCACCTACCCGACCAACGAACCACCCAAGGGGCGGGCGGGTGAACCAGCCGCACGCCGAACCAGCCCCCGGGGAACCCAGCACCGCCACCAACCCACGACGAACCAGCCGTGGGGCGGGCGGGTGAACACGCCAGCCGACCCAACCACAGCAGGGGCGCGGAACCACCGCCGCCAATCCCCCCACCGAACCACCCAAGGGGCGGGTGGGTGAATCACCTCAGGCAGAACTACATCAGCGGGTAAGAACTACTCCCACTCGATCGTGCCCGGCGGCTTGCTGGTGATGTCCAGCGTCACTCGGTTGATCTCGTCGACCTCGTTGGTGATGCGGGTCGAGATCTTCTCCAGTACGTCGTACGGCAGGCGGGCCCAGTCGGCCGTCATCGCGTCTTCGCTGGTGACCGGGCGGAGGACGACCGGGTGACCGTACGTGCGGCCATCGCCCTGGACGCCGACGGAGCGGACGTCGGCGAGCAGGACGACCGGGAACTGCCAGATGTCGCGGTCCAGGCCGGCGGCGGTGAGTTCGGTGCGGGCGATCAGGTCGGCGGCGCGGAGGATCTCCAGGCGGTCCTTGGTGACCTCGCCGATGATCCGGATGCCGAGACCGGGGCCCGGGAACGGGTGCCGGTAGACCATCGCCTCGGGCAGACCGAGGGCGAGGCCGAGCTCGCGGACCTCGTCCTTGAAGAGCGTGCGCAGCGGCTCGATCAGCGAGAACTGCAGGTCGTCGGGGAGCCCGCCGACGTTGTGGTGGGACTTGATGTTCGCCGTGCCGGTGCCGCCGCCGGACTCGACCACGTCCGGGTAGAGCGTGCCCTGCACCAGGAACTCGATGTGCCGCTCGGCGTCCAGCTTCCGCGCGGTCGCCTCGAAGGTGCGGATGAACTCGCGGCCGATGATCTTCCGCTTCTCCTCCGGGTCCGTGACCCCGGCCAGGGCGCCGAGAAACTGGTCCTCCGCGTCCACGACCTCGAGCCGGATCCCGGTCGCGGCGACGTAGTCCTTCTCGACCTGCTCCGACTCACCCGAGCGCTGCAGCCCGTGGTCGACGTACACACAGGTGAGTTGGTCGCCGATCGCCTTGTGCACCAGCGCGGCCGCGACCGCCGAGTCGACGCCACCGGACAGCGCGCACAGCACCTGCTTGTCGCCGACCTGCTGACGGATCAGCTCGACCTGCTCGTCGACGACGTTCGTGGTCGTCCAGTCGCCCTTGCAGCCGGCGATGTCGTAGAGGAAGTGCTCGAGAACCGCCTGCCCGGCCTGCGAGTGCAGCACCTCCGGGTGCCATTGCACGCCGGCCAACCGACGGTCCAGGTCCTCGAAGGCCGCAACCGGCGCGCCCGACGAAGCAGCCAGTACTGCGAAGCCGGCCGGCGGCGCGTGCACCGCATCACCGTGCGACATCCACACGTTCAGGTCCTCGGGGACCCCCGCCAGCAGCGTGCCCGCCTCGCTCACAGTGACCGGGGTCCGGCCGAACTCGCGCAACCCGGTACGCCGTACCTCGCCGCCGAGCGTCTGCGCCATCGCCTGGAACCCGTAGCAGATTCCGAACGCGGGCACCCCGGCCTCGAACAGCCCGGAGTCGACCCGCGGCGCGCCCTCGGCGTACACGGACTGCGGTCCGCCGGACAGGATGATCGCCTTCGGATTCCGCGCCAGCATCTCCTCGACCGGCATCGAGTGCGGCACGATCTCGGAGTACACCTTCGCTTCGCGCACGCGGCGCGCGATCAGCTGCGCGTACTGCGCACCGAAGTCGACGACGAGTACGAGGTCATGCTCAGCAACGGTCACCCGCAAAGCGTATCGGTGCAGGTCAGCTGGGCTCTAATCCGCTGTCCACAGCCTCGACCAGCACCCGCGCCGGAGCCCTGAACGACAGCAGGTCGATCATCGGCGGCTCCTCAACAACCCGTACTGCGCTCAGCAGCGGCGCGGCACATTCGAGCGCGACCCGGGCCTCGAGCCGAGCCAGTCCCGCACCAAGGCAGCGGTGGATCCCCAGCCCGAAGGCGAGGTCGGCCGGACCACCGTGGCCCGTCAGCCCGAGCAGGACCGGCTCTCCCGCGGGCAGTTCCACCTCGCCGACAGATACGGGCGCGGCGGTGACTCGGCGCCAGGTCGGCACGGACGAGGACTTCCGAAGTACCTGCTCAACTACGGCGGCCGGCTCATCCACAGCCCGCCCGATCGACCGGTGGAAGGCGGTGGAGATCAGCTGAGTCGTCGTCTCCTGCCCGGCGATCAACAGAAAGTACGCGACCGCGCACACCTCTTCATCGCTCAATCCCAGCTCAACCAGTACGCCGAACAGGTCGTCGCCCGGCAGCTTCCGAGCTGCGGCGACCCGCTTCCGCAACCACCCATAGAACTCGGCGGCACTATGCGCGAGCTCCAACTGCCGATCCTCGTCAGGCCAGCCCCAGAACAGCTCTAGCGACTCCCGGCTCCACGCCTTCAACGCCGGTACGTCGACGTCCTGCAGGCCGAGCATGTCCAGCAACACCAGCGCAGGCGGCTCCGCTGCCACGACCTCGACCAGATCGACGGGACCCGAGTGCAGCCCCTCAGCAGCCAGCTCGACGCGCTCGGAAACCAGCTGACGGGTCAACGGCTCCACAGCCGCTACCCGGGCCGGACTGAAGAACGCGCCACAGCAGCCCGGATCGGGCGATGCGACGGCCCAGCGTTGTTGGCCAACGTCGGCGGCAGGGCGAATCCGACACCTTGCAGCACGCGCAAGGCCTTCACGCTCAGAGCGGTGTGAGCAAGCACAGCGTTGTCGGGGCGGAAGGTCTCCGGATCCAGCAGCACCTCGCGCACCTCGGCTGGTTCGACTACGACCCACATCCCAAGCTCCTCGTCGTAGCGAGCCGGGCACTTGGTCACGTCGTCCTGAAACACTGTTTTCCTCGTTAGAACAGTGTGTTAGGGCCGGGGAACCAAGCCGGTGCCGCAGCGGTGAAGGCTTCGCGGGACAGGGAGCCTGCGCCGGCTGGGACGCGGCCGATGACTGGTACTCCAGTCGTCGTCGGGAGGTCTTCCAGGTTGCAGCGTTCGGCCAGATCAGGCACTGCGGGCCAGGAGCCGATGACTAGTCCCGCGATTAGTAGACCTCGCGCGCGAAGGGCTTCGATGGTCAGACCGGTGTGGTTGAGGGTGCCGAGGCCGGGGCGGGTGACCACCACGAAGGCGAACGAGACGGTCAGGTGAGCGGCCAAGTCGGCGAGGTCGTATCCGTCGTCGTCGAGGCCGACGAGCAGCCCGCCGGCTCCTTCGACGAGTACTAGGTCGCGGGTGAAGGTCAGGTTCTCGATGAACTTCGCGTGCTCCTCGACCGACGGCAGCGGCACCCCTTGCCGCCGGCCGGCGGTCGTAGGAGCCAACGGATCGAGAAGCCGGACACCTTCGTGGAGATCGGTCACCCCGCTCAACCGCCGAACGTCCTCGAGGTCGCCGGCTTCGTCGGCTCTCACACCCGTCTGCGCCGGCTTGACCACAGCAACCGAACGACCGGTCGCTGGACCTGGTGAAGGAAAGGCGGGCGGTGCCGGAGCGGAGGGGTCGGAAGCGGGCGGGCGCCGGGAGCCGAGGGCTGTTGCGGCTAGGGCTGCGGTGACGACTGTTTTGCCTACGCCGGTGTCGGTGCCGGTGATGAGCAGGATCTGGGTCATGAGACTTCCTTGATCGCCGCCGGGATGACCTCGCAGGCGCGGTCCAGGTCGGGGCCGGAGAGGCCGGCGTGGGCGGTGAGGCGGAGGCGGCTGATGCCGTCGGGGACGGAGGGTGGGCGGAAGACGCCTACTCGTACGCCGGCGGAGAGGCAGATTCCGGCGGCGCGGACGGCTGCCTGGGGGCTGGGCATGGGGACTGAGACGACGGCACCTGATGCGGGGGTGACGCCGCAGGCGGAGGCTAGGCGGGCGGCCGTGGTGTGGATGGCGTTGGGACGATCGGGTTCTTCCCTCAGCACCTGAAGCGCGGCTAACGCTGCGGCGCAGGCGGCGGGGTTGAGGCCGGTGTCGAAGATGAAGGAGCGGGCGCGGTTGATGAGGTGCTCGCGCAGTACGGGCGGGCCGAGGACGATGCCGCCCTGGCTGGCGAGGGACTTCGACAGGGTCATGGTGACGATGACGTGGTCCAGGCCCGCGAGGTCCGCGGCTGCGACGGAGCCTCGGCCGGCGCCGGTTACACCTAGGCCGTGAGCTTCGTCGACCAGCAGCACGGCGCCGTACTCCGATGCGACCGCGGCCAGGGCGGGCAACGGCGCGGCGTCGCCGAGGACGCTGTAGACGGACTCGACGAGGACGACCGCGTGGGGCTCGTTGCGTTCGGCAAGAGCTTTGCCGATCGCCTCGACGTCGTTGTGGGGCGCGATCTCGACTCGGGAGCGGGACAGGCGGCAGGCATCCACCATCGACGCGTGCACGTGCTCGTCGGAGATGAGCAGGGTGCCGGGACCACCGAGCGCGGTGATCACGCCGAGATTGGCCAGGTAGCCGGAGGAGAAGACGAGCCCCGTCTCCTGCCCGGCATAAGCCGCAAGCTCGGACTCCAGTTCAGCGTGCAGCGCGGTCGTGCCGGTGACGAGTCGGGAAGCCGTCGCCCCCGTGCCCCACTCCCTTACGGCAGCAACCGCCGCCTCCACCACCCGCGGATCACGAGCAAGACCGAGATAGTCGTTCCCAGCCAGATCAATCAGTACTTCGCCCGCCGCCCGCGCCCGCAGCCGCCGCGTCAGCCCCCGCGATTCCAGCGCAGCAGCCTTCGGCGCAAGCCAATCCACCAGCACCGACGAACCACTCGTCGGCGTGCCGTCCCGCGACGAGGACGCGCCGAGGCCGTCGCCGGCGCTCTGCGCGTCCATCAGTTGCCCTCGGCAATCGCTTCGGTGACGGCGTGGCCGATCGTCGCGATCTCCTCGTCGGTGCACACATACGGCGGCATCGTGTAGATGAGATCCCGGAACGGCCGAACCCAGACGCCCCGACGCAGTACGGCGTCCGTCATCCGCTTCACATCCACCGGCCCACCCAACTGCACAACCCCGACAGCACCCAGCACCCGCACATCCTTCACCCCAGGCAGCGACGCCGCCGGAGCAAGCCCGGCCGACAGACCAGCCGAGATCGAAGCCACCCGCCCAGCCCAGTCCTGCCCCAGCAGCAGATCAATGCTCGCCAGCGCGACCGCACACGCGAGCGGATTCGCCATGAAGGTCGGCCCGTGCATGAGCGCCCCACCCGGACCACCCGACACCGTGTGCGCGACGTCCGTAGTACAAAGCGTCGCCGCCATCGAGAGATACCCGCCGGTCAGCGCCTTCCCGACACACAGAATGTCCGGATCGACCCCAGCATGCTCAGAAGCGAAGAAAGTCCCCGTGCGCCCGAAGCCCGTCGCGATCTCGTCCAGGATCAGCAGGAAGCCATGCTCATCAGCCAACGATCGCAACAGCCTCAAGCAAGCAGGACTGTACGGATACATCCCACCCGCACCCTGCAGGATCGGCTCGACGACGATCGCCGCCACCTCATCCGCGTACTGCGCCGCGACCTGCCGCATCGCCACCGCCCAGGCCAGGTACTCCGGGTCGTCGTCCGCGCGATCAAATCCGGCCGGGGGCTGCGGTCCGAACACCTGCTCCTTCAGCGCACCGGTGAACAGCGAGTGCATCCCGTTCACCGGATCGCAGACGCTCATCGGCGCGAACGTGTCGCCGTGGTACCCGCCTCGCACCGTCAGCATCCGGGTCCGGCCGTTGTTGCCACGGGCAACCTGATACTGCAGTGCCAGCTTGATCGCGACCTCGACCGAGACCGAGCCGGAGTCGCAGAAGAACACGTGCTCGATCGGCGCCGGGCTGATCTCCACCAGCCGTTCGGCCAGCCGGATCGCCGGCTCGTGCGTGAGCCCGCCGAACATCACGTGGCTGAACTCGTCGACCTGCCGCTTCAGCGCCTCGTCGAGCACGGGGTTCCGGTAGCCGTGGATCATGCACCACCAGGACGCCATCGCATCGATCGCCTCGACCGACCCACCGGCTCCGTCATCGAGCTGCAGGCGAACCCCGTCGGCTCTCGTGACCAGGTGCATCGGCGCCGGCTGGGTCAACGACGAGTACGGATGCCAGAGCAACTCGGCATCCCGCCGCAGCAGTTCCTCACCTGACCGCATGGGTCTGTTCGCTCTCATTCAGTGGTTGAGTCGGTCAGCCCGCCAGGTCGCCGTGCGCGGAGCAGCGGGCGGTCCAGCCCATCGGGTGGACCTGAACGATCATCCGGCGGCGGCAGTGGACGCAGTACCGGGGTGGTTCCAGCGCCAGTGCCTGACGGCAGTCCTCGTGACTGCCGTCGGCGACCTCGCGGCCACAATGACCGCAGTACACGAGCGTGGTCACAGCGTCTTCTGGAGTTCCTTGACCGGCATCTTGAGGTCGGCCAGCAGATCCAGGTCGGCGGTGGCCGGCCGGCCCAGCGTGGTCAGGTAGTTCCCGACGATGACGGCGTTGATGCCGCCGAGCAGACCCTCGCGGGTGCCGAGGTCGCCCAGCGTCAGCTCCCGGCCGCCGGCGTAGCGCAGTACGGTCTTCGGCATCGCCAGCCGGAACGCGGCGATGGTCCGCAGCGCGTCCTTGCCGGCCATGATCTCCATGTCGCCGAACGGCGTGCCCGGCCGCGGGTTGAGGAAGTTCAGCGGTACTTCGTGCGGCTCCAGCTCGGCCAGTTGTGCGGCGAGCTCGGCGCGCTGCTCCAGAGACTCCCCCATGCCGACCAGGCCGCCGCAGCACAACTCCATGCCGGACTCGCGCACCATCAGGCAGGTCTCCCAGCGCTCCTCGAAGGAGTGCGTGGTCACCACGTCACCGAAGTACGACCGGGCGGACTCGAGGTTGTGGTTGTAGCGGTGGACGCCCATCGCCTTGAGCACGTCCACCTGCTCCTGAGTGAGCATGCCGAGCGAGCAGGCGATGTTGATGTCGACCTCGGCGTTGATCGCCTCGATGCCGGCCTTCACCTGCGACATCAGCCGGGCGTCCGGGCCGCGGACGGCGGCGACGATGCAGAACTCGGTGGCGCCGGTCTTCGCGGTCTCCTTGGCGGCCTCGACCAGCTCCGGGATGTTCAGCCAGACCGACCGGACCGGCGAGGTGAACTGGCCGGACTGGGAGCAGAAGTGGCAGTCCTCGGGGCAGCCGCCGGTCTTCAGCGAGATGATCCCCTCGACCTCGACCTCTTCGCCGCACCACTTGACCCGTACTTCGTGGGCCAGGGCGAGCAGGTCGTCCAGCATTTCGTCCGGTGAGCGCAGCACCTCGACCAGCTGCTCCTGGGTGAGGCCGACGCCTCGCTCCAGAACCTGCTCACGCGCCACCTCGAGGATGTCGTTCATGGTTCTCCTGCCTCATCGAACGGTCGGCCCACAGTAAGGCAGCCGGGCACTCTTTCTCTGCGAGGGGCGTCACCTGGAACACCGGCCCCTGAACTGCCTCAGCGGAACCCGGCCAAAAAAGTTTTGGAGAATCTCGTGACCTACCGTGAACCGTCTCGTTGATGTGTGCAGAGGCGGTGAACGCAAGAACACAGCCTCTCGATCACGAGGAGCGACTGAAAGGTCGCACATTACGATCGGCACGCAGAGTGGTTACGACCACTCTCCGCAGGTCGAAATGGCTCGAATCGGTAGTAGAGTGAGGCACATGAGCTCGGGTCGCCAGCTGTGGTTGGTGACCCGATCCCAAAGCGCCGGGCGCCTCACCCCGGCTTGAGTGGGTCCCTCGGGAAACGATTTGGGCGGAAACGTTCCCGAGGGACCTGCTCCCTTTTACGGACCAAAGAGGAAAGCCTCAGGATCATTCCTGAGGCTTTTTCACTTTCACTCCAGGCATTCCTGTCCCGTGACTCTCAATGGTCACGGGACATTTGTTGTCACTGTGTCACGGTTTCGTCACAGCCTGTTTTGCCGTGATGTCCACAATCGGTAGCCGAAGGGCACCGGGCGCGTCCGCCGGCACCACGGGCTTGGCCGGCGTGACCGCCGCCACCCTCCGGTACTCCGCTCCGAGGGCGGGCCGGGCGTCCTCCTGACCCTTGTTCGGCCAGAACGCCAGCGCCCGCTCGGCCTGCGCGGTGATCGTCAGCGACGGGTTGACCCCCAGGTTCGCCGAGATGGCCGAGCCGTCCATGATGTGCAGACCCTCGTAGCCGTAGACCCGGTGGTACGGGTCCACCACCCCGGTCCCGGCCGAGTCCCCGATCGCGCAGCCGCCGATGAAGTGCGCCGTCATCGGCACGTTGAACGGCTCGCCGATCGTGCCGCCCGGCGTACCGCCCATCAACTTCGCCATCCGCCGGACCACCTCGTTGGCGACCGGGATCCAGGACGGGTTCGGCGCTCCGTGGCCCTGCTTCGAGGTCAGCCGCCAGCGGCCGAACCGGTCGCGCTTGCCGAAGGTGGTGATCGAGTTGTCCGCGGTCTGCATCACCAGCGCGATGACGGTCCGCTCGGACCAGTGCTTCAGGTCGTACAGGCGGCGCAGATTCTTACGCTGCACTCCCATCTCACGCAGCCAGGTTCGCCAGCGCGGACGGTCCCCGTCCCCGTCGGTCAGCACGGTCTGCAGCAGCGACATCGCGTTGCTGCCCTTGCCGTAGCGGACCGGCTCGATGTGGGTGATGTCGTCGGGGTGGAACGACGAGGTGATCGCGACGCCCTTGGTGTAGTCGACCGACCGGTCCCTTGCGATTGCCCCTAGCAACGATTCGGAGTTGGTCCGGGTCAGCACGCCGAGCCGGTCCGACAGCTTCGGAAGCTTTCCTTCGTCCCGCAACCGGTGCAGCAGCTTGGCCGTCCCGAGCGCGGAGGCGGCGAAAATCACCTGCTGGGCGGTGAACCTGCGGGTCAGCCGGCGGTTCGACGTCCGCCGGGTCTCGATCGCGTAGCCGCCGCCGGGCAGCGGCTCGACCGAGGTCACCGTGGTCATCGGGAACACCTGCGCCCCGGCCTTCTCGGCCAGGTAGAGGTAGTTCTTGGTCAGCGTGTTCTTCGCGTTGTGCCGGCAGCCGGTCATGCACTCGCCACAGTCGATGCACCCCGTACGCCGGGGGCCGCTGCCGCCGAAGTACGGGTCGTCGACCTCGACGGCGGGCTCGCCGAAGAACACTCCGACCGGCGTCGGGTGGAACGTGTCCCCCACGCCCATGTCGTCGGCGACCTGCTTCATCACCTGGTCGGCCGGGGAGAAGTGCGGGTAGGTGGTCACGCCGAGCATCCGCTTGGCCTGGTCGTAGTACGGCGCGAGCTCGGACTTCCAGTCGGTGATGTGGGCCCACTGCCGGTCGGTGTAGAACGCGGGCAGCGGTTCGTACAGGGTGTTCGCGTAGACCAGGCTGCCGCCGCCGACCCCGGCGCCCGACAAGATGATCACGTCGCGCAGCGCGCTGATCCGCTGGATCCCGTACCAGCCGAGCTTCGGGGCGAAGAAGAACCGGCTCTTGTCCCACGAGTTCTTCGCGAACCCCGCGTCGTCGAAGCGCGCCCCGGCCTCCAGGACCGCGACGTCATATCCCTTCTCCACCAGGCGGAGTGCGCTGACACTGCCACCGAACCCAGAGCCGATGATGACGACGTCGTGGTCGAAGCTCATCCACGTCCTCGCTTCGCTCCGAGCGCGGATGAGGCACACATCGCACCGTGTTGATCGATGCCCTCGCTTCGCCCGGTCATGGGCGGCCCAGCTTCTTGAGGATCCGGAGCGCGCCCGTCATCAGTTCGGCGTACGCCTCGTCCTTGAGGCCGTGGGAGGCGGCGATCGGGAGCAGGCGCTGGGTCGCGATCGCCTGCGAGTCGACGTACCGGCGGATGCCCTCGATGCCCTGGCGGCGGCCGAGTCCGGACGACCGCATCCCACCCATCGGGGTGTCGATCGACCCGAACGTCGCCGCGTAGCCCTCGTTGACGTTGACCGTGCCCGCGACCAACTGCGCCGCGACCGCCCGGCCGCGCCGGCCGTCGCGGGTCCAGACGCTCGCGTTCAGCCCGTACTCGCCCTCGTTCGCGCGCTGGATCGCCTCGGACTCGTCGGAGAACCGGTAGAGCGAGACGACCGGCCCGAAGGTCTCCTGGTCGAAGCACTCCATCTCCGGCGTCACCCCGGACAACACGGTGGGCTCGTAGAACAACGGGCCGAGATCCGGCCTCGCCTTACCGCCGGCCAGTACTACGGCGCCCTTGGCCCGGGCGTCCTCGACCTGCCGCGTCACCGTCTCGAGCTGCGCCTTGGAGACCAGCGAGCCCATGTCCACGTCCCAGCCGGTCCCGGCCGACAGCTTGATCCGCTTGACCCGGTCCAGGAACGCCGTGACGAACGCGTCGTAGATCTGGTCGGCGACGTACAGGCGTTCCAGCGAGACACAGAGCTGACCCGCGCTGTTGAAGCATGCCCGCACGGCTCCTTCGGCAGCCCGGTGCACGTCCGCGTCCCGCAGTACGAGCATCGGGTTCTTGCCGCCGAGCTCGAGGCTGCAGCCGATCAGGCGTTCGCCGGCCTGCTGGGCGATCAGCCGGCCGGTCTTGGTCGACCCGGTGAAGCAGATGTAGTCGGTGTTCTGGATGAGCGCACCGCCGACCGTCGGGCCGTCGCCGTTCACCGGCTGCCAGGCCTCGCGCGGCAGGCCCGCTTCGTAGAGCAACTCGATCGCCCGCAGCGCGGTCAGCGGGGTTTGGCTGTCCGGCTTGTGCACGACGGTGTTACCCGCGAGGACCGCGGGCAGGCCGTCCGCCATGGCCATACTGAGCGGGTAGTTCCAGGGCGAGATGATGCCGACGACACCCTTCGGCACGAATCGCTGCTCGGCCCGGGTGAGCACCGGGAACATGCCCAGCTTGCGCTGCGGCCCGAGCAACTCGGCGGCCTTGCGGCCGTAGTACCGGGCGGTGAGCGCGACGTGCGCGACCTCCTCGAAGGCCTGCTTGCGGGCCTTGCCGGACTCGACGATCACCAGGTCGACGAGCTCGTGCCGGTGGTCCAGGACCAGGTCGTGGTAGCGCAGCAGGATCGCCGCGCGGTCGGCGAGCGAGGTGTTCTTCCAGCCCCGCTGGGCCCGGCGCGCCGAGCGGACCGCGGCGGTCACGTCGTCCGGACCGGACAGGGGCAGCTCGGCGACCGGCTGTCCGGTCGCGGGCGCGTAGGTGGTGCGCGTGCCCGCCGAGGCCCGCAACAGACCGGCCAGCCGACGGATGACCGACTGGTCGGTCGCGTAGGAGGCGGTCGGGTCGAGCTCGGGGTCGGCAGGAATCGAGGTCTGCTCGCTCATCTGTCCAGGCTACCTGTCGGTAACAGCTTGTGTCAGCAGTTGGCCACGGCACCGATCTTCCCGGCCCGGACACGAGCGGCTACGCGGTTCGTGGCGCTAAGGTGAGCGACTGAGCCTGTGAAGGAGTGGATTGTAAAGATGGTGGACAGCGGGGGGCTTTGGACGCCCCCTGAAGACGAACTCGGCGAGGCTCTGCAGACAGCCCAAGTGCTGATCGAAGAAGGACGCGCCGACGAGGCCGGGCCGTACCAGCAGCGGGTTATCGAGCTGGCCAGGGAGCGAGCCGGGGAGCGCCCGGACCACTACGAGGCCAAGCACCTGATGGCGGCGACGCAGTACGAGCTGGCCGGGTCCCTGAACGCGTCGGGCCGGCACGAGGAAGCGCTTGCCGCTCTCCATGAGGCTCAACTCGGCTACACCGAGCTGAGCGATGCCGGTGAGCTCGACGCCACTTCCTTCCTCGCCGACGTCCGCGCCCGACGCGCGATGACGCAGGCCCACCGCGGCCACGGAGCGACCGCAGTACTGGAGGTGGACGGCGCGGTGATCGCATACGGCCAACTGGTCGGCGGCGAGAACGGCATCCTGCACCAACCCGACTTCGCCCGGGTGCTGGCGATGAACGCGCTCATCCTGCGCCGGTACGGCGACCCCGACCTGGCCGTCGCCTCCGCGGACGCGGCGACCCAGCTCTTCCTGCAACTGGCCGACCAGATCAACGCGAGCCCACAGGCCCTGTCCTACGCGAGGTACCTGTGCTCGTCGACCGCCGTGTCGGCGGACATCCATGCCTCCGAGGGCCGCCTGGACCTGGCCCTCGAGGCGGACGAGATCGGGCTCAGCACCGCGGACACGCTGGCCGACTCCGAGTCCGCGACCGACCTGCGCACCCTGGTCTCCGCCCTCACCCGCAAGGGCAAGCACCTCGGCATCGTCGGCCGGATCATCGAAGGCGAGAACTGCCTGCGCACCGCCTACGCGACCGACCCGAAGACCGCCGCCCTGGTCAACGAGGAGCTCGACCGCGGCATCCCGCCCTCGCTGACCACCGCGCTGGAGACCGCCGAGATCAAGCTCGGCCCGTACGAGCAGTACCACCGGCTGATGGCGCTCAGCGAACCCGCACCCGGGATGACGCTGGCGACGGTGTCGGGGCGCACGGACCCCGAGTCGGCCGCGGTCCGCGCCACCGAACTGGCCGAACTGGTCCGGCCGATGCTCGCGCACGACGCCGAGACCGCACTGACGCTGGGCCTCGAGGCGCACTACCTGTTCGCGATCTCGTCGGAACGCGAGTCGCACCGGATGCGGTACGAGACGAGCACCTACGCACCGGTCTGGGCTCAGGTGCTGCTGGACATCTCCGAGGCGTACCACGCGGCCGGGCAGACCGAGATGGCCCTCGACCTGGCCGGCTGGAGCGCCGAGGTGGCCACCGCGCTGATTCCCTTCACGACGACGGATCACGAGGTGAAGGACCTGGCCGGTGCTTGCCTACGGCACCATGGCGACCTGCTGGCGGCGAAGGGCGACTTCACGGCCTCACAACACGCCCACGAAGCGGCTCAGCAACTGTAGGACCATTGACGGCCGCTGTTTGCCGGGCGCAGTCTGGCGGCAGGGGGTGTGTGATGGACGTAGTAGAACTGCACCGACGCGCCAGCGAGGAGTTCGTCCGGCAGGTGGCCGCCGTCCGGCCGGATCAGTGGGATGCTCCGACGCCCTGCGCGGACTGGGATGTGCGGACGCTGGTGAACCATGTCGTCGGCGAGGAACGCTGGACCGTTCCGCTGATGGAGGGCAAGACGATCGAGGACGTCGGCGACTCGCTCGACGGTGACCTGCTCGGCGACGACCCGGCCGAGGCCGCCGCGCACGCCGCGCGCGCCGCCCAGAACGCCGTCACCGAGCCCGTACTGCGGGGCGGCACCGTCCGGCTCTCGTACGGCGAGGAGCAGGCGGCCGAGTACGTCTACCAACTCGCGGCGGACCACCTCGTCCACGGCTGGGATCTCGCGGTCGCGATCGGGGCCGACGCGCGGATGGACCCCGCGGTGGTCGACGGGGTGGCGTCCTGGTTCAAGGATCGCGAGGAGATCTATCGGGGTGGCGGCGCGATCGGCGCCCGGGTGGACGGGTTCTCTGACCCTGCGAACGCGCTGCTCGGTGCCTTCGGCCGGGATCCCTCGTGGACTCCGGGGCATCCGGCCGTCGCGTTGCTCGGCGAGGCGTTCGCGCGGGGAGACGTGGACGCGATCATGGCGCAGATGACGCCGGACTGCGTGTTCGAATCGACCTCGCCCGCACCCGACGGCTCCCGCTTCGAGGGAGCGGACGCAGTACGGGAGCAGTGGCGCAAGCTGTTCGACGAGACGCCGGAGCCTTCGTTCGAGACCGAGGAGGCGGTGGTGCTGGGTGACCGCGCTGTCGTCCGGTGGAAGTTCTCCTGGCGCGGACCGGACGGCGAACGCGGTCACGTCCGCGGCGTCGACGTACTGCGGCTGCACGACGGCAAGGTCGCCGAGAAGTTGTCCTACGTGAAGGGTTAGGAGTCCTGCGGGTCTGTTCGCAGGGCACCGACGAAGAGGCCGGCTTCCATCTCGGTCATGCCGGTCTCACTCACCACGAGGGCGGTCGCCTGGTGCAGTTCGCCTGCGCCCTTGAGAGCACGCGTGCGCTCGGCCAGGTTGGTGCCGGGCAACCGGACAACAGGGGTGTCGGTGACGGGTGGCACGTAGCGGCCGAGCCGGATCTCGTCGACCAGATCCTTGGCCTGCTTGAGCTCGAGCCCGGTGCGTTCCACCACGTACTTCACCGCGAACACGGACTTCTTGGTGGTGAGCAGAAAGCGGATCTGGTCCACATCGGAGGAGGAGAGTCGGCCCCGCGCGGCGGCGAGGGCAACGTTGTCGGCGTCCTTGCTGCTGTTCCGGCTGAACAATCCCATGCCCTCATCCTTCCAGAACCGGACAAAGGGCGATGATCAACCGACGACGACCTCGACCCGCTGGAACTCCTTGAGTTCGGTGTAACCAGTGGTGGCCATGGCGCGCTTGAGGGCGCCGACAAGGTTCATCGTGCCGTCCGGGACCCAGGACGGACCGAACAAAATCTGCTCCATCGTGCCGGTGACGCCCACCTCGACCCGCTCACCGCGGGGCAGATCGGCGTGCCATGCCTCGGCACCCCAGTGGAACCCGCCGCCGGGAGCGTCACTCGCCCGGGCCAGCGGCGAGCCGACCATGACAGCGTCCGCGCCACACGCGATCGCCTTCGCCACGTCCCCGGACCGGCCGACCGACCCGTCCGCGATGACGTGCACGTACCGGCCACCGGACTCGTCCATGTAGTCGCGCCGAGCCGCCGCCACATCCGCGACGGCGGACGCCATCGGCACCGCGACGCCGAGCACCTTGCGGGTGGTGTGCGCCGCGCCGCCGCCGAAACCGACCAGCACTCCGGCCGCTCCCGTCCGCATCAGGTGCAGTGCGGCCTGGTGGGTGGCGCAGCCCCCGACGATGACTGGCACGTCGAGGTCATAGATGAACTGCTTCAGGTTGAGCGGCTCGGCCTGGCCGGAGACGTGCTCCGCCGACACCGTCGTACCGCGGATGACGAACAGGTCGACGCCCGCGTCCACGACGTGCTTGGCGAACTGCTTGGTCCGCTGCGGCGACAGCGCACCCGCGACCGTCACTCCGGAGTCGCGGATCTCCTGCACCCGCTGGGAGATCAACTCGGGCTTGATCGGCGCCGAGTAGATCTCCTGCAGCCGGTGGGTCGCCTCCTCCTTGCTGATGCTGGTGATCTCCTCCAGCAGCGAAGTGGGGTCGTCGTACCGGGTCCAGAGGCCTTCGAGGTTCAGCACGCCGAGACCGCCGGCCTTGCCGATCGCGATCGCGGTGGCCGGCGACATCACCGAGTCCATCGGCGCGGCCAGGATCGGCAGTTCGAACCGGTACGCGTCGATCTGCCAGGCGGTCGAGACCTCCTCGGGGTCCCGGGTCCGCCGCGACGGCACGATCGCGATGTGGTCGAACGCGTAGGCCTGCCGGCCCCGCTTGGCGCGGCCGATCTCGATCTCGGTCATCTGGATTCCTTCTGGTTGCGCAGGCGGGTCAGCGGCCGGAGTAGTTCGGCGCCTCGACCGTCATCTGGATGTCGTGCGGGTGCGACTCCTGCAGCCCGGCGGAGGTGATCCGGACGAACGTGCCCTTCTCCTGGAGCTCCGGGACGGTCCGCGATCCGCAGTACCACATCGACTGCCGCAGGCCGCCGATCAACTGGTGCGCGACGGCGGACAGCGGGCCGCGGTACGGGACCTGGCCCTCGACGCCCTCGGCGATCAGCTTCTCGTCGCTGCCGACGTCGCTCTGGAAGTAGCGGTCCTTGGAGTAGGACTTGCGCAGGCCGCCGGCCGACTGCATCGCGCCGAGCGAACCCATCCCGCGGTACGCCTTGAACTGCTTGCCGTTGATGAAGACCAGGTCGCCCGGCGACTCCTCGCAGCCGGCCAGGAGCGAGCCCAGCATGACCGTGTCGGCGCCGGCCACCAGGGCCTTGGCGATGTCGCCGGAGTACTGCAGGCCGCCGTCGCCGATCACCGGTACGCCGGCGGGCTTGCAGGCCAGGGAGGCTTCGTAGATCGCGGTGACCTGCGGGACGCCGACGCCGGACACGACGCGCGTGGTACAGATCGAGCCCGGTCCGACGCCGACCTTGACGCCGTCCGCGCCCGCGTCGACCAGCGCCTGGGCACCGGCCCGGGTGCCGACGTTGCCGCCGACGATGTCCACGCCGCGGACGGCCGGGTCGGCCTTGAGCTTGCGGATGATTTCCAGTTGCGCCTGCGAGTGACCGTGCGCGGTGTCCACCACGAGCACGTCCACCCCGGCCTCGACCAGCGTCATGGCCCGCTTGTACGCCTCACCGAAGAAGCCGATCGCGGCGCCCACTACCAGCCGGCCCGAGCCGTCCTTCGTCGACAGCGGGAACTTGTCGCGCTTGACGAAGTCCTTCAACGTGATCAGGCCGGTCAGCTTGCCGGCCTGGTCGACCAGCGGCAGCTTCTCGATCTTGTGCCGGCTCAGCAGCTTGATCGCGTCGTCGGCGGAGATGCCCTGCGGGCCGGTGACGAGCGGCTGCCGCGTCATCACCTCGTGGATCGGCCGATTCGGGTCGTTCTCGAACCGCATGTCCCGGTTCGTCACGATGCCGACCAGGACGCCGGCGTCGTCGACCACGGGGACCCCGGAGATCCGGTACTGACCGCAGAGCGCGTCGGCCTCGCCGATGGTCGCGTCCGGGCCGATGGTGATCGGCTGCGCGATCATGCCGGACTCGGACCGCTTGACCAGATCGACCTGCTGGGCCTGGTCCTCGATCGAAAGGTTGCGGTGCAGCACGCCGAGACCGCCCTGGCGGGCCATCGCGATCGCCATCCGCGCCTCGGTGACGGTGTCCATCGCGCTGGACAGCAGCGGGATGTTCACCTCGATGTTCCGGCTGACCCGGGACTTGGTGATGGCCTCGGAGGGGATGACGTCGGACTCGTTCGGCTGCAGCAGCACGTCGTCGAACGTCAGGCCGAGGACGGCGAACTTGTCGGGAACTCCAGCGGGTGTGATGTCCATGAGGAAGGCAGGCACCTTTGCACGGCGAGAACGGGACCCCATCCTATGCCGGGGGCACCTGCCGCCCCGAATCGGTCCTCCACAGGCCGCCGCGCAGGCCCCGGTGCGGAGCCTGCCCGGAACCGGTCAGCGAGAGCCCATCGGGCCGTTCAGGACGGTGAGGATCTGCCGCAGCGTCATCGGGGCCATCGAGCCGTGCGCCCTGGCGATCGCGGCGTGCCTGCCCTCGGCGTACCGGCCGCTGGAGTGCTTGCCCTTGGCGTACTGCGCCTTGGCGTAGCCGAGCGACTTCTTACCGTTGGAGTGCTTGGCCTTGGACTTTGTCTCCTTGGCGACGTACTGCTCCAGGCGGGTGGGCTCGGCCGACTCGGTGGTCGGTAGCGCCCGGGCCACGACGGTCGCGAGCACCTCCGTGGGCTCGTCCCCGGCCGGCTCGTCGCCGCTGGTTCCGTCGTCCTGCGAGTCACCCGACTGGTCGCCTGCCTGGTCACCGGTCTGGTCGCTCGGGGTGGTCTGCTCGGACCCGCCGGTGCTCGTGTCGCCACCCGGGCTGGTCTGATCACCCGTGCTGGTGTCGCCACCTGTCGTGGTGTCGCCACCCGTCGTGGTGTCGCCACCCGTGGTGGTGTCCTCACCCGCGCTGGTGTCGCTCCCGGCGCCCGTGTCACCGGAGCCGGTCTCGCCACCGCTGGACGGCACGGTGGTGGGGTTGGTGCTCGGGTTGCCGGTGGAACCGTTGTCCCCCGAACCGTTGTCGCTCGAACCGGTGCCGGTCGTCGGCGGCGTGGTCGGGGCCGGCGTCTGCGGCGCGTTGGTCGGCTCGGTCGTCGGCGGCGTGGTCACCGGCGGATCCGTCGGCGTCGGCTCGGTGGTCGGCGGCTCGGACGGCTGGTCCGTCGGATCCGAGGTCGGCACCTCCACCGGCTTCTCGTCGACCGGCTCCTCCTCGGCCGGCGGATTGGCCGGCACCTCCACCTTGGTCGGCGCCTCGACCACCGGCGGGCGGGCCAGCGGCGGCTGGAGCACTGTGTCCACGTCGGCCGGCGGGATGCCGGGCGCCGCGAGACGCTGCTCCTCGCGCTTCTCGTCGGCCGCCTTGGCCTCTTCCTGCTTCTCCTTGTAGTCCTTCGCGACCTTGACGATCTTGGTCTTGTCGACCACCGGCAGCCCGTCGAGCTGCTCCAGCGGCGAACTGGTCTCCGGCCGGACCGCGTCGACGACCTTCTTGATCACCTCTTCGTACGGCGACAGCGGGTCGCCGGTGACCGCCGCGGCCACCCCGGAGACCGACAACGCGGCCACCGCGGCGATGCCCAGGGCCACACCCCGGGCGGCCATCTTGCGCGCGAACGGATCCATCGCCGGGTTCATCGCGGCACACCGTGCCAGGAAGCTCTCCGGATCGTCGATCGTCTCCACCGGGAGCTCGTCCTCGACCTCCACCGCCAGCCGCAGATCGGCCAGCAGCTTCAGGGCCGGGTCGTGCTCACCCGCCGACCAGGCGGATTCCCCACCGGCTGCGAGCAGGTCGAGCAGCGCGTCATCGGCCTCTATCGCTTCTAGATCAAAACGGTCAGCCATGTCGCCCCTCCCCTGCCCCTCGTTCCGACTTTGCCTCATGCCCCACAAACCCCCTGAGCGTGTTCAACGCCCGATGCTGTGCGACCCTCACCGCCCCCGGTGTCATCCCCAGTGCCCGGCCGGTCTCCTCGGCTGACATCCCCGCTACCACCCGGAGCCGCAGGATCTCCCGCAACTTCTCCGGCAATCTGTCCAGCAGTCCCATGATGTGCTGGACCTCTGAATGTCTGACCGCGTGCTCCTCCGGCGTCGGCGACTCGTCCGCCCCGTCCGGAAGATCCGGTGTCGACAAGTCCGCGACCGCGAACGCGCGCTGCGCATCGGCGACTTTACGCGCCGCGATGCCGTACACGAAGGCCTCGAACGGCCTTCCCTCGTCCCGGTAGCGGTTCAGCGCCCCGAAGACGGCGACACAGACTTCCTGCGAGACGTCGTCGACCATGTCGGCGCCGCCCGGGTAAGTCCACAGCCTCGAGCGCACGTAGCGGTGGGCGACGGCCCGCACCCTGGTGAGCAGGTCGTTCAGAGCTACGCCGTCACCGGCCGCCGCCGAAGCGGCGAGGTCACGGAGCTCGACCCGATCATGGGTGTGCGGTACATGGACCTCGGTCACCCCTCGCCCCCCTCGTTGCGGACCGGTCAGCCTGCAAGATAGTACGGCGCTCAACCCTCGTTGCCTAGTGGCAATAGGTGATCTCGGAGCTTTTTTCACTACGAACAGTGATCGGTACCGCGGCCACCCTCAGGCCGCACCCGGGTGGGACGAGAAACCGCCCGGCTGGTCCGAAGACCGGCCGGGCGGTTGGTGGTGCGAAGAGCGAGGAGATCAGTGGCCGTGACCGTGGCCGTGACCGGCCGCGGCGGGCTCCTCTTCCTCGGGCTTGTCGACGACCAGGGTCTCCGTGGTGAGGAGCAGGGCCGCGATCGAGCCGGCGTTCGCCAGCGCGGAGCGCGTCACCTTGACCGGGTCGAGGACGCCCTGCGCGAGCAGGTCGCCGTACTCGCCGGTGGCGGCGTTGAAGCCGCTGCCGACCTCGAGCTCGGCCACCTTGGCGGTGACGACGTAGCCCTCGTAGCCGCCGTTCTCGGCGATCCAGCGCAGCGGCTCGACGATCGCCTTCCTGACGATCCGGACACCGGCGAGCTCGTCACCCTCCAGGTCCAGGCCGTTCTCCAGCACCGCGGCGGCGTGGACGAGAGCGGAGCCGCCACCGGCGACGATGCCCTCCTCGATCGCCGCACGGGTCGCCGAGACGGCGTCCTCGATGCGGTGCTTCTTCTCCTTCAGCTCGACCTCGGTGGCCGCGCCGACCTTGATCACGCAGACGCCACCGGCCAGCTTGGCCAGCCGCTCCTGCAGCTTCTCGCGGTCCCAGTCGGAGTCGGTCCGCTCGATCTCGGCCTTGATCTGGTTGACCCGGGCGTCGATCTCGTCGGACTTGCCGGCACCCTCGACGACCGTGGTGTTGTCCTTGCTGACCACGATCCGGCGGGCGGTGCCGAGCACCTCGAGCCCGACCTGGTCCAGCTTGAGGCCGACCTCGGGGGCGATGACCTGCGCACCGGTCAGCGAGGCCAGGTCCTCGAGCATCGCCTTGCGACGGTCGCCGAAGCCCGGCGCCTTGACGGCGACCGAGGTGAAGTTGCCGCGGATCTTGTTGACCACCAGGGTCGACAGGGCCTCGCCCTCGACGTCCTCGGCGATGATCAGCAGCGCCTTGCCGGACTGCACGACCTTCTCCAGCAGCGGCAGCAGGTCCGCGACCGCGGAGATCTTGCCCTGGTGGATGAGGATGTACGGGTCGTCCAGCACCGCTTCGCCGGCCTCGGCGTCGGTGATGAAGTAGGGCGAGATGAAGCCCTTGTCGAACTGCATGCCCTCGGTGAAGTCCAGCTCGGTGCCGAAGGTGTTCGACTCCTCGACGGTGATGACGCCGTCCTTGCCGACCTTGTCGAAGGCCTCCGCGATCAGCGCGCCGATCTCGGCGTCGCGGGCGGAGATGGTGGCGACGTGGGCCATGTCGCCCTTGTCGTCGACCGGGCGGGCGGTCTCGATCAGCTTCGCCGAGACGGCCTCGACGGCGGCCTCGATGCCCTTCTTCAGGCCCATCGGGTTGACGCCGGCCGCAACGGCCCGCAGGCCCTCGTGCACCAGCGCCTGCGCCAGCACGGTCGCGGTCGTCGTACCGTCACCGGCGATGTCGTTGGTCTTGGTGGCAACTTCCTTGGTCAGCTGCGCACCCAGGTTCTCGAACGGGTCGTCCAGCTCGACCTCACGGGCGACGGTGACACCGTCGTTGGTGATGGTCGGTGCGCCCCACTTCTTGTCCAGCACGACGTAGCGGCCCTTCGGCCCCAGCGTCACCTTCACCGTGTTCGCGAGCTTGTCGACGCCGCGCTCCAGCGCGCGCCGCGCGTTCTCGTCGAACTCGAGGATCTTCGGCATGGAAAACTAGTCCCTCTCTGAGTTTCTGCGTGGGTGCTCGCGGCCGCCCGAACCGACTCCGCTCCGGAGCCAGGTACCGGCGCCGGAGCGGTGTCAGTCAGGACGAACGAGCGATCGTCACTTGGTGACGACTGCGAGGATGTCGCGGGCGCCCAGGATCAGGTAGTCCTGGCCGTCGTACTTGACCTCGGTGCCGCCGTACTTGGAGTAGATGACCTTGTCGCCGACGCTAACGTCCAGCGGGACACGGTTGCCGTTGTCGTCGATGCGGCCGGGGCCGACGGCGAGGATCTCGCCCTCCTGCGGCTTCTCCTTGGCGGTGTCCGGGATGACCAGGCCGGACTTCGTGGTCTGCTCGGCTTCGAGCGGCGCAACGAGGATGCGGTCCTCGAGCGGCTTGATCGTGACCGACACTTGCTGACCTCCACGGTCGAGTTCTTGGTGTGTTCTGGGGTGCTGCGAGCGGCCGTTCACCTCTGCCGTCGCGGGGATCAGAGGCCGGGCCGCTGGCACCCTCCAGTGGAGAGTGCCAACACCGAATCTAGGCCGCGATTAGCACTCGGTCAACTCGAGTGCCAGAATCTCGCCCCCGGCGAACGTCCGCACCCGTAGTGATCTCGCCGCTGCTTTCCGCCACCGAGCTCTGGGCGAAAGGCAGGCGGGCGTGCGACCGTCTTGTCTGAAGGCATCCCGGCCGCCCCGGGATCGACCGCCCCGAGGAGACACCATGGCCCTCCGCATCCCGTCCCTGAGGAGTTTGCCGAAGCTCACTTCGCGCAAGACCGCCGTCATCGTCGTGATCCTGCTCAGCCCGATCGCGGTCGCCGGTCTGGCGGCGAAGGGGCAGGACCAGCCGGCTTCGGGCGGGGCGCCCGCGCCGGGCGGCGGTGCGCCCGCAGTACAGGTGCAGCCGGCTGAGGATGCCGCGGCGAGCGACGTGCGGACGGAGGCTGAGGTGCAGGCGGAGGCTGAGGCACAGGCGGCGGCCGCGCTGGTCCAGTGCCGGACGGCTCGGCTGATACCGGTCGGCAGGACCGGGTGGGGCGTGCCGATGCCGTCGGTCTGGCAAAGCACCAGTACCAACTGCAACCTCATGTACGGCGACAACCCGAACCGGGGCTCCGCGCGCTCGGGCGACCCCGATACCGCGATCCGGACTCTGCAGCGCAACCTGAACTACTGCTACGGCTACCGCCTCACAGTGGACGGCGTGTACGGCAGCAACACCCGTGCAGTGGTCAAGGCCGTCCAGAAGCGGCACAAGCTCACAGCAGACGGCATCTACGGTCCCAAGACCCGCTCGGCGATTAACTGGCGGCTGTTCTCCTCCAAGACGAACACCTGGAGCAAGGCCTGCTCCAGCCCGCTGTAGCTCGCCGGGCAGACTTGGGCGGGTGGACCCCTCGTCGATCACCTCACTGCTCACCGCACCCGGGTCCGCAGTACTGGCTGAGGCCTGTGCGGAGTTCACCCCCGGCGGCGAGTTGAGGCTGGTCGAGCAACTCCGACGCCGGTACGACGCTGCGGTGGTGACCGCCGCGGTCACGCAGGCTTCGCTGCGGCACCGGGCTGTGGCCAAGTTCGGGGCGGCCGATGCCGCGCGGATGTACTTCACCCCGGACGGGCTTGAGCAGGCCACTCGGACAGCAGTCGGCGTGCACAGAGCCACCCGCATCGCTCAGACGCTCCCCGGCACCACCGTGGTCGATCTGGGCTGCGGGATCGGTGGCGACCTGATCAGCTCGGCTCGGGCCGGACTGCGGGTCACGGGGGTCGAGCGGGATCCCGCCACGGCTGCTGCGGCTCGGGCCAACCTTGCGGCTCTGGGACTCCCCGGGGAGGTGCTGGTCGGAGACGCCGAGGCGCAGGACGTCACGCAGTACGAGGTGGTGTTCGCGGATCCGGCGCGACGGGCGGACGGCAAGCGGGTGTTCGACCACAACGCCTACTCCCCGCCGTGGTCCTTCATCACCGAACTGCTGTCAGGTACTGCGTGCGTCAAGGTCGCCCCGGGCATCCCGCACGAGGCCGTACCGGACGGGGTCGAGGCGGAGTGGGTGAGCGACGCCGGTGAGGTCAAGGAGGCCGCACTGTGGTCCCGCAAGCTCTACGCCGGTACTACACGCCGCGCGACCCTGCTGCCGAGTGGAGCCACTGTCACCTCGGCACCCGAGGCCGATAGCGGCCCAGTCGGGCAGTACATCTACGAACCGGACGGGGCCGTCGTAAGAGCCGGCTTGGTCACCGCGGTCGCCGCAGCGGTAGACGGCTGGCTCCTGGACCCACGCATCGCCTATGTGACCTCAGACGACCTTGTACCGACCCCGCTGGCATCCGCCTACCAGGTGGTCGAAGAACTGCCCTACAAGGAGAAAGCCCTGCGTTCTTGGGTGCGCAAAGAGGGCATCGGCACCCTCGAGATCAAGAAACGCGGCGTCGACTTCGACCCCGCAGTCCTCCGCAAGAAGCTGTCCCTCAAGGGTTCGGCGAGCGCCACCCTCATCGTCACGAGGATCGGCCGCGACGCCGTCGCCTACTCCTGCCACCGAGTTGCGCCAACAGGGCATTCGAACATATGATCGACCCCATGAGCGGGCTCCTGACCGGCTTGCCGACGGACGAGGTGCTGCGTCTGTTGCCGCACCCAGTCAGGAGCCCGCCACTAATCCCCCGCTGACAGCTAGAGCTGTTCGAGGGTTTTGGGGTGTAGGACTCTGAGGCGGAGACGGGCGGTGGCTATGTCGCGTACTCCGGCTGATGGGCCGCCGGTGGGGTTCCACAGTGGGAGGGGTTCGGTTTTGTTGGCTGTGGTGGGGGTGGGGAAGTCGACGGGATTGCCGAGGGCCAGGGTGACGAAGCGGCGGACTAGGTCGTTCCAGTCGGCGGGGCGGTGGAGCATGGCGTGTTTCTCGGCATCGACGGTGACGAGGGCGACTGGGATGCCGGCGGCTCGGAGGCGGTGGGTGTAGGCGGCGGTCAAGGCTGGGGAGGTGATGCGGTCGAGGGTGCCGTGGGCGAAGACGACAGGGCCTCGGAGGGCGACGAGAGGCTCGCCGGCGGGGAGCCATGGAGCTAGGCCCAGGACGCCGGCGACCAGCGGGTGATTGCCGGCGGCAACGACTGCTCGGCCGCCCATCGAGTGGCCGATGAGGAACACTCGGCGGATGGACGACGGCAGGCCATCCAGCACTGTTTCCAAGTCGCGGGCGGGGTGGGCCTCGGGGCCGTTCCAGCCGCGGTAGCGGTAGCGCATCAGGCCGACGGCGGCATCAGGTGCTGCCGAGCGAGCAGCTACCGCGAAGGGCCACATCCGTAGGATCGGTGCCCGCCAGGCACCGGCGGCGGCAAGGGAATCAACGCCGCCGCCGTGGGCCAGCAGCACCAAATCCGAAGCACCCCGCGGCGCGGCCACCAGATCGATCCCCGGCAGACTCATGACTGCCCGTTCAGCAGGTTGATGCCTGGCACACTCATGATTGCCCGTAGAGCACAGCGGGGTCCTGCTGGACCACCAGGAAGCGGCTCGGGTCCGCCACTTCCTTGAACCCGTAGGACCGATACAAGTCGTGTGCGTCCGCCGTCGCCAGCATCGTCCGTCGCAGCCCTTGCAACTCGGGGTGGTCAAGCAGCGTCGACACCACGAATCGCCCGAGCCCGTGGCCACGATGCGACGGCAGCACGAAGACATCCGCGATCCACGCGTACGTCGCCCGGTCCGTCACCGCCCGCGCGTACGCGACCTGCGCACCCTCGGCGTCGTAGACCCCGACGTTCAGGCTGTTCGCGACCGCCCGGGCCACCACGTCGCGCGGCACCCCCGGCGCCCAGTACGACGTACGCAGGAAGCCTTGTACTACGTCCAGATCCACCCGCGCCGCGTCATCGTCGGCGACGTACCCGCCCGGGTGCTCCCACCTCATCGGTTCAGCACCGTGGTGATCGGCATGGACGAGTCGGCCGGCAACCCCAGCGGCGACGGCGCCTGCCCGGCCCGGACCAGTTCGGACCCGAGCGCGGCCACCATCGCGCCGTTGTCCGTGCACAACCCCGGCCGCGGCACCCGTACTGCGATGCCCGCGGCCGAGCACCGCTCCTCGGCCATCGCCCGGAGCCGCGAGTTCGCCGCGACGCCGCCACCGATCAGTAGGTGCTCGTAGCCGCGGTCCTTGCAGGCGTCGATCGCCTTGCGTGTCAGCACGTCGCAGACAGCCTCCTGGAAAGCAGCCGCCACGTGGTTCACCGGAACGTCTTCACCATCACGCCGCTTCGCCTCGACCCAGCGCGCGACAGCCGTCTTCAACCCCGAGAACGAGAAGTCGAACCGGTGCCGCTCGAGATCCCGCTGACTCGTCAGCCCGCGGGGAAAGCGAACGTACAGCGCGTCCCCGCCGTCCCGTGCCGCCTTGTCGATATATGGACCGCCGGGGAACGGCAGCCCGAGCACCCGCGCGACCTTGTCGAACGCCTCGCCGGCCGCGTCGTCGATGGTCGCGCCCATCGGTTCGACGCCGACGGTGATGTCCTCGACCGCGAGCAGCGACGAGTGCCCGCCGGACACGAGCATCGCGATCGCGCCCTTGGGGATGTCGCCGTGCTCCAGTGTGTCGACGGCGACGTGCGCGGCGAGGTGGTTCACGCCGTACAGCGGCTTGTCGAGCGAGAGCGCCAGACCCTTGGCCGCGGCGACGCCGACGAGCAGGGCGCCGGCCAGGCCGGGGCCGCTGGTGACGGCGATCGCGTCGACGTCGGTGGGCTTGATCCCGGCGGTCTCGCAGGCGCGGCGGATCGTCGGCACCATCGCCTCGAGGTGCGCGCGACTGGCGACCTCCGGCACGACGCCGCCGAACCGGGCGTGCTCCTCGACGCTGGACGCGATCGCGTCGGCGAGCAGCGTCTGGCCGCGGACGATCCCGACACCGGTCTCGTCGCAGGACGTCTCGATGCCCAGGATCAGGGGCTCGTTCTCACTCATGCCGCATTCTCCAACCGCATAATCACCGCATCCTCGCCGCCGGCGTAATAGCCCTTGCGCCGGCTGATCTCCTCGAAGCCGAAACCGCGGTACAGCGCACCGGCCGACTCGTTGCCTGCAGCAACCTCCAGCAGGACCGTCCGGCCGGCGCAGCGCCGCAACCCCGCCGTCAGCAACTGCCCACCAACCCCTGTACGCCGTACTTCCGGCGCGACCGCGATCCGCAGCAGATCCACCGGGTCCTCCGCCGCGGCAGGAACCAGGAGTACCAGATACCCGACGGCAGTCCCTTCGTCCGCCACCAGGATCACTCGGTCGTCGGACAGTCGCTCGAACTCCGTCGTCCAGGCGACCGTACTCCACGCCATCAGCCCGAAGCACATTTCGTCCAAAGCAACCAGAACGGGTAGGTCGTCCGCTGTCGCCACTCGAATCGCAGGTCTCACTTGGGTCGTCGCGGGGATGCCCCGTTGATCAAGGTGGGGCAGGAGCCGCGTCTGCCTCCCTTCGGAGATCGGGGACTGTCGGTCCCGGCTGATTGGATCGTTCCGTGTCCCGGTTCCGGATGTACCCGACTCTCGCGCAGCAAGCTGCGTTGCTGGAACACTGCAGGCATGCCCGGTATGTGTGGAACCTGGCGCTCGAGCAGTGGTCGATGTGGACACGCGACAAGAGACCGACGCCAAGCTTTGCGGAGCAATGCCGGCAACTGACGGCGGCGCGGGCCGTGTTCGGCTGGCTGCGGGCCGGTTCGCAGACCGTGCAGCAGCAGGCGCTGCGGGACTTCGACCGAGCTGTCAGGAACTTCTATGCCGGTACCCACCGGCGGCCGATGTGGCGCCGGGCCGACCTGCATGAGGGGTTCCGTATCGTCGGTGGTCAGGCATCCCGGGTAGTGAAGCTGAACCGGACGTGGGCCGCGGTCAACGTGCCGAAGGTCGGCTGGGTACGATTCCGGCTGTCCCGCGCGATTCCCGCTGCGAAGTCCTACCGCATCACCCGCGACCGGGTGGGTCGCTGGCATCTCGCGTTCGCCGTGGTCCCGCCGCCCATTCCCGCACCGGGTACGGGCGAGGTCGTCGGTGTCGACCGCGGCGTCACCGTCTCGGCGGCCCTGTCTACCGGTGAGCTCTTGTCGTGCCCCGGCCTGTCGAACCGTGAACAGGAACGGTGCAAGCACCTGCAACGCCGCCTGTCCCGCTGCCGTCGCGGCTCCAACCGGCGTCAGCGGGTGAGGGCTGCGATCGCCAGGCTCTATGCCCGTGCCCGCGATCGCCGCAAGGACTGGGTAGAGAAGACGAGCACCGACCTTGCACGACGATTCGATGTCATCCGGGTGGAAGATCTGCGCATCGCGCAGATGACCAGACGCCCCAAGCCCAAACCCGATCCCGAACGTCCAGGTAGGTACCTGCCGAACCGTCGCCGTGCCAAGGCAGGTCTGAACCGTGGCATTCTGGTCAGCGGCTGGGGCGGCCTGGTGGCCCGGCTGGAGGACAAAGCAGCAGGACGAGTCGAGAAAGTGAACCCTGCGTACACGTCGCAGACCTGCAGCGTCTGCGGGCACCGCGCACCGGACAACCGCGAGAGCCAAGCGGTCTTCCGATGCGCGGGCTGCGGACATCAGGCGAACGCGGACGTGAACGCAGCAGTCAACATCGCGGCCGGACGGGCCGTCAGCGCACGCCGAGAGACGCCGGCACGGATCTCGCTGAAGCGTGAACCTCAACTCGCTACCTTTGCGTAGGGGTTGGAATCCCGTCCCTTGGGGGCAGGGAGGACGTCAATTGGGCAGCACGCTCTTGGGGCCACCGGACATCGTTACGTCGGGCCGCCGCAGGTAGAGCGGGTCCGGAGCGACCACCGGGAGGGTCCCGGTCGCCACTCCGAGCGCGAGTACCTCGGCCGACGGGTACTCGATCACGTCGGCGGTGTCGACTCCGAGCGCCTCCGCATAGAGCACGGCGCCGCGGCCGATCACGGGGAGGCCAGACAGCACGTGAGCCACTTCGGCCGGGCGATCCACCGCCGGCCCTTCCAGCCGCCGCCGACTGCCGTCAGCCGCGGGGCCGTCGTACAGGGCCCAGTAGATCTCCTTGCGGCGCGCGTCGGTCGCGACGGCGACTGGCAGGGCGAGAGAGGACTGGCGGGCCAGGATGTCGAGACTGCAGACGCCGGCGACCTCGATGCCGAGCATGTCCGCCATCGTCCGCGCCGTCACCAGCCCGACCCGCAGTCCGGTGAACGGGCCAGGTCCCACGCCGACCGCAATCTTCGTCAGATCCCGCGGCGAGCATCCAGCAGTCGCCAACGCGTCGGCGATGGCAGGCGCTAGCAGCTCGCCGTGCCGCAGAGCATCCACAGTGGAAGAAGAAGCCACCACAGCACCGCTGACCGGATCAGCCAACGCCACGGTGACAGCCGCACTGGAGGTATCAAAAGCAAGCAGCACGGCTAGCTCCTCTCCGGCTCCGCCGGAGCGGAGGAGGTGGGGTGGGAGGACGCCGCGCGCGCCGGCTCCACCGTCGGATCTGCCGCCGGCTGCGCCGGCGCAGTCGATGGAGTCGGCTCAGTCCGCGCAGTCGGTGGGGTCAGGTGCACGCCGGCCTCGGCCCAGCGGGGGCCGGCCGGAGTCACTCTCAGGTCTCGGGTTTCGTCGGTGTCGTTGTCGCCTCGGGTGATGACGATGTCCAGGCGGTCCGGGGCGAGCGTCTCTGCCAGGCCGTGGCCCCATTCGACGACGGTGACGGCGTCGTCGAGGCTGGCGTCCAGGTCCAGGTCGTCGAGTTCGGCGATGCCGCCCAGTCGATAGGCGTCCACGTGGACCAAGGCGGGACCGCCGGCCAGGGACGGGTGCACACGGGAGATCACGAAGGTCGGCGAGGTGATGGCACCCCGCACCTTCAAGCCGGCGCCCAGGCCTTGAGTGAACGTCGTCTTGCCGGCACCGAGATCGCCCGACAGAACCAGTACGTCGCCCGCTCGCAACTGCCCGGCGAGCTCCTCGCCGGCAGCCCGCATGTCCTCAGCAGTCGGAACGGTCAGCGAGATCGGCATCGCCTTCGCATAGATCAGATTCTGGCCTTCGCGGGACACCACCGAATACCCGCGACGCCGCCAGAACTCGACCGTGTCCGGCAGTTCCACCCGCGCGATCAACCGGACCCGGCGCAACCCACGAGCCCGCGCGGCGTCCTCGGCGCAGCCGACCATCGCCGAAGCGACGCCACGGCCCTGGAAGCGCGGGTTCACCGACACCCGGCGCAGCCCGAGCACCTCGCCGTCGACCTCGTAGAGCATCGCTCCGGCCGGCACGCCATCGATCAGCACCAGCAGCCCACCGTGCGCGGCGACAGCGGCGCCGACGGTGGAGGCGTTCTCGGACAGTGCGGTGGACGGCGGGTCGAGAGTACGGCGGGCGGAGAAGGCGTGGTGGATCACCGCGACGATCTGGTCCACGTGCTCCGCGGTCGCGTCCACCACGTGCAGGTCGGTCATGTCTGTCCCAGGGATAGTTCGGCCCGCTCGATCATGCCGAGCAGTGCTGCGGTGAACTCACGATGATGCTCGATCAGGCCGAGGTGCCCGCAGTTCTTCACCTCGACCAGTTCGGCGCCGGGCACGTGCCGGACGATCTCCTCGGCGTGCTCGAACGGCGTCAGGTGGTCGGAGTCGCCGCCGATCACGACGCACTCCACCTTCTGCAACGGCTCCAGGGATTCGTACTTGTCGTGCAGCGCGAAGATCGGATAGAACTCCGCGATCACCGAGATCGGGGTCGCGGCGATCATCTCGTTGACGAACTCGGTGAAGGCCGGCGGCACCTCGGAGCCGAACGAGTACTTCCGGGTCAGCAGGTAGCTGATGTCCGTACCGGCCTTCCGGCTGCGCTCGACCACGTCGGGGATCCGGGCCAGCGCCGCGACCGTCGGCGTCGCCAGCGCGCGGACCATCATGCCGACCCGGCCGGGCAACGCGATCGGGACCCGGTCGAGACCGCCCGCGCTGGTGGAGCACAGGCCGACGCCGATCACCCGGTCCCCGAACAGTTCGGGGTGCTGCTCGGCCAGCGCCATGATCGACATGCCGCCCATCGAGTGCCCGATCAGGATCACCGGACCGGTCGGCGCGTACTCGTTCAGGATCCCGTACAGGTCGCGGCCGAGTTGCTCGATGCTGACGTTCTCCTTCGGCGACCGCCCGGACCGGCCGTGCGAGCGCTGGTCGTAGAAGACCATCGTGCCGATCCCGGTCAGGTCGCGGCGCTCGAAGTGCCAGCAGTCCATGTTCAGCCCGTAGCCGTGCAGGAAGATCAGTGTCAGGTCCTCGGGCGGACGCGCCACCTTCCGCCGCAGCGGGCGCTGGGCGGGCGGCTCGGGCCGGCGGGACCGCAACAGAGCGTCGACCTCGACGTACAGCTCGACGCCGTCGTCCGCGGTGAAGACGTGAGGAGTACCGCGCAGCGAGCCGAACGGCTCGGCCTCGAGCTGCGCGCGCTGGCCGGACCGCCGGCCGATCACCTGGCGTTCGACGGCGACGCCGGCCGCGGCGCCCGCGGCGAGCACGCCGACCGCGGCGCCGATCAGGCCGGCAGTGCGCCCTACGTTGGCCATGCCGGTCACCTCCCGCTGTCGACGTACCGGCGGGGAATCCGTGCGCCCAGCCGGGTGACGATCTCGTAGTTGATGGTCTGCGCGGCGTCCGCCCAGTCGTCCGCGGTCGGCTCCCCGTCGACACCCGGCCCGAACAGGACGACCTCGTCGCCTGCCGCCGCGTCGTCGTCGTCGAGATTGACCACGCACTGATCCATGCAGATCCGGCCGACGATGGTACGACGCTCGCCCGCGACCTGGACCGGGGCCTGGCTCGAGGCGTGCCGCGGCAGGCCGTCGCCGTACCCGAGCGGGATCAGTCCGAGCGACGAGGGCTTCGGCGCGGTCCAGGTCAGCCCGTACGAGACGCCGGCGCCGGCCGGGACCCGTTTCACCATCGCGAGCCGGGCCCGCAGTGTCATCGCGGGCCGCAACCCCAGCTCGTCCGAGGGCAGCGCGCGCCCGAACGGGGACAGCCCGTACGTCGCGATGCCGGGCCGGACCAGGTCGAAATGGGTCTCGGGCAGCGCCAGCGTGCCGCCGGAGTTCGCCAGGTGCTTCACCGGCGGGTCGACGCCCAGCGCCTCCGCGACGTCCACCGCGGCCAGGAAGCCGGCCACCTGCGCCTCGTTCACCGGGCTCTTCGGCTCGTCGGAGGAGGCCAGGTGGGACCAGATGCCGGTGATCTCGATCCGGCCGGTCTTCTCCTCGGCCAGCGCGGCCTTCAGTAGCGCCGGCCAGTCCTCCGGCACCGCACCGCCGCGGCTCATCCCGGTGTCGATCTTCAGGTGCACCCGGGCGGGCCGGTCGACGACACCCGCGACGATCTCGTCGATCTCCCACGGGGCGCCCGCGGACAGGTCGATGTCCGCGGCGATGGCCTGCTCCAGCGGCTCGCCCGGGGTGGTCAGCCAGCAGAAGATCGGTCCGTTGTCCCCGGCGGCGCGCAACCGCAGCGCCTCCTCGAGCACCGCGACGCCGATCCAGTCGGCTCCCGCCTCCCGGACCGCCGCGGCGACCGGGAGCATGCCGTGGCCGTAGGCATCGGCCTTCAGTACCGTCATCAACTTGGCCGAGGCCAGGCGTGAACGCAGCGTGGCCACGTTGTGGCGGATCGCATCGAGGTCGACAACCGCTTCGGCACGCACCTTGGAGGGCTCTTGAGGCTCAGACATAGCCTCTCCAGTCTCTCAGGCGACTCGAATCAACGCGGGGAGGGCGGTCATCTGGTGGAAGATCGCGTCCGCCGAGGCCAGCTTCTCCTCGGCCGTCATGGCGGCGAAACCGAAGACCTTCATGCCCGCGGCGTTGGCCGCGGCGACGCCGAGCGGGCTGTCCTCGACGACGACGCAGTCGGTCGGCTTGACCCCCATCGAGCTCGCCGCGTACAGGAACAGGTCGGGCGCGGGCTTGCCGTGCTGTACGTCCTCGGAGCTGTAGATCCGGCCCTCGAACCGCTCCCAGAAGCCGACCGCCGTCAGCGCGGTGTGGATCCGCCGGTGCGTCCCGGACGAGGCCAGGCAGTAGGTGATGCCCTCGGCATCCAGCTGATCGAGCACCTCGCGCACGCCGGGAACCGGCTGGAGCCGGGCGAATCCATCGAACAGCCGCTGGTGGTAGCGATCCTCGAGATCCGCGGGCAACGGTGCCCCGAGCTTGACCTCGGCCTGCTGCCGCATCGACACCATGCTGCCGCCCATGAAGTCCCGGACCGCCTCGTCGAACGTGTACGGCAGGCCCGCCTCGGTCAGCAGGTCGGCCAGGATCGTGTTCGCCAGCCGCTCCGAATCCACCAGCACGCCGTCGTTGTCGAAGATCACCAAGCCAGGTCCGGTCACCTTGGAACCCTACGACAGGTGGACCAGCCGGCCGGCGGTCTGATCGGCCACCGCTCGGAGGGCTTCGATACCTGCCACGACGGCCGCGCTCTGCAGCAGTTCGGTGCGGAGCAGGACCCCGATCCGTCGTCGGGGTGAGGTTCGTACCCGGAGGACGGCCACGGCGTCGTTCGGCGCGGCCAGCAGGGCGAGCGCCGGGAGGAGGGTGATCGCGAGTCCTTCGGCCACCAGCCGCTGCACCACCACGTAGTCGTCGCTTCGATGACGAACGTCCGGCTCGAACCCGGCAGCGCGGGTGGTGGAGAGGAGGTTTTCCTCACAACGCGGGCAGCCGGCGATCCATCGCTCGCTCGCCAGGTCCCCCAGGTCGACAGGCCGCCGCCGACGAGCCAACCGGTGGTCTGCCGGCACCACCGCCCGCAGAGGATCTTCAAGCAGCGGCACCGTCACCAGATCACCACCGCTGTCTGCTTCCCCGGTGGCGTGGTCGAAGACCACGGCGAGGTCTGCGTCGCCTGCGGTGACGAGGGCGCGCGCTTCGGGTGGTTCGGCTTCCGTCAGCCGTACTTCGAGCCCCGGCGCCCGGGCCTCCAGTTGCGCGAGCGCGGGTGGCACCAAAACAGCAGCCGCCGAGGGAAACGCCACCACCGACAAGCTGCCGGCCTGCATCGAAGCCAGCGCCTGCAGTTCCGTCCGAGCCGCGGTGAGCCGGGAAGCCAAGGCATCCGCATGGGCGAGAAGCGCAGTACCGGCCTCGGTCAGGGTGATGCCGCGGACCGACCTGAGCAGCAGCGGAATACCGACCTCCCGTTCGAGCCGTTGCATGTGCTGCCCGACGGCCGGCTGCGTCCACCCGAGGGCGGTGGCAGCCGCGGACAGCGAGCCGTGGCGCGCGACCTCCCGAAAGATCAGCAACCGCCGCGGATCCAGCTCAGTACTCATTCCTCTATCAAAGCATTTCTTTGACCAAGCCTCAGAAAGACGCCGTAGCGCATGAGCTTGCCTACGACCGAAAGTAGAGCTCATGGTGAGCATCGAGCAAGCACAGAAGGAGTTCGACCCGACCGTGGTCTACCTGAACACGGCGACCTTCGGCCTACCACCGCGCACGAGCTGGCACGCACTCGAGCAGGCGCTGACCAACTGGCGCGGCGGCACGGCGAACCCGGTCGAGTACGACGAACCACTCGGCCGCGCGCGTGCGGCGTACGGGGAACTGGTGGGTGCCGAGCCGAGCCTGATCGCGGCGGGGAGCCAGGTATCGGGCTTCGTCGGCCTGGTAGCCCAGTGGCTGCCCGTCGGCGGCGAGGTGCTCGTCGCGGAAGGCGAGTTCACCAGCGTCACCTTCCCGTTCTTCGCTCTCGGGCATCGGGTCCGGGAGGTGCCGCTGGAACGGCTCGCGGACGAGGTTCGTCCCGAGACCGCGCTGGTGGCGGTGTCTGCCGTGCAGTCGGCGGATGGGCGAGTCGCGGACCTGGAGGCGCTCCGGGCGACCGGAGTACGGATTCTGCTGGACACCACCCAGGCCGCGGGCTGGCTGCCGATCGACGCCTCGCAGTACGCGTTCACTGTTGCCGGCGGCTACAAGTGGCTGCTCGCACCGCGCGGCACCGCGTTCTTCACCGTGCAACCCGAACTGCTCAACGAGCTCACCCCGATCAACGCCAACTGGTACGCCGGCGCCGACCCGTGGGACAGCATCTACGGCTCACCCCTGCGACTGGCTCCGGACGCCCGCAGGTTCGACCTCTCCCCCGCCTGGCACTCCTGGGTCGCCGCCGCTCCCGCCCTCGAGTTGATCCGCGACGTCGGCGCCGAGGCACTCCATCGGCATGCGACGACCCTCGCGGACCAGTTCCGCGCGGAAATCGGCCTGGACTCTCCCGAGCGGCCGTCGGCGATCGTGTCCGCGGCCGCCGACGAGGCGGTACCGGCGCTGATGGCAGCGGCCGGGATCGTCGCCGCAGTCCGGGCCGGCCGGTTGCGCCTGTCCTTCCACCTGTCCACGACCGAGGCCGACGTCGCACGGGCGGTCGATGTTCTAGGAGGCCACCTGCGCGACTGATCGGGTCCTACCGGTGTCCCGGACCGCGAGGCCCGGGACACCGGTAGCCGATCAGCTCTCGGTGATGGCGAAGTCGGTGAAGTTGAACCGCTGCTCCGTGTTGTTGGTGTCACAGATCTCGACGCCGTAGTCCACCTGCCAGGTGGTCGAATTGGCCGGGATCCACTTGCGTGCCTCGAGGTCGCGGAAGAACAGCTGCAGCGGCATCGTGCCGGACAGCTGCGGCGTCACCGAGACGTAGGTGAAGATGCCACCGGGGCTGTTCACGCCGCCGGACTTCCAGACCTGGTACTCCTTGCCGCCGATGGTCGTGGTGCCGACCTGGGTGCCGGCCGGGCGCTGGTTCCAGTTCTCGGTCCAGATCATCAGCTCGTTGTCGAAGTTGTTGTTGATCCAGATGTCGAACGCGACGTTGTAGATGCAGCCGGCGCAGCGCGGCGTGTTGGCGGCGAACCGGGCCGACTGGATCCGCGACAGCGGAACGTCGTCGTAGTCCTTGTGCACGTTCGGGTAGGCGCGGACAGCGGTGCCGTCCGGCTGCTTGGCCACCTCGTACCAGTTGTCGTAGTTGCAGGCGCCGAGGGTGTAGGTGCCGTTGTCGTTGTTCCACATGTTGTTGTGGACGTAGTACGAGCCGAACGTCCGGCCTTCACCCTGGTTGTTCGTCGAGGTGGTGGTGAACACCGGGTTGGTGCAGTTCTTCACCGGGCTCGTCGTACTCGTCGGGGTCGGCGTGGGCGTCGTCGGAGGCGTCGTGACCGGCGGTGTCGTCGTCGTGGGCGGTGTGGTGGGCGGCGTCGTGGGCGGCGTGCTGACCGGCGGTGTCGTCGGCGGCGTCGTAGGCGGCGTGCTGACCGGCGGCGTGGTCGGCGGCGGCGTGGCGTCGCCGGACGCGAAGTCGTAGTGCACCGAGAACCGTACGGTCCGCCCGGTCGGGTACCTGCTCCCGTCGTGGCGGGTCACCCGGAGGCGGTAGGTCGTGTCGGTGGTCAGGCGCGGGTCGATGGACAGGATCGACGGACCGGAGGCGATCGCGACGATGCTTGACGGCTTCACTCCGAAGCCGTGGGCCTGGGTACAGCCCGAGTTGCTGTCCAGCACGCAGGTCTCGACCCGCCCGGTGCTCGGGCGGTCAGGAACCGCGCTCGCCACGTCGGCGGTGCCGTCCTGCGCCGCGTTCACGGCGACAGGTAAGGCGATCACCGCGGAGATGGCCAGGAATACCGCGATGACGCGGCCCCGGGTAGTTCCCATGGAGCTTGGCATGCGTAATTTCCTCGTCTGGTAGACGGGTCACCATGCTCCCCCCAACGCTTGAAACTTGCTCACCCCAGCGCTCGAAAGTGGCCCTCAGTTGTCCTTCTGGGTCCCCAGTGAGGCCTGGACGGTGAGTCAGCAGCAGGTTGGGCTGGATCTCGTCGAGGCAGACCGATCGACGTTCGCCGATGGCCCTGTAGCTCGCGCAGGCCCAGACGTTACCCGGTCGTTACCAAAACGTGCAACGCGCTGGTGCCAACTGGCGTCCGTAGGGGTGTGAGAACGCGATTGCTGACAGTGCCGGCGGCCGGGTTGGCGTTGTTGCTGGGCGCGTGCGGGAGTGAGTCGGGCGCGGGCGAGTCGCTGGACGGGAAGTCGTTCCTGTCGGTCTCGGTGACCGAGGACGGCAAGGCCAGGCAGTTGGCGCCGAACACCCGGATCCAGCTGCAATTCATGGATGACGGACGGCTGACGGCGAATGCCGGCTGCAACTCGATGGGCGGCAAGGTCGCCACCAGCAGCGGGAAGCTCTCGGTCAAGGATCTGGCGATCACGGAGATGGGCTGCGACCCCCCGCGGCACACGCAGGACGACTGGTTCGCCAAGTTCCTGCAGGGCGAGCCGAGCTGGAAACTGGAGGCTGACAAGCTCACCGTCAGCCAAGGCGGTACTGCGCTCGTCCTCCAGGACCGGGAGACCGCCGATCCCGACAGGCCCCTCGACGGCACGAAGTGGTCCCTGGAGACGGTGATCTCCGGTGAGACCGCGTCGCACTCGACGGGTTCGGAGAAGGCGCACTTCACCATCGGCGGCGAACGCGTCACCGGCTCCACCGGGTGCAACGAATTCCAGGGCGTCGTCGCCCGGACCGGCGACAAACTCACCTTCGGCGAGCTGAGCACCACCCGCAAGGCCTGTACCGGCGACGCCGCCAAGCTGGAGCAGACGCTGCTCGGCGCGCTGAAGGGCGAGCTGACCTACACGATCGAGGCCGGCCGTCTGAAGCTCCGCGCTCCAGACGGCAACGGCCTCGACCTCACTGCCGGCTGACGACTACCCCTTCAGCCGTACGTCGAATGCTTGGACCTGGTCCTGCGAGTTCTCGAACGAGATCAGCAGACGCCCATCTGCCACCAACCGCGCGCGTTGGGCCGCCGTGAGTGGGATGGACAGGCGCCTGGTGTCCTCGGTGACCTGGGCGGTCGCCTGCTTGACGACGTGACCACTCATGTCAGGTGACCAGGCGGGGTAGCCGCCGTCCGTTACCGCGCAGGGCGTCAGGCCGTAGTCAGGCGCCGGGTCGGCTTCAGGCGAGCAACTGGTGGTGTAGACGGGGATCGCGCCGATCAGGCCGGTCCAGGCGAACAGGCGTGCTGTGCCTGCGCCGGCCGACGAGATGTCGAGGTCGATGGACGACCTGTTCAGCTCGACGTCACGGACCTTGAGCTGAGTGGTCGGCACCCGGCCCGAGATCGGTACGTCGTTGCGCGCCGACTGGGCGATCGTCTGCGGGGAGAGGGCTCCGTTCAGGTTGGGGTTGGAAACGTTCGGCGGTGCGGGAGTGGTCGGGCGATCCGCCGGCGGGGTGTAGCCGGTGAGGGACGCCTTGCCCCAGCGGTAGGGGTCTGACTGGACCGAGCCGAGCGCGGACCAGCCGAGCCTGGTGCTCATGTCGATGTGCCGGAGCGTCGTCGTCCCGGCAGCCGACGTGTCGTCGTTGTCGTACGGGGTGATGTTCAGACCGAGACGGGCGGGATCCACGGCGGCCGGAAGGTTGGCCAGCGGGATCTTCACCTCGAGGTCGTAGCCGCCACCGGTGTACGCGTGCGGCGTCGTGGTCTCGTTGCTTCCCACCCAGCTCGCGTTGGTCGCCACCTGGACGCCGGGAGCGTTGCCGATGCTGAGCGGCCCGGTCGAGTAGCCCTGGTGGTTGTCGGCGTCCCTGGACCAGCAAGGACCGTTCGCGCCGTTGCCGTTGCGGTTGGCCGGGTCGTTGGTGAACGGGAAGATGCCGAGCTTGAAGGTGTTCGCGGTGTCCTTCAGAACCTCTGAGGCGTTACCTCGCGGGTCGAGCAGGATCTCCACCGAGTCGGCCTGCCAGTGTCCGACGCATTCCTCGGGTGTCACCGCGTACGACTGGTAGTCGTCGCGGACGTGCACGAAGAAGTAGAGCGCGTCGTCGGACCAGCTGACCTTCGCAGTACTGCCGTCGCCGGTCGCGGAGACACCACAGTCGTCGACGCCCGTGCAACCGGCCGCACCCTGCCAGACCCGGCCGAGGTCGAGCGTCGGACCGGCGTACTCACCAGGTGACGCGGTACCGTCCACCACCGGAGTGGCGGTCGCCTTCGCGATCGTTGTCGAAGGCACCAACGACAACGTCAATGTCTCGCTCCCCGAACCGGCCGGCGCGCTGTACGTCGTCGTGATCGGGATCGACACGTTCTGCGTCGCGGGTAGGGCCGTGTCGGTATTCGTGACCTGGAAGGTCACGGTCGTCTCAGCCCCAGGAGCCAAGCCCGGATAGGGTTTCGACACCGCGTCGGCCGTGAAGTTGGCGGGCAGCGTCAGCCCCACCGTGCCGCTCTGCGGCTGACTCGACCAGTTGTGCACCACGACCGGCAGGGTCAGAGTCTTGCCCACGGCAAGGGACTGGATCGCTCCCGAGCGGCCGAGTCGAGTCGCCTGCGGGGCGGTGTCCGCGAGCCACTGGTCGTACTCCTGCCAGTTCCCCCAGCGCTGGAAGCGCCCTTCGGTCGGAGAGACGATCCGGACGACGTTGTCGGTGTAGCCGGACTTCGCGCCACTGGTGAAGAGCGCGGAGATCTTGAAGTTCTGGTTGACCGCGGCGGTGCTGCTCGGCGTGACGGTGAACGTCACCGTCGTCTCCTTCTGGTCGGAGACCTTGCCGACCTGCTGGGGCGCACTCACGGTCCAGCCCGGCGGAACGGTCAGTGCGGCCTGTCCGGCCGGCAGGGAGCCCTTGAGGTGCAGTGTCGCCTGGAAGGGCTCGCCGGCCACGTTGAGGAAGCGGGAGAAGGTCAGGTACTCCAGCGTGCCCTCGGGCAGACCACCCGGGTCGGCCTTGGTCGCGCCGAACAGGATCGCGTCGTCCAGCCCCGCCTTGGGGTTCGCAGTACCGTCGGGCAGGGTGTTCGGCTGGAACGGCACGAACGACTGGGTCATGCCGAACCGCGAACAGGCCGGCGCCGAATCGCCCTTGTACATCACGCGACTCTGCGTCGGATAGGCCGCACGGCCCTCGTCCGCGACCTGCTGCCAGATCTTCGCCGAACCCACCGGCTTGCCCTGCAGGTTCCCGGCCGGCCACTTGTACGGCGAGTCGTAGCCGGTCCACACACCGGCGACCGTGTCGAGGTTGGTGCCAGGGTTCGGGACGAATCCGGTCGTGCAGTTCGCGGCCGCGGTAGTGCCACCGGTTCCCGCGGTACTGCCGCCGGAGAAGACCTTCTTCACCTGCCAGGTGCTGAGCGCGTTCTTGCCCGACAACTGCTCGGGGAACTTCGTCGGGTCGGCCGCGGCGAGCACGCCTTCCCAGATCAGCCGCCCTGCCTGCTGGTGATTCCCGTGCCCGGCCTGCAGGGTCGGAGTGAAGCCGACGTAGATCTCCGGCTGGGTCGTGCGGATCACCCGGGTGACGCGCCGCAGCGTCTCCTCCTCGTCCCAGAAGTACTGCGTCAGCGGTGCGCTCTGGTTGTAGAAGAAGTCGACCCGGTCCAGGTTGAAGATGTCGACCGTGCCGGACCGGTAGTGCGCGACCCGGTCCTCGTTCTCCCGGCGCAGCCCCAGGTCCGGCCCGAGTTCGTTGCCGGCGGAGTTCCCGCCGCCTTCGCCGCGGGTGACCATGATGATGCCGCACTTGGTGCCGTAGCGCTGGTTCCAGACACCGCAGGGGCCGATGATGCTGGTGTCGTCGTCGGGGTGGGCCCACTCCCCCATCACGTCGATCTTGGTGTCGCGGTCGGCGACGTACCGGCCGGGTGGACTGCCGCCGGCCTGGGCCGGCGCGGTGATTCCGAGGGGGATCAGGACAGCGGCTGCCAGCAGGGCAACCATGGTGCGGTAACGCTTCATTGCTGTCTCCTTGCAGGTGACACAGCGGCGGATTCGTTATTCCCTGACAGCGCCCTCGAGCATCCCCGCGATGAAGTGGCGCTGCAGGAAGAGATAGAGAACGACGACGGGCGTCGCGACGATGACCGCACCCGCGGCGAGCAGGGTGAAGCCTTGGGTGTACTGCCCCTGGAAGAAGGCCAGGCCGAGGGGCGCGGTGCGGAGGTTCTCGTCGGTGACCATCACCAACGGGATCAGGAACTCGTTCCAGGTCCACATGAAGACCAGCACCGTCATCGTGACGATGGCGGGCCGGGCCAGCGGGACCAGGATCTGCCAGAGCAACCGCCGGGTGGACGCGCCGTCCAGCCGGGCCGCCTCGACCAGCGCCCGGCTCGAGGAGCGGAAGTAGGCCCGCATCCAGAACGTGCCGAAGGCAACGGATTGGGCGACCTGGGGCAGCGCGACGGCCCAGAAGGTGTCGGTCAGGCCGAGCGAGCGGAGGTCGAAGTACAGCGGTACGACGATCGCCTCGCTGGGCATCATGATGCCCAGCAGGAACAGGTAGAAGAGTGGACCCGAACCGCGGAACCGCATCACCCCGAAGGCGAAGCCGCTGAGGATCGACAGCAGCACGCTGACCAGTACGACGAACACCGACACCAGCAGGCTCATCCGCAGGTAGGTGCCGAAGTGGCCGATCTCCCAGGCGTCGGCGAAGTTGCCGAAGCCGGAGCTGTCGCCGGAGTCCGAGGGTGCGAACGCGGCCTGCAGGATGGTCAGGATCGGGGTGAGCGCGAACAGCGCGAAGACGACCAGGATCAGGTAGTTGGCGGACTTCTCGCCGCGGCCGATCATGAGGCGGTCTCCCGGTCGGCGATCCGGTTGATCAGCAGCGAGATGGCCAGGATGACGACCGTCAGGGTGACGCCGATCGCCGCCGCCGAGCCGACCCGCCCGAGCTCGAAGGCCCGGTGGTAGACCTCGTACGACGGAACGCTGGTCGAGTTGCCCGGGCCACCACCGGTGGTGACGTAGACCAGGTCGAACGTGCGCAGCGCGGCGATCACCGTCAGCGTCGAGGCCACCGCGATCTCGCCGCGGACGGAAGGCAACGTCACCGCGAAGAACTCCCGTACCGGCCCGGCACCGTCGAGCCGAGCGGCCTCGTAGAGCTCACCGCTGATCCGGCTCATCCCGGCCAGCAGCAGGACGGTGACGAGCCCGGTCTCGAACCACGTCCCGACGAACCCGACGGCCGGCAGCGCGAGCGTGTAGTCGCCGAGCCAACCGCGTTGCAGCGAGTCCAGCCCGAGCGCGCCGAGCAGGTCGTTGAGACTGCCGTCCGGTGCGTAGATCCGCCGCCACGCGACGGCCACGACGACCATCGCCACCACCTGCGGCAGGAACACGACCGTCCGGAAGAACGGCAGCCCGCGGACCTTGGCCCGGTTCAGGACCGAGGCCAGTACCAGGCCGACGCAGACCGGGATCACCGCGAAGAACACCATCAGGATCAGCGCGTGCCCGAAGGCGCCGCGCAGTCCCTCGTCGCTGATGATCTCGCGGTAGTTGCCGAGCCCGATCCAGCGGCCGAGCGTCAGCCCGTCCCAGTCGTAGAAGGACAACTGGACCGCGCGCAGCAACGGATAGAGCAGGAACGCCGCGTAGACGACGAAACCGGGGAGAAGGTACAGGTACGCGATCCGTCTGGGTTCACCCGGCGGGCTACCCGTTCTTCGCGGCGAACGCACCGTAATCCTTCTCCAGCCGGTCGACGAACTGGTCCGGCGTCGCCTTGCCGGCCAGCAGATCCTGCAGTGCGGCACCGATCGTGTCGTACATCGTCGGCGTCGCGTAGTCGAGGTACGGGACCAGCCCGTCCGCCTCGACGGTCTTGCCGAACGCGGTGAAGACGTCCTGCTGCAGCCCCGGCGTGACCTGCTGCGCGGCGGTGTCGGCCACCGGCAGGTTGCCCGTCTTGGCGAGTACGCCCATCGCGTCCTGGCTGGTGATGAAGTTGATGTACGCCGCGGCCGCCTCGGGGTTCTTGCTCTTGGCGGTGATCGCGAACGGCAGGCCGGTACCACCCGTGGCCAGCGGCTGCGCGTCGGCGCTCGAGCCCGGCGGCACCATGAAGCCGACGTCCTCGCCCATCGCCTTCTGCAGATCCGCCTGCAGCCAGGTGCCGGCGATCAGGTAGCTGCCCTTGCCCTTGGAGAAGTTCTGCCAGGCCGGGTCGTAGTCCTGCCCGTTGAAGCCCTCGTTGAAGTAGCCCTTGCCGACCCAGTCGGTCAGAGTCTGGGCCGCCTTGACGTTCTCCGGCGTCTTCCAGCTGGCGCCCTTCTGGCCGAAGGCGAGCTGCTTGATGGAGTCGGCGGGCGTAGTACGGCCTTGCACTGTGCCGAAGACGTGGATGGCCGGCCACTTCTCCAGGTTGCCCAGGACGAGCGGCGGCTCGCCCTTCGCCTTCAGAGCCGCCAGGGAGGCCTCGAACTCCTCCCAGGTCTTGGGCTGCTCGACGCCGGCTGCTGCCAGCTTCTTCTTGCTGTAGTAGATGCCGACGACCTCACCGACCTGCGGCAGCCCGTACAGGTTGCCCTGGCCGAACGTCTTGCCGTCCGCGCTGTACGACGAGTACTGCCGGACCGAGGCCGGGTAGCGCTTGTCCCACCCGTACGCCGCGGCGTACGGGCCGAGCGGCACCAACTGGTTCGCCTTGACGAACTCGCCCATGTCGGAGCGGCCGTTGTTCGCCTCGACCACATCGGGCGGCTCGTTGCCGCTCAGCGCCAGCCGCAGCGTGGTCTTGAGGTCGTCGAAGGACCGCGAGACCCGCTTGAGCTTGATGTTCGGGTATTTCGCCTGGAACGCCTTGTTCAGCTCTTCCATCTGGGCCTTCTGGCCGCCGCGCACCTCCTGGTCCCAGACCAGCAGGGTGACGTCGCCGAGCTTCGAGGCGTCGGTCTCCACGTCCGACGCCGTCGCCTGAGGTGGTGGCGCCGACGTGTCGGATCCCGGGGCGCAGGCGGCGAGGGCGAGGGCGACGGCTCCCGCGGTCAGCATCAGTCTTGGTGAGCGGCTCATGAAGTACTCCAGGAGGTGGGGGTGACATCCGCGTTGCGGGCGATGGTCGCCGCGGCCCGACGGACCGCGCCGACGGGGACGGAGGGGACGATCTCGTCGAGGAAGGCGTACCTGCGGCGCAGGGAGCGGGTGTAGCTGGACTGGTCGGTGGAGTCACGGAGATCGTGCCACCAGTCGGCGATGTCGCCCCAGCCGGGCGCGGCCAGCGAGCCGCCGAACTGCTGCACGGCCAGAGCCGAGCAGAGCGTGGAGAAGGCGAGCCGGTGCTCGAGGGTCCAGCCGGCCAGCGTGCCGACGACCAGACCCGCACCGAAGACGTCGCCGGCGCCGGTGGGGTCCAGCGCGGGGACTCGGAGCGCGGGGACCCGGGCCTCTTCGCCAGTGGTCGCGTCGATGGCGAGAGCACCTTCGGCTCCGTTGGTCACGACGGCCAGGGGCACGCGATCAGCCAACGCGTACAGGGCATCCTGCGCGCTGTCGGTGCGGGTGTAGGCCATCGCCTCGGCCGCGTTGGGCAGGAAGGCGTCGCAGTGCTCGAGTTGGTCGAGCACGGTGGTCGACCAGGCGCCGCTGCCGTCCCAGCCGACGTCCGCGAACACCTTCGCGTCGTCCTTGCGGGCCAGGTCGACCCAGGTCGCCCGGCTGGGGTCGCCGAGTGGCTCGATGTCACCCAGGTCCACGATCACCGCGCGGGTGCGGGGCGGCTGCCCGATCAGTTCGGTCGCCGACAGCGGCGAGGGATGCCCGTGGGTCACCATGCTGCGGTCGCCGTCGTGGGCCACCGAGACGGTCACCGGCGAGTGCCAGTTGTCGAACCGGCGGGACCGGCCCAGGTCCACGTGCTCCTGCTCGGACAGCGTCCGCCAGCAGAAGTCCCCGTAGTCGTCGTCGCCGAACGCGGCGGCGAGCGAGGTCCGCAGTCCGAGTCGGCTGGCCGCGATCGCCAGGTTGGCGGTGCCGCCGGGCGAGGAGCCCATCCCGTCGGCCCACACCTCGGTGCCGTCGCTCGGCCGGCTCGGTAGGCCGGTGAAGATGATGTCCAGGAACACCGTGCCCCAGAGGAAGACGTCGAACTCGGCCCCTCCAGGGCCGCGCTGACCGGCCAGTGGGTCGTACGTCGTGTCCGGCATTCCGCCATCTTGCTCCTGACATAGCGGGGCTGGCAAGCATGTTTGATCAAAAATCTGCAGATGCTGCGCACTACTGAGCGGTTATGACTGATATCTTCGAAGCGTGCGACACCAGCGGCAACTAGAGATCGTCCAGCGGTTGCGGACCGACGGCGCCACCTCGGTGGACGATCTGGCCCGGCTGCTGGGGGTCAGCGCCGCCACCATCCGTCGCGACCTGCAGCGGCTGGACGAGGCCGGCCAGATCACCCGGGTGCACGGCGGCGCGATCATCCCGTCGGACGACTCCGAGGACGCCGACCGCGAGCGCCCGTTCGCGGCCGTGGCCGCCGACGAGGCCCCCGACAAACGCTCGGTGGCGCGGCTGGCGGCGACCCTGGTGAACGACGGCGACGTCGTCCTGCTGGATGTCGGGACCACCACCCAACTGCTGGCCCGCGAGCTTCGCGGCCGCCGGGTCACGGTGATGACCACCAGCCTCGCCGTCCTCGACGTACTGCGGGACGATCCCGCGGTCGAGTTGATCCTGCTCGGCGGCTGGGTCCGGCGGGCCTACCACTCGCTGGTCGGCGTGCTCACCGAGGACGCGCTGCGCCAGGTGCACGCGGATCTCGCCTTCCTCGGGGCGAGCGGGGTGCGGCGCGATGGCGAAGTACTCGACACCACGCTGGTCGAAGTACCGGTGAAGCGGGCGATGGTCGAGGCCTCGGACCGCGCGGTCCTGCTGGCCGACAAGCACAAGTTCCCCGGCACCGGGAAGCTCAAGGTCTGCCATGTCGCGGACCTGAGCGTGGTCGTCACCAACGCCGGGGCGGACCCGGACACCTTGCAGATCTGCAGCGACAACGGCGTGGAGGTTCTGACCGCATGAAGCTGGCCATCCTGGGCGGCGGAGGATTCCGCGTCCCGCTCGTCTACGGCGCCCTGCTCGGCGACCAGAGCTCCCAGCGAGTCGACCGCGTCTGCCTGTACGACGTGGATCCCGGCCGGCTGACCGCGATCGGCGAAGTACTGCGCCAACTCGGCGCGGGCCACGAGGCCGCGCCGACAGTGGAGACCACGACGGACCTGGACATGGCGCTGGAAGGCGCCGACTTCATCTTCTCGGCGATCCGCGTGGGCGGGCTCGAGGGCCGTACCGCGGATGAACGGGTCGCTCTGGATCTCGGGCTGCTCGGTCAGGAGACGACGGGGCCGGGCGGGTTGGCCTACGGGCTGCGGACGCTGCCGACCGCAGTACGGGTGGCTGAGCGGGTGGCGGCGATTTGTCCTGAGGCCTGGGTCATCAACTTCACCAACCCGGCCGGGATGATCACCGAGGCGATGCAGCAGGTCCTGGGCGAGCGCGTGATCGGCATCTGCGACTCCCCCATCGGCCTCGGCCGGCGCGCCGCTCGCGCACTCGGCCACGACCCCGCCCGTACTTCGGTCGCCTACGTCGGGCTGAACCACCTCGGCTGGCTGAACGGCCTCGGGTACGACGGGCACGACGTACTGCCTGAGCTGATCTCCTCGGCGGAGTTGCTGAGCACGATCGAGGAGGGCCGGCTCTTCGGTGCCGAGTGGATCCAGGCGCTGGGGTGCCTGCCCAACGAGTACTTGTATTACTACTACTTCACCCGGGACGCGGTGGCGTCGATCAAGGGTGGCGCGGAGACCCGCGGCGAGTTCCTGCTGAACCAGCAACGCGCCTTCTATGAGTCCGTCGCCGCGGATCCTTCGACGGCCCTGGCGCAGTGGCGGCAGATCCGGGAAGAGCGCGATGCCACCTATATGAAGGAATCCCGGACCGCGTCGGAGTCCCGCGACGCGGCCGACGTCGAGGGCGGTGGGTACGAAGGTGTCGCGCTGGCGATCATGGCGGCGATCGCCCGCAACGAACGTGCGGGCATGATCCTCAACGTCCGCAACGGCTCCACTGTCCCCGGCCTGCCGGCTGACGCTGTCGTCGAGGTTCCCTGCACAGTAGATGCCGACGGCCCCCATCCCTTGGCCACCAGCCCACTGCCCGGCGAGCAACTGGGCCTACTCCAACAGGTCAAGGCAGTCGAGCAACTCACCATCCAGGCTGCGCGCGACCACTCTCCTACGGTGGCGCTGAAGGCCTTCGCCCTCCATCCGCTGGTGGATTCGGTGACGACGGCTCGTACGTTGCTGTCGAACTACCGTGTCAGGCATCCGGACCTCGCGCGGCTCCTGGGCTAGCTGGCTGAGCCGTAGCCGACTTCCCGCCCTGGCAGACCGTTTACTGGTACCTCAACCGTTGGGAGCAGTACACGGTCACCGAGCAGATCCTTCCGGTGGTGAACAGCCGCGGATCACCGAAGGCCGTAACCCGCAGCCCAGAGCAGAACTGATCGACTCTCCCAGCATCGACTCCTCCGGTCACGCGGTTCGAGGCGCCATCATCGACGCATTCGCGCGTGGTGTCGACGCGGGCGAGCTAGCTTCTTGGTCTCGCCTGTGACGGCCGACGTCCGCTCGTGCCGCATTCCGCTCATAGCCGACGTGCGCGCATTTCGCCGAGGAGGTTAGGTTGCGGTCATGGTGAACCGTGTGGACCCGAATAGTCCGGTCGACAGGTACGACGAGCTGATGGCGCGGCGTGCGGCGGTGGAGCAGGAGGTGCGCGGGCGGCTCACACGTCACAGCGAGGAGGTGCTCAGGCAATTGCCGCTTGCGGGCGGGTCGACACAAGCCGTGGGCGGCCGCACGGACGGCATTCGCCTGATTGCGAATGGCTCGTTGCACGCGACGTTGACGTTGCGAGACGTCCACGGCGTGACGTCGACCGTGACCCTTCGTGCCGATCCGGGCGGACAGGTCGAGGAGTACACCGCAGAAGAACATGAGTCAGAGGTCGTGGCGCCGATCCACACGCGCGACGAGTTCGACGAGCGCCTCAGCATCGTGACCACGCTCGCGCGAGAACACCTGCCTGCCGGCGCCGCGGAGGATTTCCTTGCCATGCTGCGCCCGGCACTTCGGCTGGTTCATGCGGGCGAGAATGAGCCGGCTGTGGCGCAGCTTGGCGGGCTGCCCACGCTGCCTGTCAATTCCTGGCCGGTGTGGGAAGGACATGGCCCGCTCGGCCACGTGCTGAGTTTCGATTGCGCACCGGTCGCGGCGATGCTGCCCGAGCTGGGGCTGCCAAACGACGGCCGGTTGGCCTTCTTCTACTTCGATGACAGGTACGACGATGGCGAGAGCACGGTCGGATCCTGGGACCCGGCGAGCCACCCCGGGTTTCGGGTGCTTCATCTCCACCCGGAACTGAGCACCCGAGCCAACATCACCGACACCGCGACTCCGGTGCCGCCCGGTCTTGCCCCGTTTCCGGTAGTCCCTCTCGCGGCGGTGCGAACGGTGACCTGGCCGTCGCATGAGACGGCGATGGCACAGGCTGTCTGGAACAGGCATGGGCTGACGGGTCCAAGGCCCGGCGTTCCGGCGCCATCGGTGGGCGCTCTGTACGAAGGTCTGTGGAAACTGCCAGGCGGCGGTTACGACACCCACCAGATCGGAGGCCATCCCTGCCCCCAGCAAAGTCCAGTCGAGATGGACGTCGAACAATTGCGGTGCGGGCTCGACGGCGAACCGTTCGACTGGAACGACCCCAGCGTCCGGTCGGCCGCGTCCGACTGGCAACTGTTGCTTCAGGTGGCCTCGGATGACGACGCCGACATGATGTGGGGCGATGTGGGTCAGCTGTACTACCTCGTCCAGAACGCTGAACAGCCACAAGACGCTCTGTTCACCTGGCAGTGTGGGTGAAACCGTCGCGACAGGCGTCGATCGGCACCCGCCCACTGCATAGGCCCGGGTCCGATGTGCCAGCGCACGAGGGTGGAAACTCGGCGTACTCGGGTTGGGCCTCAGGTGGGACTCTTCCTCCTTGACGCGGGCTGTTGCTCCATTCTGCGACAGCTGCCGGGGCCCACGGGGACAAGCGCAGAGTGCAGGAGCACCAATGGCTCGTCGCGGCTTCATCGGACTTGCATATCCGGTTCCTGACTCAGGCGCGTGTGATGTTTCCTCTTGTGGATAAGGGCTTTCAGGCACGCCTGACATTTGCGCCACCTACTGCACTCGAGTAGATTCGAACACATGTTCGCTAGCGATGTTTCCAGCCTTGACGCGACCGCGACCCTCAACGCGGCCGCCGAAGCCCACGCGCGGCGAACCCAGGCTGAGATCGACCTGATCGAAGTATTCCTGCATTTCGCCGACCTGCATCCCGACCCCGCCACCATCCCCGGCCACGAGTCCCTGCCTGGCGGTGAACGCGGCTGGGTCAACGGTGGTCCGGGCTGCCCAGGGGTCGCGGAGTTCGCCCTCGCGGAGCTGGGAGCCGTGATCGGACGCTCGGCCGGCTCGGCCGCCTGCTTCATGGGCCAGTCCCTCGCCCTGCGCCATCGCCTGCCCAGGATCTGGGCCAAGGTCAAGTCCGGGTACGGCGAGCCCTGGAAGGCCCGCACCATCGCCACTGCCTGCCTCGCCCTGTCGGTCGAGGCGGCCGCGATCGTCGACCGACGCGTCGCCGGCATCATCGACACCGTCACTCCGGTGCGGCTGGACAAGATCGTGAAAGCGGCCGTCCAGCAAGCAGATCCCGAGGCTGCCCGCGCCACCGCCGAAGCGAGGGCCAAGGAACGTGGCGTCTGGGCCGGCCAGGTCGACGAGCACGGCAGCACTGTCCTCACCCTGCGCGCGGCAACCGGCGACGTCATCCGCTTCAAGACGACGATCCGCCAGCTCGCCGACGCCCTGGCCGAGCTGGGCGACACCGGCACTCTGCAACAACGCAAGGCCCGGGCGGTCGGCATCATCTCCGACCCCGCCCTCACTCACCACCTCCTGAGCGTCGCCCACCACCTCACCCCGGCGGCATCACGTCCCAGCGATCCCGAGAACGATTCCCCGCCCGCATCGCCCGCGCCGCATGAACGGACCGCCCCTACCGATCCCGGCGATCCCACCGAACCCGCTGATTCCGCCGAACCGGCCGAACGCACCGATCCCGGCGATCGCACCGAACCAGCTGACACCTCCGACCCGGCGGAACGCACCGAACCCACCGAACCCGCCGATCTAGCCGATCCGCGAACGGACGCTGCCGCACGCCGTAACCTCGCCGCGAAGCTGGCGACGCTCAAGCGGGACGCCTACAGCCAGGGCATCGGCGCGACGGGACGCCGTCCCGCGCAGCCGACCCTCTACGTCCACATCACCGACGAGACTCTCCTGGCCGGCGGCGGAGTCGCGCGGGTCGAGCGCTTCGGCCCCGTCTTCGCCGCCCTGCTGGAAGAGCTCCTCGGCCACGACCGGATCAACGTCACGCCCGTCATCGACCTCAACGACAAGCTCAGCGTCGACGCGTACGAGATCCCCCGCCGCGTCCGCGAACGCATCAAGCTCACCCACCCGGTCGAGCAGTTTCCCTACGGCTGCGCCGAGACCACTGACAGCACTGACCTCGACCACCTCAAGCCCTACGACTTCGCCGACTCCGGCCCACCAAGGCAAACCAGCACCACCAACCTGGCCCCGCTCCGGCGCTACAGCCATCGGGTCAAGACCCACGGGGGCTGGGCCGTCCGCCGGCTCGACGACGGCACTCTCGAGTGGACCACCCGCCACGGGTTCAGGTTCCTCGTCGACCACACCGGCACCCACCGCCTCAGGGACGACCCAGGCGGATGACTACTCGCCGGCGGGGTCGGGCTCGGCCAGCAGTCCGCGGGTGGCGTCGGGGAGCTTGGCGGCGACCTGCATCGCTGTGAGCGGTCCGCCGGCCGAGGCGAGATTGGCGGCGGCCGCGTGGAGATAGGCGCCGACGCTGGCCGCGTCGAGGGGGTTCAGACCGGCGGCGAGGAGGGAACCGCACAGGCCCGCCAGTACGTCGCCGGCGCCCGCAGTGGCGAGCCAGGCGGTGGCGTTGGTGTTGACCCGGACCTCGCCGCTCGGTGCGGCGATCACGGTCGTCGACCCCTTCAGCAGCACCGTGACGTCGAAGCGCTCCGCGGTCAGCCGGGCATGCTTCAACCGCTGTGCCTCGACCACCGCGCGATCCACCTCCAGCAGGCGGGCGAGTTCACCCGCATGCGGCGTGATCAGGACGCTGTCGTGGTCTCCTGAATCGTCGAGCGCTTTGATGCCGTCGGCATCGAGCAGGACGGGTTCCTCCTCGTCGAGCAGTTCGCGGACCTTCGCGAGATCGAGGTCGTCGCCGAGGCCGGAGCCGACTGCCCAGGCCTGGACTCGGCCTTCACCTGCGACGATCTCCGGGTGGGCGGCGCGGACTGCTTCGGCGACGGAGTCCGGGCCGACATAGCGAACCATGCCGATCGGGCCGGCCAACGCGCCGGACGTCGCGATCACGGCAGCGCCGGGGTACTGGGCCGAGCCGGCCATCAGGCCGAGGACACCGCGGGAGTACTTGTCGGATTCGCCGCGGGGGACGGGGTAGAGGGCGCGGACGTCGGCGGACTGGATGGACTCGATGGCGGCGTGCGGCAGGTCGAGCCCGATGTCGACGAGGTGGACCGGGCCGCAGGCCGTCGCGGCGGGATCGACGAGGTGGCAGATCTTGTGAGTGCCGAAGGTGACGGTGAGTGCCGCGCTGACGTGCTCTTCAGGAGTTTCGCCGCTGTCGACGTCGACCCCGGAAGGCACGTCAACAGCAACAATCGGCACCCGATGCTCCCCAGCCACCCGCACCGCTGCAGCCGCCTCAGCCCGCAGCCCCGGCCGCCCACCGATCCCGACAATGCCGTCAACAACAACATCAGCCCGCGCGATCTCGCCGGCGACGCCGGAGGCGAGCCCCGCGGCGTCAGTGGCGGCGCCGCTCCCCGCCACGCGGCCGCCTGCGGCGAGGAGGGCGGCCAAGGCGGCCTGGTGGTAGTGCTCGGAGAGCAGGACGGCGGTGACCTGGGCGCCTCGGCGGGCTAGTTTCTCGCCGGCGTACAAGGCGTCGCCGCCGTTGTCGCCGGAGCCGATCAGCAGGACCACGCGGGCGCCGTACGTGTGACCCAAGAAGTTGCTGATGGCAACAGCAAGACCGGTGGCGGCGCGTTGCATCAGGGTGCCCTCGGGGAGCCGCGCCATCAGGTCGGCTTCGGCCGTGCGGACCTGGTCGACGGTGTGGGCCCGGCGCATCTCAACCCTCCAGGACGACGACCGCCGACGCGATGCCGGCGTCGTGACTCAGCGACAGATGCATGCTCTGTACCCCGAGCTGAGCGGCCTGCGCGGCGACCGTGCCGGTGATCTCCAGCCAGGGCCGGCCGGAGTCGTCGGTCCACACCTCCGCGTCGTGCCACTGCATCCCGGCCGGAGCACCGAGCGCCTTGGCGAGCGCCTCCTTGGCGGCGAAGCGGGCCGCGAGCGAGGCCGGCGGCTTCCTCGCCTCGGCCTCGGTGAAGACGCGATCGCGGAGCCCGGGGGTCCGTTCGAGCGTTTTCATGAACCGCTCGACATCCACCACATCGATGCCCACCCCGACGATCATGGCTTAGTTGATGTGACAACTGCCACACCCGCAGTCTCGTTGCCGCACATGCCGGTCAGCGTAGCCCGGGGATCTGTGGGAAGAATGGGCCCCATGCTGCAGCCGTCGCGGGAGGTGACCCCGTACACCGAGCTGGACCGTGCCGCCTGGGCCCAGTTGGCCGAGACGACCGAGTCACCGTTGACGGCCGACGAGATCGAGCGGCTGCGCGGCCTCGGCGACGAGATCGACATCGACGAGGTGCGCGAGGTCTATCTGCCGCTGTCGCGGATCCTGTCACTCTACGTAAGGCACGCCCGCGCGCTGCACTCCGACACCGAGACGTTCCTGGGCAAGCCGGCCGCGACCCGGACGCCGTTCGTGATCGGCATCGGCGGGTCCGTTGCCGTCGGCAAGTCCACCACCGCCCGGTTGCTGCGCGAACTGCTGGCCCGCTGGCCCGAGCACCCGCGCGTCGCCCTGGTCACCACCGACGGGTTCCTCTGGCCGAACGCCGAGCTCGAGCGCCGTGGGCTGATGCAGCGCAAGGGATTCCCCGAGTCGTACGACCGCAAGTCGTTGCTGCGGTTCGTGGTCGAGGTGAAGTCCGGGATGGACAACGTCGAGGCGCCGGTCTACTCGCACCTGCACTACGACCGGATGCAGGGGGTCCGGACCACCGTCGAGCAGCCCGACATCCTGCTGCTCGAAGGCCTGAACGTGCTCCAGCCGGCGCCCCGGCACGCCGACGGCAAGAGCGGTCTGGCGGTGAGCGACTTCTTCGACTTCTCGGTGTACGTCGACGCCGCCGCCGCCGACATCCGGTCCTGGTACGTGCACCGCTTCCTCAAGCTGTGGGAGACGGCCTTCCGCAACCCGGAGTCGTACTTCGTCCGCTACGGCGAGCTCAGCCGCGGCGAGGCGATCGCCAAGGCCGAGTCGCTCTGGGACGGCATCAACGGCCCGAACCTGCGGGAGAACATCCTGCCCACCCGCTCGCGGGCCACCCTGGTCCTGCGCAAGGGTGCCGACCACACCGTCCGCTGGGTCAGGCTCCGCAAACTCTGACCGCCCCGAGAACAACCGGGGACGCCGCGATCGCGACGTCCCCGGTCAACTGACTACTGCTTTGGCTACTCGCCGACCAACTGGTCGTAGTGCGTCGTGAACGACACGTGGTTGACCCCGTTGAAGACGACCCCCGGGACCCTGCCGTACGACGACATCGCGGTCGCGGTCCCGTTCATCTTGCTGAAGGCGTACTGGTAGCCGGTGTCGGTGTCGTGGTCGACCCCGACGACCAGCGAGCCGCCGCGAGTACCACAGCCCTGGACGGCCAGGGACTCGTACGCCGCGAAGCCGGAGCTGCGGATCAGCTTGACGACCGGCTTGGCCGTCGCGGTGACCGGGATCCGGATGGTGTAGAGCGCGCCGGCGTTCGTGGTCATCAGCAGCGTGTCGTACGTCGCCGTCTCGCTGATCACGGTCATCGTCTTGAAGCCGCGGAAGCCGGCGAACGAGCCGAGCGACCGGAAGCCGCCGCCGCTCTGCGCGTAGCGGTACAGGTTGCCGTTGGTGTTCAGGCCGTACAGGTAGGAGTGCCGCGGCTGAGCGACGCTGTAGTTCGAGGTGGCGATGGACTTGAAGCTCGTCCAGCCGGACCCGATCCTGGCGAAGGTGGGCCGCGTCGTGCCATTGTCGTACACGTACGTCGTGTGCCGGTACAGGTTCCCGCCCTGCAGGAGCAGGCCGTAGAAGTAGTACTGCGTGCCGGCGGCGTTCGCCGCCAGGTACCAGCTCGCGTTGGTCCGGGTGCCGACGAAGTTGAACGGCTCGTACACCACTGCCGACGGCGGCCGGCCGGCGGTGATGTCCGCGTCCTGCACGGTGCCCGCGGCGGTCGGCCAGCCGACCCAGCTGATGCAGGCGGCCGCCGTGGCCTTCACCGACGGGTTCGAGCCGGCGATCTTGGCCGCATAGTTCGGCTTCGGGTCGGCCTGACCGGCGGCTACGGCCGGATTGGACGCGGCCGTGGCGGCGAGCATGCCGACGCCGGCCACCGCGAGCGCGAGGCGCTGCAGTTTCATCAAGGAGTCCCCCTCCAGGGCAAAGAAAATCTGTCTCGGTCACCCCGAGATCGACGGTGACTATAACCCGACTTTCAGGTCACCGGCGTGTCGTTTCAGCGTCGGCACGATGGCGACGGCGACAATGCCGGCGGTCAGGCCGAAGGCCAGCGGGTAGCCGGTCCCGGCGACCACGAAGCCGAAGACGATGGCGCCGACGCCCCAGCCGCCGTCGTACGCGAGGTTCCAGAGCGCGCTGACCTGGCCGTAGCGGGACTTCGGCGCCCGGTCGTACATGGTCGCCAGCGTCAGGTTCTGCGCGGCGCCGAAGCCGATCCCGAAGAGGGCGGCGCCGACGATCACCGCCGCCGCGCTGCCGATGAAGACGAGTGATCCGGCGCCGATCGCCGCCAGCAGCATCGCGGGAGCCAGCAGCCGCACCGGTCCGAAGCGGTCGCCCAGCCGGCCGGCGACCCAGCGGGCGGCCGGAGCGGTGACAGCCTGGATCAGCAGCGCGACGGCGACCACCCCATGGCTGTGAGAGGCCAACGGCAGGAACGTCACGCTGATACCGGCCGCCACCGTGACGGCGGCGAAGACGAAGGTCGGCATCAGCAGCCCGCTCCCCCGCAGTCCGCCCAGCACCTTCACGTGCTGCTTCTCCCCGACCTCTGTACTGCGCCGCGGCATCCCCGGCAGCGCGGCAAGACCGGCCAGCGAGGCGACCGCCGCGAGCACGAACAGCGCGTCGAACCCGACCACGCCGGTGAGGTAGACGCCGAGCGGGAGGCCGATCGCGGCGGGCAGACCGACCACCACTCCGTACACGCCGAGGCCTTCGCCGCGGCGATGCGCCGGAGTGAGTTCCGCGACCAGCGCGACCGCACCGACGACCAGGATCGCCAGGCCGGCGCCGCGGATCACGCACACCGCCAGCACCAGCGGCAGAGACGAGGTGCCCACCAGCGCTAGCGAGGGCGCTCCGAGCAGGACCAGTCCCAGCCCAAGCGTGGCGCGGTAGCCGTACCGCGCCAGCATCGCCGGGACCAGCAGTTCCATCGCGACGGCCGAGAGCATCATCGCGCCGGTCGACAGGCCCGCGCCGATGCCGCCGGACCCGCTGGCCGCGAGGTAGAGCGGGACGACGGAGGTGAGCAGGTACATGCTCAGCCCGGAGCCGAACACCATCACCAGCAGGCGCGCGAACTGCGGCGTCACCAGCCGGTCGGTCGGAGTGGCGATGGTCGGGATCTCGCACGCGATGTCAGTCATGACTTCACCGTAGAAACGAACCGGTCTTCCCTACAGATCCAGTTGCGACCCCGTCGAGAGGACCAGTTTCACAGCTGGTCGTCGATCAGCGCGGCCAACCGGTCCAGCCCGGCGTCGATCTGCTCGAGGGTGACGGCACTGCAGGAGAGCCGCAGCGAATGGACCGGCCCGTCCCCGTCGTAGAAGTGGCCCATCGGGGTCCAGAGCACGCCGTACTCCTGGGCGGACTTCTCCAGCAACGCGTCGTCGACGGCGAACGGCACGGTGACGACCACGAAGAACCCGCCGCTGGGCACCGTCCAGGTCAACGTCCCATCGGGGAAGCGGGCCGCGAGCCCGTCGGTGATGGCGCGCAGGTTGGCCGCGTAGATCGCGCGTTCCCGGTGGTTCGCCGAGACCAGGCTGCAGCCGTTCGCCAGCAACTTGCCGCCGATCACGGCCTGCGCCACGGCCGAGGTGTTCACCGTGACCATGCTCTTGATCTTCGACAGTTCGTCGGCGAGCAGCCCGATCGTGCCGTCCGGAGCCGCCACGGTCTGATCCGCCACCACGTACCCGACCCGCGCCCCCGGCAGCGCCGTCTTGGCGAACGAGCCGAGGTAGACCACCCGTCGCTCGGTGTCCAGCGCCTTCAGCGTCGGCACCCGGTCGACCCCCTCGGCGGGGAACAGCCCGTACGGATTGTCTTCGAGCAGGAGCAGATCCTCCTGGGCGGCGATCTCGAGCAGGCGGTGCCGGGTCTCGAGGTCCAGGCTGAGCCCGGTGGGATTGGCGAAGTCAGGCATCACGTAGCAGGCGCGCGGACGCAGCCCTTCCGCCCGGGCCTTCTTCACCACAGCGACCAGGTCGTCGAGATCCACCCCATCGTTGCCACCGGCAACAGCGAGCACAGGGAGGTCGACCAGTCGGGCGGCGCCGATGATCCCGACGTACGCGGGCGACACGGTGAGCAGTACGTCGGACGGCCCGGCGCGGAGCGCGCGCAGTACGAGGAGCATCGCCTCTTGGCAGCCCACTGTCACCACGAGCGCCTCGGGGTCGACCGTGATGCCCTCGTCGATCTCCAGGTTGCGTGCGACCAGGTGGTGCACGATGCCCTTGGTCCGCCCGTACTGGAAGATCGCCCGCCGGACGCCGGCTTCGTCGTACCCGAGTTCCTCGCGCAGGTAGCGACTGAAGGTGTCGAGGTAGGAGTGCAGGTCGTCGAGAGCGTAGAACTCCTCGTATGGGCGGCCGGCGGCGAGCGAGATCGCGTCGGGGTAGTGGTTCGCCACCTCGTTGAGGAAGTTCATCGAGGTGAGCGCCCGGTCGGTGAGCGAGCCGTGCAGGTCGGCGACGTCCAGGTCTGCCATCAGGCCCTCCCGGTGGTGAGCCAGCCGGCGGCGGCGAGATCGGCGCACCCGGCGAGCATCATCGCGTCGGCCAGTTCCCCGCGCAGCAGTTCCAGCGCTTCGCCACACGCGTCGACCGCCAAGGCCCACAGCAACGGCCGCCCGACCAGTACTGCGGACGCCCCGAGCGCGAGTGCTCGCAGGACGTCGGTGCCGCTGCGGATCCCGCTGTCCAGCAGCACCAGACAATCGTTGTCCACGGCATCGACCACTCCCGCGAGGGCGTCCACCGAGCTCATCGCCCCGTCCAACTGGCGACCTCCATGATTCGACACGACGATGCCGGTGGCACCTAACTGGACGGCTCGGGTGGCGTCCCGCGGATCGAGAATGCCCTTCAGGATCAAGGGAAGCCCTGTCCTGGTCCGCAACCACTCCAGATCCTGCCAGGACACTGCGGGCTCGAAGGCGGACGCGGTATGAGCGGCGACGGCCGACAACCCCGGCACCCCCACGTGAGCCTCCGTCACCGGGTCCACGAGGTTGGCCGCCACCACGTCGTCCGGCAGCGCGAACGAGTTCCGCACATCTCGCAGCCGGCGGCCCATCACCGGCACGTCGACCGTGACCACGATCGCCGAACAGCCGGCCTCCTCGGCTCGGCCGACCAGCGACTCCACCACGCCACGATCCCGCAACCAGTACAGCTGGAACCAGCACTGACCTCCGATGCCGGCGATCTTCTCCAGCGGGTAGCTGCTGAGAGTGCTGATCGCATAAGGCACGCCCGCCTCAGCGGCGGCCCGGGCCAGCAACAGTTCGCCCTCAGGATGCAGCAAACGCTGATAGGCCATCGGTGCGACCACAACCGGCATGGAAGCCCCACCGACGACACCGGCGGGAACTCTCCAACCTGTGTCGGCGGCTGCTACCCCGGCCAGTACTCGCGGAGCGAGGGTGACAGCGTCCAACGCGGTCCGGTTCCGGCGAAGGGTGGTTTCCGACCCGCTGCCGCCGGCGACGAAGTCGTACGTCTCCGCGGGCAGTACGGCGGCCGCGAGCGACTCGTAGTCGTTCAGGGTTTCAGCCATGGAAGGTCCGGCGGAGCCAGGTCGCGGCCTCGGCAATCGCCCTGCGGCCGCCGTCCAGGACGCCCGACATGGCGAAGAAGCCGTGAACCATGCCGTCGTAGCGGCTCAGCTCGGTGGGTACTCCGGCCGCGTGCAACTTCTCGGCGTAGAACTCGCCCTCGTCGCGAAGCGGGTCGAACTCGGCGGTGATGACCAGGGCGGGCGGCAGGTCGGCGTGAGAGGAGGCCAGGAGGGGTGAGGCGAGTGGATTCTCGCCGTCCTCGGGAGTGGTGAGGTAGTGGTTCCAGTACCAACTGACCGACGTGCGGTTGAAGAGGAACGGGTCATCGCCGGCGCGCATCGAGGCGGTGTCCGAGCCGTACAGCGTGTTCGGATAGACGAGCAACTGACCGGCCAGAGCCGGGCCGGAATCCCTGGCCAGCAAGGTGGTCGCGGCTGCGAGGTTGCCGCCCGCGCTGTCTCCACCGACGACCAGGCGCGACGGGTCGGCCCGCAGATCATCCGCGTGCGCGGCAATCCACTGCGTCGCCGCGTGGCAGTCGTGAACGGCGGTGGGGAAGGGGTGCTCCGGAGCGAGCCGGTATCCGACGGTGATCACCTGGCACGGTACGGCGTTGGCCAGTTGGCGGCAGATGCCGTCGGCGGTGTCGATGCTGCCGAGCGTCCACCCGCCGCCGAAGAAGTAGACCAACGTCGGCAGCGGACCGTCACCGGCAGGTCGGTAGACGCGGAGCGGCAGCCCGGCCTCCGTGACGAGATCCTCGACCTGATGGACGGGCTCGACGTCACCGCCGGCGGCTTGGACGGACGCGAGGTCGGCCGCGCGCGCCTCCGCCAACGTCTGCGTGTAGAGCTGCGGCACGTCGTCGGCCGCGCGCTTCGCACGCATCTCCACAACCTGCGGATCCAGGGGCATGTCCCACCTCTCAGGTCAGTGTCACGGGCATGCTGGCGAAACCGCGCAGAGCCAGGCCGGCACTTTGCACGGGCGGTCCCGCCAGCGCGAGATCGGGGAACCGCTGGAACAGCCGGGGCAGGGCAAGCCGGCCCTCGGCCCGCGCCAGCACCGCGCCGACGCAGAAGTAAGGACCTGCGCCGAAAGTGAGGTGCCGCTTGTCGGGCCGCTCCACGTCGAACACGTCAGGCGCGGGGAACCGGGCAGGATCCCGGTTCGCCGCTCCCAGGAGAAGGAGCACGAGCCCACCGGCCGGAACCACCACACCACCGACGGGCAGATCCTCCGACGCCGTCCGAACCAGGAGCTGGACGGTCCCGTCGTACCGGAGTACCTCTTCGACGCAGGCTTCAGCCACGTCTGGGTCCGCGGCGAGCGACTTCACCACCGAGGGCCGCTCCAGCAGCGGCGGCAGTGCGTTGCCGAGCAGGTTGATCGTGGTGACGAAGCTGGCGTTGAACAGCACCAGCAGATTGCCGACCAGCTCCTCGTCGGTCAACCGCTCCTCGCCGGAGTCGATCAGCTGGACCAGCCCGCTGATCAGATCGTTGCCAGGGGCAACGCGGCGGTCGGCGATCAGCCGGTGGTAGTAGGCCGACATCTCGGCGGCGGCTTCGTTGGCAGCGGCAACTTTCTCCGGTGCGCCGCCGCCGAAGTCCAGGTAGTCCTCCACCCGCTGGACCCGGCTCCGGAACCAGTCCAGGTCCGTCGCCGGGATCCCCAGCAGGGCACTCATCACCCCGGCCGGCAGCAGATAACCGAACTCGGCGAGGAAATCGACCGGCCCGTCCTCCCCCAGGACGGCCAGCCGGTCCAGCAGTTCGTCGGTCAGCGCCGCGATCCGAGGCTCCAGCTCGGCCACCCGGCGCGGCGTGAACGCCGTGTGGAACGCCCGCCGCATCCGGGCGTGATCGGGCTCGGTCCGGAACATCATCGAGTTGCCCAGCGCCGTCGTGATCGGGTCGGCGTCGGCGGCGGGCGCCGGGCCGCCCTTGACGAAGCGCGGATCGCGGAGGATCTGGTCGACCTCCGCGTACCCGTTCGCCACCGCCGCGTACGCCGGGCCGGCGGGCGTCAGGTTGACCGGCCCGAGCTCGTGCAGCTTCTCGTACAACGGGTAAGGCTCCCGCCGTCCTTCGTCGGTCTGCAGCAAGGCCAGGATCTCGTCAGCCGTCATCATGTCGCCCGCCTCCGTCTGTCACCGCACGAGCTGCAAGGGGATCGCGTTCGCCATCGCCTGGTAGCCGGCGTCGTTGAAGTGGATGTGGTCACCGCCGTCGTACTCCGCCCGCAGCTTCTCGGGCGCGGCAGGATCCCGGACGGCCTGGTCGAAGTCGATCACGCCGTCGAACTCGTGCTGGCCGCGCAGCCAGGTGTTCACCGCGACCCGGGCCGCCTCCTTCTCCGGCGTCCAGCCGCCGGGCGCCGCGAAGCCGCCGTACGGCGTGATGGTCGCGCCGACGCTGCGGATCCCGTGCTCGTGCAACTGGCTGTTGATCTGCCGGAGCGCCGCGATCAGCTGGTCGGCGGTGGCACCGTTCATCCAGAGGTCGTTCACGCCCAGGTGGGTGATCACCACCCGCGGGTCGGTCTGGCCGAAGACGTCCTCGTTCAGCCGGGCCAGCGCGTTCAGGCCGAGCTGCTCGACGCCGGGACCACCGAGGATCGGCTCGGCACCGTCACGCAGCAGCCGGTTGCCGGCCAGTCCGACGTTCAGCACCGCGGGCGTGTCACGCCGGCGGTCGGCGACCAGCCGCTCGGCCAGCTGGTCCGGCCAGCGGTTGTTGCCGTTCAGGGTGCTCAGCGAGCCGTCGGCGATGGAGTCGCCGAGGACGACGATCGCGCCGTCGGACCGGTCGGTCTGCACGTCCACGCCGGCCAGGAAGGTCCAGCAGCAGGCCCGGGTCGTCACGTACGGCGTGCCGTCGGTGGCGTCGGTCAGGTCTCCAGGTCCGAAGAAGTTCTCCTGGTTGGACGACGCGTGCCAACTGGTCGGGCCGGTCGCGGTCGGGTAGAAGACGCTGATCACCAGCGTGCTCAGATCGGCGACCCTCAGGTCGACCGGGTCGCTGAGCAGTTCGGCCCCCTTGTTCATCACCGCGGTCGCCGAGCCGTTGAAGGTCAGCGTGCGCTTCGAGGCCGGGTCGAGGTCGGACTGGACCGGCGTCGCGGTGTTGGCCTTCGCGACGGTCGCGGCGCCGATCTGGACCGGCCGGTCGCCGTAGATGTTGGAGAACCGGATCCGGACCTTGTCGCCCCCCACGGACGGCCGGACCACGTAGCGGGCGCTCTGGTTGGTGAGGCCGGTGGCGGTGAAGCCGGTGGCCTCCGGCCGGGTCACCCCGGTGGACCAACTGCCGACCCATTCGGACCGGTCGCCGTGCCGCTGCGTGGTCTGGGCCTGCGAGCCGGTGAAGACCAGGGCCGAGCCCGCGAGCGAGACGGCGGCGGCGAGCGCGGCCGATCTGACGGAACTGGAAATGCGCATGGAACAACCCCCCAATGGGTTGACGCGGGCCGGATCAGAAATACCGGCCCGAGTGGCGGTGACGGAAACCTAGTTCGCCGTTCCGGCAGCCGTCAACGGGAGCTTTGAATTACCCGCTTGAATTTCCCGAAAGCTGGCCGCGGCGGAATTCTCGAAGTACAGTCGCCCCGGATCGGAAGGGTGGGGCACCATGTCGGTCGATATCGCGCTGGGCAGAAACTTGGAGCAGTCCGGCTCCTACGTCGTCGCCGCATTGCGTTTGTTCGCCGGGTACGGCGACGCCGAGGCGATCGTGGCCGGTGACCGCCGGGTCACCTTCGCCGGACTACGGACCCAGGTGCTCGAACTGGCCGCGACCCTGCAGGACCGCGGCATCGGCCCGGGCACCGGCGTGCTGGTGCTCGCCGGGAACACGATCGAGTTGCCCGCGCTCCAGTTGGCGCTGCACCTGGTCGGGGCCCGGACGATGTGGATCGCGCCGATCGCGGGCCGCCGGGAGATCGAGGCGTTCGCGCGACTGTCGGAGGCGGATGTCTTCGTCTACGACGCGACCACCAAGGCCGTGCTCGGGGAACGCCTGGCCGTGAGCCTCGGAGTACCGGTTCACTGCCTCGGGGACGGGGGTCTCGGCCGCAACCTGCTGACGCCGAGCGGCACCGAGTTCCAGCCGGAGATCGGTGACGTGGCTCCGGCCACCTGCCTGCAGACGAGCGGGACCACCGGGGAGCCGAAACTGGTTCACCACCGGCAGGCGTTCTACGAGCAGATCCTGACGCTGGCCGCCGACTACCTGGCCGCCGGCCTGCCCGTACTGCGGCACCTGTCGCACTCGCCGATGGCGTTCGCGAGCGGCCAGATCACCAGCTTCTTCAACCTGTTCATGGGCGGTGTGCTGTTCCTCGAGGACCAGTGGGACGCGGGTCGCGCGCTGGCGACGATCCAGCGCGAGCGGATCAACTCGACGTACGTCTCGCCGCCACTGCTCTACCAACTGCTGGACCACCCGGACCTGCCGACGACCGACGTGAGCAGCCTGTTCATGCTCAACGTCGGCGCCGGTCCGGCCGCGCCGTCCCGGCTCCGCCAGGCGATCGAGCGGTTCGGCCCGGTACTGCGGATCGTGTACGGCCTCAGCGAGGTCATCGTGGTGACGGCCCAGCCCGGGCTGACCGAGGACCCGGACCATCCCGAGCGCCTGCGCTCCTCCGGTACGCCGTACGGCGATGTGCGGGTGGAGATCCGCGACGCCGACGGCAGCCGCCTGAACCCGGGCGACACGGGTGAGATCTACGCGACCAGCAGGCTCCGCTTCGCCGGGTACTGGGGACGCCCGGACCTGACCGACCGGGCGATCGTCGACGGCTGGGTCCGCACCGGCGACCTGGGCTACCTCGACACCGACGGCTACCTGTACGTCGTGGACCGCGTGCAGGACACGATCGTCACCGGCGCGAGCAACTGGAACGTCTACTGCCGCCCGATCGAGGACCTGCTGCAGGCCCATCCGGGCGTCCGCGCGGCCGCCGTCATCGGCGTACCGGACGAGGCGTTCGGCGAGGTCCCGCACGCCTACGTCGTCCCGTACGACGGCGCCGTGGTGACCGCGCGCGAGCTGCAGCACCTGGTCCGCGGCGAGTTCAACGAAATGTGGACACCGCGCGGGATCGAGTTCCTCGACGACCTGCCGCTGACCTCCGCCCACAAGGTCGACAAGGTCGCCCTGCGGGCCCGGTACGCGGCCGGCAGCGGGCCTGGCGAACTGACATGAGACCGACGCCGCGGGTCGCGCTCGTCACGCTGTTCACGGCCGACATCCTCTCCGCGCTCGGCACCCGGGTGTCCGCCGTGGCGATCCCCTGGCTGGTGCTGATGAGCACCGGCAGCGCGGCCAAGATGGGCCTGATCGCCGCCGCCGAGATGCTCCCGTACGCCATCACCGGGGTGCTCGCCGCGCCCCTGGCGGACCGGTTCGGCCTGCGCCGTACGTCGATCGTCACCGACGCCGGCAGCGCGGTGGCGATGGTCGCGGTGATCATGAGCCCGGGGTCCTCGTTCGTCCAGTTGGCCGTGCTGGTGGCCATCGGGGGTGCGCTGCGTGGGATCGGCGACCGGGTGAAGCACGTGATGCTGCGCCCGCTGGCCGAGCAGTGCGGCGTCCAGATGCTCCGGATCACCTCGCTCTACGAAGGCCTGAGCCGGGCCGCCACGCTCGTCGGCGCCCCGCTCGGCGGCCTGCTGATCGCCGCCCTGGGAACCAACGGCGCCCTCTGGGCCGACGCCGCCTCGTTCGCCGTCTGCGCCGCCCTCGTCGCCGCCCTGGTCCGCCTCCCACCGGAGGAACCGGCCCCAGTCGTCCGCCAGCCGGAGCCCTACTGGACGGCGCTGCGCGGGGGGTTCGCCTTCCTGCGCCGTGACCACGTGCTGATCGGCATGATGATGATGACGTTCGCGATCAACGTCTTCAGCCAGGCCAGCGGTGCCGTCTTCACCCCGCTGTGGGTCGACGAGGTGACCGGCTCGCCCGTGGTGCTGGGCCTGCTGTTCGGCGGCTTCGCGGGCGGCGCGCTGCTCGGAAACCTGATCTTCACCGTGTACGCGGACCGGATCCCGCCGTACCGCGCGTTCGTCATCGGCGCCCTGATCGGCGGGGCTCCCCGGCTGCTGACGATGGGGTTGTCCGACCAGGTCTGGCTGGTCGTCTCGGTCAGCTTCCTCTGCGGCATCGCCAACGCCTCGCTGAACCCGGTCATCGGCGTCACCCTGTACGAGCGGGTGCCGCCGGCGCTGCAGACCCGGGTGTTCGGGGCGATCGGCGCGATCACCTTCGCCGGCATCCCGGTCGGCAGCCTGCTCGGCGGCTGGAGCGTGGCGCTGGTCGGCCTGCGCCCGGCGCTGCTGCTGGCCGGCGGGCTCTTCCTCGTCGCCACCCTGATCCCCGTGATCCAGATGTACCGCCGTCCCCTGTCCATCCCGCAGTACGGCGCGACGGGTCGCCCCAAGACGGAGGAAGCAGCGTGACCGAGTTGAATTGCGCGCCGCCTCCACTCCTCAGTCCAGGCCGGGAGGCCCCATGACCGAAGACGACGACCCCTACTGCCTGCGGCCCGGCGAGGGCGCGAAGTCGCTGGCCGGGCACCCCTGGCGGCGCCTCGTGGTGCTCGGCGACAGCGTGGCCGAGGGCCTGTGCGAGCCGCTCGACGGCTACAGCGACCTGCAGTGGGCCGACCGGCTCGCCGCCGAACTCAGGTCCGAGGCGCCCGGGCTGGAGTACCTGAACCTCGGGGTCAGCGGCCTCCGGGCGCACGAGATCCACGCCACCCAACTCGCCCCCGCGCTCGCGTTCCGCCCGGATCTGGCGCTGGTGATCGGCGGCGGCAACGACGCCTTCAGCGCGCGGTACGACGCCGACCGGGTCGACCGGGAGCTCATCGCGATGATCACCGCGCTCCAGGCGGCGGGCGCCGAGGTGATGACGCTGGGCATGTTCGACGTGTCGGCCAGCCCGGCGATCCAGGAGTGGCTCCGGCCCGGCTTGAGGCAGCGGATGCGGCTGCTGTCGGAGCGGACCCGGGCGCTGGCCGAGCTGCACGGCACGATCCACGTGCACCTGACCACGCACCCGCTGTCGACCGATCCCGGCCTCTACAGCAGCGACGGACGGCACGGGAACGCCCGCAGCGACGCAATCGCCACCGCCGAAACCGTGCGCCGGCTGGCAATGTACTTGAATGCCGTCGGTCAATTACCGGAAAAAGGCAAATGAATACTCTCGTCGGGACGCAGTCAATTCGTCGGGAACGAATTGCGAGCGGGCGATTTCGGCGAGTCACCCGAATAACTGTCCGGTGGTCCGGTGAAAGCCGTCAAGGAACACCGGTGACTGCCAGGACCAATTCCTTGATCGGAGCCTGCTGATGACGAAGCCGCTGGAGCTGATGGAGTTCTGGGCGATGACCGACCTGGTCACCCCGATGGCGCTGCGGACCGCGGCCACGCTGCGGATCGCCGACCACCTGGCCGACGGCCCCCGGGAGCTGAAGGAGTTGGCCGCGGTGACCGGTTGCGACGCCGACGCGCTCGGCCGGGTACTGCGCTACCTGGCCTCTCGAGGCGTCTTCGTGGCGGCGGACGGCGAGCGCTTCGAGCTCGGCGAGACCGCTCGCTGGCTGCTCGACGACGATCCGAGCGCGGCCCGCCGCTGGCTGGACCAGGACGGCTACGGCGCCACCATGGACCGGGCCCACCTGGACCTGCTCGGCATCGTCCGGCGCGGTGGACCCGTCCAGGCCGCCAACAAGGTCAGCCTCGACGAGGCCGCGGCGGCGTCGTACGACCAGTTGATGGAGGCGAACACCCGGAACGAGGCGCCGCTGCTGGTCCGGGCGATCGACTGGAGCCGGTTCGGCCACATCGTCGACCTCGGCGGCGGCACCGGCGTGCAACTGGCGGCGATCCTGGCCGCCACCCCGACGGCCCGCGGCACCCTGGTCGACCTGCCCGGCAGTGTCGAGGTGGCAACGCGCCGGTTCGCCGGCGAGGGCCTCGCCGACCGCTGCGACGTCCTGGCCGGCAACATCTTCGAGCTCGACCTGCCGGAGGCGGACGCCATCCTGCTCCGGATGCTGGTGCACTCGTTCGAGGACGACCAGGCCGTCGACGCCCTGACCCGCTGCCGGCGGGCGCTGCGTCCGGGCGGTTCCGTCCTGGTGGCCGAGGCGGCCGACACCCACCTGCCCGGCTTCACCACGATGGACCTGATCATGCTCGTCCTCGGTCACGGCCGGGAGCGCACGCTGGCCCAGTACGACGAACTGGCCGCCGCGGCAGGCCTCACCCGCATCGCGATCCACACACCCCCGACCGGTCCCCGAGCCCTCGAGTACACCGCCTGAGCTCATCTCGTCGAAGACCGTCCGCCAGCCGGCGTCACCGGCCCAGTCGTAGTCGGTCATCTCAGTCGGACACCAGCAGCGGACCGGTCACGTGGATGGCCCGCTTGAGGTTCAGCACCTCGCCCTGCTCGTGGCAGCCAACACGGAGGAAGCACCCGTACGACTGGCGTCCGAACGTGTACGGACCGACGGAGTACGGCACCTCGGCCTGCAGGTGGTCGCCGGTCTCGATGTGGATGAAGTCCATCGTCAGCCGGTCCGGCCGGACGTAGTCCTGCAGCAGGTAGGTACCGCGGCGGAACGCCTCCTCGAGCCCTTCGCGCCACGCACCCGGCTCGCACTCGTGGCCGACCAGCACCCCAGCGCCGCCGTACTCGTCAGCGGGTTTCAGTACGAGCCCGGCCTGGTGCTCGATCGCGTGGTCGACCAGGTCGACCGTGACGAGCCGGCTCCAGGGGACGTGCCGACGGACCAGCGCCTGGTCATCGGGGGCCAGGAGTTCCAGAGCCAGGTCAGCACGATCTTGTTCGCGAGCAGCCAACTGGCCGACGAGGTGAAGAGCTTGGACCTGCCAGACTCGACGGCGGCCTTCAGCGCTGCCTGGCCGGGGTTCTGCGGCATGTCGGTGCAGACGAACAACCGGAAGACCGCGTCCACCGGGCGGCCCTGGTTGCGCAGACCACCGTCCTCGTCGGCTTCGAGCCAGTGCACCGGCGCCACGTCGCCGTCGATGCCGAGGGCGGCGCCGCGTTCGACGTACGGGTCCAGCGAGCGGATGATCGCCGCGACGTTGTCGCTGCCGGGGTAGTCGCCCTCGGTGCGCAGTACGGTCGTGAGGCGGTCGCCCGGCTGGAGGCCGAGGGTGTCGATGATGGCGTGGTACCGGCCCTCGACCGGGGACGGTGGCGCCTGGACGGTCACCTGTCGATCCGGGCCGGCAGCCAGGGTCTCGAGGCCGTGATCGCGAAGGCTGGTCAGGAAGCGGGTGGAGACCCGTTCGGTGTCCCAGACGCAGCCGGCCTCGCTGCCGATGTTGAACTCGACGAACTTCGGCACGCCGTCGCTGATCAGGATGTCCGGCCGGCCCGACTGGATCAGGTGCTCGCCGAGCACCTCGTCGTCGTCGAGGTACTCGATCAGGCCGTCCGGAGTACCGAGCAGCTTGCGCAGTTCACCGGCCGTCGAGGCCCGCCGCAGCGCCGTCTCCAGGAGCAGTCGCAGCAGCCGGTCCATCACCGCCGCCAACTCGTCGTACGTGCCGCGGTGGATCATCACCGGCCGCAGCGGGCGCCAGGACTTGTTGAAGGTCAGCACACCGTCGAAGACCTTCTTCCAGTCCTCCGCCCCGGCCGCCAGCACCTCGTCCTTGGTTGCCTGCGGCAACTCGTTCCAGTGGTCGAAGGAAGTCCCTCGCCAGTCGAAGTCCAGGTCCATCTCAGTTCTCCCCCACGTTCACGAGCAGCAGGCCGCCGGTCAGCGCGCCTTGGGTCAGGTTCACCACGCCACCGGCTCCCGGCGGTGAGAAGCGGGTGAAGACACCGGCTGGGATCCGGTCGAACAGATAGGTGGAGACGCAGTACGAGACGTCGGCCTCGACCACCTCACCGGTCTCCGGCTTCAGGAACTGCATGGTCAGTGGATCGGCCTCGATCAGTTCCTGGAGGATGTGCGGGCCCTCCGCCCCGTCGATCGCCGCGGCCCAATCCGCCGCCGGGGTGAGCGGGCCGATGAAGACACCGTGGCCGCCGTAGTCGTCGGTCGGCTTGAAGACCAGCCGCTCCCGCTCCTCGATCGCCCGCTGCCGCAGCTCTGGCCCGTAGACCCAGGTCCGCGGGATGTGCGCCCGGACGATCTCGGCATCCTCGGCCGGCAACAGATCCAGGTCGTCCCAGAGCCACGCGAAAATCGTCTTGTTGCTCAGCAACCAGACCGCCGTCGGCAGGTACATCCGGAACGTGCCCGCCTGGTTGGCCTCCCGGACCGCCCGCATCCCGGGGCTGTCGTTGACGAACGGCGGGACGAACATCCGCCAGACGGCGTCGAGGGTGCTCTCCCCCGCCTTCAACCGGCCATCGGCGTCCTGCTCGATCCACTCGACCGGATAGACGATCAGGTCGACGCCCAGCTCGCGGCCCCGGTCGGCGAACGGCTTGAGCCGGTTGATCAGGTAGTTCGGCCGGTCCGCGCCGGGATAGCCGCCACCGGCGGTGAACAGCATCGCGGTCACCTTGCCGGGCCCGACGTCCGCCCGGATCGCGTCGAAGCGGGCATCGATCGCGGACGGCGGCGCGGCCGCGCCCATCGCGGTGAGCATCGGCTCGTCGCGGTAGACCTCCATCCACCGCTTGATCACCCCGTCGGCGTCCAGTACTCCGCCCAGCGCGCTCTCGACGTTGCACTCCACCATCCGCGGCACCCCGCGTTCGAGCAGCAGGTCCGAGCGGATCGCGTTGATCAGCCGGCCGGTCAACGGCTCGCTGTCGTCGAGCAACTGGATCCGGTCGTCCGGCACCCCGAGGATCCTGCGCAGCTCGCCCGCGGTCCGGGCCCGGCGACGACACGCGTCCAGTACGAGTTGCGACACCCGCCGAGTGACGCGGTTCAGCTCGTCGTAGCCGGCGTGCGTGCCGACCGGCGAGCGCAGCGGGATCCAGTTCTGGTTCTGCAAGGCCACGTCGTCGTAGACCTGCTGCCAGTACTTGTGGCCATAGGCAAGCAGTCGATCGCGCACCTCGGCCGGCAGTACCGGCCACAGCTCCGCGGCAGATGGTCGTTGCGTCACTTCCGCTCCCCCTCCAGTACTCCGCGAATCGCCGCGACCAGCTGATCCCGCCCGGGCTGTACCGCGCGATCCAGCGCCAGCGCGAACGGCAGCACCGCCCCATCAGGTCGGGTGACCCGCCGCGGCGGCGCCGCCAGGTCGAACCGCTCAGCCGCCACCGCCAGTACTTCGGCCCCGAACCCGCTGGTCCGGTTCGAGTCGTCGATCACCACCAGTCGCCTGGTTCTGGCGACCGAGGCGGCCAGCCCGGCCACGTCGAACGGGTAGACCGTGCGCGGATCGAACACCTCGACCGAAGCCTCCGCCGCCAGCTCGTCGGCCACCGCCAGCGCGTCCTGCACAAGGTGGCCCAGAGCAACGACCGTGACGTCGGAACCGGCCCGGGCAATTCGGCCGACACCCAAGGGCACCGGCCGCAATGTCGCGAAGTCGACATCTTCCCGGAACCCGAGCGCCCCGGCCGGCGCGAACACCACGACCGGATCGTCGTCCCGGATCGCCGACAGCAGCAGTCCGTACGCGTCCGCCGGCGTCGCCGGCACCACCGTCTTCACCCCGACGTGGGCGAACAGGCTGTACGGGTGGTCCGAGTGCTGCCCCGCCCACCCGGTCCGCGACCCCGACCCCGGTACGACGTACGTGACCGGCACCTTGCACTGGCCGCCGGACATCAGCGCGAACTTGTGCGCCTGGTTCGCGATCTGCTCGAAGACCAGGAACAGCAGCGACGGGATCTGGAACTCGATCACCGGCCGGAGTCCGGCCAGCGCCGCGCCGGTGGCGAAGTTGGTGAACGCCTGCTCGGACAACGGCGTGTCCAGCACCCGGTCCGGGCCGAACCGGGAGAACAGCCCAGCGGTCAAGTTCGAGGCGGCCACCCGGATGTCCTCGCCGAGCACGAACACCCGGCCGTCGGCCTCCAGTTCGTCGCCGAGCGCCCGGTTCAACGCCTTCAGGTACGACAGTTTCGGCATCAGCGCGCCACCTCCGACGCGTACAGGTACTCGAGAGCGGCGGCCGGGTCGGGATGGGCGCTGCCCAGCGCGATCCCGGCCGCCGCGTCGAGCAGGGCCTCGACCTCGGCATCGACGGCTGCCCGATCGTCGGCAGCCAGCCGTGCGCCCTGGATCTCCACTGGGTCCCGCGACCGCCCAGTGGCGAGCTCCTCGGTCGAGCGATAGGTGAGCCGGGTCCGGTGCTCGAAGGTGTGGTGCGCGTCGAACCGGTAGGTCAGGCACTCCAGGAAGGTCGGTCCCTTGCCGGCCCGGGCCCGCTCCACCGCGGCAGTGGTTGCCGCAAGCACCTTCTCCGGATCCTGCCCGTCGATGGTGAAGGCCGGGATGCCGAACGCCCTGGCCCGGCCGGTGATGCTGCCCGCGACCGCCGAGTCCACCGGCATCGTGGTGGCGTAGCCGTTGTTCTCGCAGACGAACAACACCGGTACCCGCCACAGCGCGGCCAGGTTGAAGGCCTCCAGCAACATCCCCTCGTTGACCGCGCCGTCACCGAAGAAGCTGACCGCGACGGTCGACCGGCCGAGCCGGCGGTGCGCCCAGGCCGCGCCGGTGGCGATCGACCCGGCCGCTCCGACGATGGCGTTGGCGCCCAGGATGCCCAGGCTGAAGTCGGCCGCGTGCATCGAGCCACCGCGGCCCTTGTTCAGTCCGTACTCCCGGCCCATCAGTTCGGCGAACATCCGGGCCGGGTTCACCCCCTTGGCCAGTACGTGACCGTGGCCCCGGTGCGTACTGGTGATCAGGTCGTCGGTCCGCAGCGCGGCACAGACTCCGGCGGCCACGGCCTCCTGGCCGACGTACGGGTGGATGCCGCCGACGATCTCGCCGGACCGGACGAACTCGATCGCACGCTCCTCGAAGCGGCGGATCAGCCGCACGGTCCGGTAGAGATCGACGGTCTTCATGGTGGTGGCCTCAGCCCTTCACGGCGGCGAGGATGGAGTCCCAGAGCCGGGCCCGGGCCGCCAGGGCGGTGTTGATGGTGTCGGCGCACGCGTCCCACTTGGCGGTGTCGTCGCCGCACAGGTCGGTGACCATCTGCATCGCCATCGGGGTGTGCTGCTCGCCGTCCACCTCGATGTGGCGCTCGAGGTAGTCGACGAAGGTGTTGAGCTTGTTGGACCGCTCGTTCACCGCGACCACCTGGGTGAACATGTCCGGGATCAGGTCCTCGCGCCCGAAGGCGAAGGCGGCCGCCTGGCAGTGCACCGGCTGGTTCTCGATGATGTCCCAGGTGGTGCCGGCGAAGTCGATGGAGGCCTGCGGTACGCCGGCTTCCTTCAGCGACTCGACCACGGTGCCGCCGCCGCGGAGCAGGTCGACCAGCTTCTCGATCGCGGTGGTGTCCGCGCCGGCCTCCGTCATGCCGTTCACGTACAGCTCGAAGTGGCTGATGAAGCCCTCGCCCAGTTCGTCGCTCTCCTCGACCATCACGATGTCGTTGATGAGCCGGCGGCTGCTGGTGTGCGCGGTCGGGATCCACGGCACGGTGACGCAGGTGAGCTCGCACTGTAGCGACTTCAGCAGCGACATGAAGTCCCAGACGGCGAAGACGTGGTGCTCCATGAAGGTGACCAACGACTCATGCGTGTCCAGGTTCGCGTACAGCGGGTGCTGGACGACCTTGTCGCGGGCGTCGCCGACGGCCTTCTCCAACTGCTCGATGCCCGGGTGGGTCTGACCCCAGTCGTAACGTGACATGACGTTGTTCTCCTTGGTTAGCGGTCGGCCCAGAGGGTGGGGCAGAAGTCCGGGTCGGCGTAGTCGGGCAGGCCGTCCGGGGTCCGGCGGACCACGGCGTCGTGGTTGTACGCCGCCAGCGTTCCGTCGGACAGGGGGAACTGCCGGTAGGAGTTGCCCCCGTCCTGCAGGTGCAGCGAGATCGCCCGGCGCGGGCGGTCGCTGACGTTGGCACCGCTGCCGTGGTACGTCCGGCAGTGGTGGAAGTTCATGTGGCCGCGCGGGATCGTGATCGGCAGCTTGACCACCTCGACGCCGTTGAACTCGGCGTTCTCGACGAGCATCTGGTCGAGCTGCGACCTGTCCCGCTCGGCGAAGTGCCGGACCACGGTGTCGTCCGACCCGATCTCCTGCCACCGGTGACTGCCGTCGACCATGGTGATCGTGCCCATCTCGGGCGGGCAGTCGTGGAACGGGATGAACGCGGTCAGCATCCGGTCCGACGACGAGGACGACCAGTAGTGCTTGTCGAAGTGCCAGGGCACGATGTTCGACGGTTCGCCCTTGATCGGCGGCTTGTAGATCAAGGTGGACTGGAAAATCCGGATCTCGTCGACCTGCGCGAGCCGGGCCGCGACCGCGCCGATCAACGGCTTGCGCAGGATCTTGGCCAGCCCGTCGTGCTCGTAGTGCACGTAGTCGTTGTGCCGCTGCACGTCGCCCTTCGACGGATCCCAGTAGGCGAGCTTGGGCGGCCTTGCCGGGAGGTTCCGGTCCCGCTCGCCGGCGTAGTACCGCTCGCTGGCGTTGACCAGTTCGTCGGTCTCGTCGTCGGTGAGCAGCTTCTTCGACAGGTACCAGCCGTGCTCGGCGTAGAAGGCGACGTCCTGGTCGGACGGCAGCAACTCGATCTCTTCTTCGGACAACTTGAACTCGAGCGTCATACCTCGACTCCCTGCAGCTCGCGCTCCTTGGCCTCGTAGAGCGCCTTGATGTTGCCGCTGCCGAACGTCATCGCGCCGCGCCGCTCGATGATCTCCAGGAACAGCGTCCGCCGGACATGCATCGACTCGGTGAAGATCTGCAGCAACTGACCCCAGTGGTCCCGGTCGACCAGGATGCCGAGCTCCTCCAGCTCCTCGATCGGTGTCTCCACCTCACCGACCCGCTCGGGCAGCGCCTGGTAGTACGCCGACGGCGAGGCGAGGAAGTTGACGCCGCGGCCGGCCAGCGTGCTGACCGCCTCGACGATGTCGCTGGTGCGCAAGGCGATGTGCTGTACTCCGGCGCCCGCGTGCCAGGTGAGGAAGTCGTTGATCTGGCCCGGCCGGCGGTTCGGGTCCGGCTCGATCAGCGTGAAGGTGACGTGCTTCGACGGACTCTGCACCACCGTCGACTCCATCCCCTGCCCGGCCACCTCGATGTACTCGTCGAAGATCGGCAGGAACCCGAAGACGTTCTCGTAGAACTCGACCGTCGGCTTCAGCCGGCCCGAGGGCACGCAGATCGCCAGGTGGTCGATCTCGCTGAACAGTTTCTCGTCCGGGCCACCCGCGGGCTCGGTGATCTGGAACGCGCCCGGCAGGAACTCCCGCCGCGGTCCGTGCCGCTCGACCAGCCGGTGGACGACGTCGCCGAAGCCGGCCACCTCCGCGACCACCACGGTGGTCTCCTGCTCGTCGGTGTAGGTCGCCGGTTCCGCGACCGACACCGCGCCGCGACCGAGCAACTCGGTGTAGGCGACGGCCGCGTTGTCCACTTCCAGACCCACCACGGCGACGCCGTCACCGTGCCGCTGGACATACTCGGCGGCGGGGTGGTCAGCGGCCAGCCCGGAGGTCAGCACGATCTGTACTGCGCTCTCCCGCAACAGCAGCGACCGCTGGTCGGCCAGCCCCGTCTCGGGCCCCCCTTGGCCGTGCACCTGAAGGCCGAAGGCGTGTCCCAGGTAGAACGCCGCCTGCTTTGCGTCGCCCACGTACAGCTCCACGTGGTCGATCCCGTAGATCTCCATCACAGTCCTTTCACCGAGTCTTCCCCCCGCCTCGCGCTGGTGCTTGGCGGTCCGAACAGCAGGCTGACGTTCTGGCCACCGAACCCGAACGAGTTCGACAGCGCGTATTCGAGGCGCACCTCGCGAGGCACCTTCCGGACGTGGTCCAACGGGCAGGCCGGGTCCGGATCGTCGAGGTTGTACGTCGGCGGCAGCAGGCCCTTGGCCACCGCCAGCGCGGTCGCGGCGGCCTCCACCACGCCGGACGTGCCGAGCATGTGCCCGGTCAGGGCTTTGGTGGAGCTGACGGCCGGTGCGACGGCTCCTTGGAAGGCAAGGCCGATCGCTACCGACTCCGCGACGTCGCCGAGCTTGGTGCTCGTGCCGTGCGCGTTGACGTAGCCGACCTGCGCCGGCGACACGTTGCCGCTGGCAAAGGCCTGCCGCATGCAGGCGGCGGCGCCCGTACCGTCCGGACGTGGCGCGGTCGGGTGGTGCGCGTCCGCGTTCACGCCGTATCCCGCGACGTCGGCGTACCCGCGGGCGCCTCGGGCGCTGGCGTGCTCGGCGCTCTCCAGGACGAGGAGTGCGGCGCCCTCCGACAGCACGAACCCGTTGCGGCGCAGGTCGAACGGCCTGCTCGCCTCGGTCGGGTCGTCCCAGCTCCGGGCCAGCGCCCGCGCGTTCGCGAAGGTCTCGGCGAACGTCGGGAACAGCGGGGCCTCGCTGGCGCCGCAGATCACTACGTCCAGCTCACCGGTCCGGATCAGCCGTACGGCGTCCGCGATCGCCTGCGCGCCGGATGCGCACGCAGTACCGACGGAGGAGCTGTAGCCGCGTAAGCCGAATCGGATTGCGATCCGGGCGGCGGGCATGTTGGGCAGGATTCCGGTCAGCAGGTAGGGGCTGACGGCTGCCCGCCCTCGCTCGGCCCTGGACAGCACCTGCTGCTCGAGCGTCGCCATCCCGCCGACACCTCCGATGATCACGCCGATCCGGTCGGGGTCGACGTTCTCGCCGATCACCAGTCCGGCGTCGGCCAGCGCGTCCTCGGCGGTCAACTGCGCGAGGATCACCGTGCGATCCATTACCTTCCCGTCCGGACCGCCGGCGATCGTGCCGGCGTCGATGGGCGGCAAGAACCCACCCAACTCCACCGATCCCGCCACCGGGTGCCCCTCCGGCGGCCTGGAGATCCCAGACCTGCCGTGCAGCAAGGCGTCGAACACGTCCTCCACCCCACGCCCCACGGGCGTGAGCAACCCCATCCCAGTAATAGTTGCCGCACTCATCGACCGGCCCTCGCTTCGATCGATTCCCCGCCGCCGGCTCCACCGGTTGACTGCGTAGCGGACACGAGAGCCCCGCTGGATGCTTCGCCACCGCTCGCGCGCTCCGCGCGGAGCGCGACCTTTCGGACCTTGCCGGTCACCGTCACCGGGACGTCGTCTTGGCCGACCACGCTCATCCGGCGGATCGTGGCGGCGACTTCCTCGCCCACCGCCTCGCGGACCCGAGCGTCGCGGTCGGCCGCCGGGTCAGCGGTCGACGAGAGCTCCAGGAGAATGTCGGTGACGAAGCGGCCGTCGTCCTGGACGATGATCACTGTGCAGTCGAGGACCTCGGGCAGGGCGGCGAGGATGCGTTCCTCCGACATCGACGTGTAGAGCTGCGGGCCGTCGAAGCCGGCGACGGCGTCGGGGACTCGGTCGAGATGGAAGTAGTGGCCGGTCTCGTCTCGGTAGACCAGATCACCAGTCAGGAACCACCCGTTGAGGCGGAACTTGTAGGTGTTGACGGAGTCGTTCCAGTAGCCGGGCGAGACGCTCGGCGACTTGAAGCCGAGCAGGCCGACCTTGCCGGGCGGCAGTTCCGAACCGTTCGAGTCGAGCACGGTCGCCTCGGCGAACTGGTACGGCTTGCCGATGCAGCGGCCGTAGTGTTCGCTGTCGATCGTGTGGGTGACGTGGAACCCGTTGTGCCCCATCTCGCTCGACCCGAGCCCGTCGATGAAGTGCGAGCCGCGGACCGTAGTACGGCCTTGTTTGGTGACGGTTTCGCGAGTGCCGACCGAGACCAGCTTGCGGATGTGCGGCTCGTGGGCGCAGTCGCCGGTGTTGAACCACATCCGGACGGAGTCCAGGTCGTGCTTGCTCAGATCCTCGCGCGCCAGGCCCGCCCACGTGACCGCGAAGCCGTAGACACCGTGCGGTTTCCAGCTCTCGATCTTCCGGAGCACGGTCGGTGCGTCCTGGCTCGACAGCAGCAGCATCTCGGCGCGGTTGCCGAGCACCTGGTTGACCATCAGGATCGTCGCGGTGTGCGGGATCGGCAGCGCGTTGAGAATCCTGTTGGTGCCCTGCGCCTGCGGCATCGTGAGCAGGTGCTTCAGCGCGGCGTACAGGGTGGTGTGCGAATGCAGGACCGCCTTCGGCACGCCAGTCGTACCCGATGTGTGGGTGATGACGACCGGGTCGTCCTGGTGATGCCGGTAGTGCTCGGGAGCCTTGGCGGGATCGCCGCTGCCCAACTCCTTCGGCTCGCCGAGAATCGGCGCCTCCTGCAGCAGCGGACGGTGCGCGGCATCAGCCAGTACTCCGGTAACGCGCAGCCGGCGGATGTACTCGTCCGCGATGGCCGGCGCCATCTTGCCGTTCATCAGGGCGGGAATCGCCCCGACGCGGGTCAGCGCGAGGTAGCTCAGCACGATGTCGGCGGCCTCGGTGGCCCAGATCGCGACCACGTCCCGCCGGCCGATGCCCCGGTCGCGCAACCACGACGTGCGCGCCTGGACCCGATCGTCGAGCTCCCCCAAGGTCAGGGGATGTTCGGCCGGGAAGTGGTCGACCGCCGTGTCGAACGTCAACCCCGGACCGGTCAGGTCGGCGCCGTGCGCGATCACGGAGGCCAGTACGTTTCCGGCACCGATGGACGGGTCTGCGGCCAGTTGGGCCCTCAGACTTCTCATGTTCGATCTCCCCCACTCACCAACAGGGCCGAGGCGGTGTCGCCGCCGGCCGCTTGCTCAACCAGCACGACGAGGACCTGGTCCGCGTCGCCGTCCGCGATCAGCAGCGCGGCCTGCTCCAGCCCAACCCGTCTCGCCTCAGTGGTGGGACTGAAGCAGACGACCGGACCCCGCAGTCCCCACCGAGCCGCGACGTAGCCGGCCACGCTGTTCGGGACCGACTGGAAGAAGTAGAGCGGCCCGACCCGCTTGCCATCGGCAACCGCTTGACGCACGTGCTCCGCACTGGCCCGGTCCCCGCTCCGGCTGACCAGCACGACCGCGATCCGCCGGTCCACGGGCGGTTCGCCGTACAGGGGCCGCAGGCAACGATCGGCGACGACCGCCACCAGCGGGCTGAACGATGACGCCACGAAACCGGGGAGTGACGGAGGACCTGCCGCCGCGTCGTCACCCGACTGCGGCCAGTGACTGACAGTGACCACACGGGGTTCGGGAATTCCGAGCAGTTGGTTCATCCAGCACGCACCAGCAGAGCCGTGTTGGCGCCGCCGAACGCGGCGTTCAAGCTCAGCCCGTACTGCGCTGTGACGGGCCGGGGCGCGTCCAGGATCAGCTCCAGGTCGCAGTCCGGATCGGGTGTGGTGAACCCGGCGTTGACCGGGAGCTTGCCCTCACGCAGCGCCTGCACCGTCATCACCAGTTCCAGCAGGCCGGACGCCACCAGCGCGTGACCGTGCACCGCCTTCGTCGAACTGACGGGCACCGGGCCGGCGAAGACCGTGCGGATGGCAGCCGCCTCGGAGGCATCGCTGAAGCTGGTCCCGGTGGCGTTGGCGTTGATGTAGCCGACTACTTCGGGCGGGAGATCTGCCTTGCGCAGTGCGGCTTCCATCGCCGCGGCCAGGCCGTGGCCGTCGGGAGCGGGCTGGCACGGGTGGTACGCATCGCCGGCACGCCCCCAGCCGGCGATCTCGGCCAGACCCTCTCCGCGTTGGAGCACGACCGCGGCCACGCCGTCGCCGAGCAGAAGACCCCTGCGGTCCCCGCTGAACGGACGGACCACTCCGTCGTCGGCCAGCGCTCTGCCCGCGTCGAACAACGCGAACTGGTCAGGCTCGACCAGGTAGCCGGCTGCCACCACGATCCGCTCCGCGTAGCCCTGACGGATCAGGGCGGCGGCGTCGGCGACCGCAGTACTGGCTGAGACGCAGGCGCTGGTGTAGATCCGCGAAGCCCTCGACACCAGACCGCGAACGCCCGCGCGGCCGTGAACCGCAAGGAACAAAGGGGTCGTGGCTCGTTGGGCCGGTGTCAGGCCGGCCTCCGCGCAGGCGCCGGTGATCGCGTTCAGAAGTTCCTCTTCCAGCGACACCACGTCGGCGGCCGTGGCCGCGCGATGGACCCGGCGGTTGCCGGTGTCGAACCGCTGCACCTCGGTGAAGGCCGCCGCGCCCGGCAAGGCCGCGGCCAGCTGCGCCTCGGCGCCACGGCCGAGGGCGCTCACAACCTGCAGTCCGGTGATGGAGACCCGCGTGACGTCAGACATGGCTCTTCAGCGCTTCCGCGATGACGGCCACGGCGGCGTCGATGGTCCGGATCCGGTCCAGCTGGTCGTCGTCGAGCTCGACCGCGTACCGCTGCTCGACCTGGTGCACGAGCCAGGCGAGCTCCATCGAGTCGATCCGTTCCCGGACCTCACCGGCGGGGCGATCACCCAGCGCGGACAGCCAGTCCACGATCTCGGCTCTCCCGGGCGGCGGGAGTGAGGAGGAGGGTGTGACAGCAGCGGTCATCAGACTCCTTGGGCTACCCGGCCGGCCACCGCGGTGGTGAACTCGCCGACCGTCATCAGGGCCAGCTCCTCGGACTCGTCGTCGGAGAACTTCACCCCGAACCGGTCCTCGACCCGGACCGACAGGTCGGCCAGCGCCAGCGACTCCAGGTCCACCCCGGCCGGCCCGAGCGTGGTCTCGTCGTCGACCCCCTCGACGTCGTAGTTCATGTCCTGCAACTGCGCGAGGACGAACTCGCGAACCTCTTCCCTCATCGGGATACCTTCTTTCTGTGAGTCAGCGTCCGGGCACCGATCTGGCACCCGCGCACGTCTGGATCGCGCCGGCCGGCACCGATCAGCGCTCGGCGGCACACGCTGCCTTGCTCTCCCTCGCCGAGGAACTCTTTGCGGGCGCGGGCGCGGGCGGAGGCGCCGCGCGATCCCCCGGCGAGCGGCCGGTGCTGCGGCACGACGAGGCCGGTCGGCCGCACGTCGACGGGTTGTGGGTGAGCATCAGCCACGGGCAGAACCTTGTGGCGGTCGCCGCCTGCGCGACCGGTCCGATCGGCATCGACCTCGAGGAACGCCGACCCTTCGAGGTCAGCGGCCTCGCCAACCGCTGGTTCGACCCCGCCGAACTCGCCTGGATGGCCGAACAACCGGATGAAGTCGAAGCGTTCCTGCACCTCTGGACAGCAAAGGAAGCTGTAGGCAAGGCGCTCGGCCACGGCCTCCGCAACTCCGGTCTGCGCCGCCTGATGCCTCTGACCGCCGGACCTGTGCCCTCCGAGCCTCAACTGGCTCTGACGTGGCTTCCGGTTGAGGTCGATGCGGTGGTGGCGATTGCGGTGCCGACAGGAACAAGCGTGGTCGAGGTGTGTGAGCATCAGGGCGCTGCCTTGCGCAGGACCGTGACATCGCGGACGAGTTTCCCGGTGGTTGTCCGAGGCAACTGATCGACCAGCCGCACGCTCCGCGGCCGCTTGTACGACGCCAGCAGGTGCGCCAGGTCGGCCTCGATCCGGGCGACCTCGCGGGGCTGGTTCAGCTGCAGGTACGCCGTGATCGCGCCGTCGTACACGACGACCGCGGCCTCGACACCGCGCAGCGTGCCGAGCGTGTACTCGACCTCCGTCAGGTCCACCTTCAGCCCGCCGACAGACACCTGCGAGTCCAGCCGGCCCCTGATGCTGACCAGCCCGGTCTCGGGGTCGACCACGCCCGCGTCCTTGGTCCGCAACCACCCGTCGGCCCACCGGTTGGGATCGGACAGCCCGAGGTACGGCGACTCCGGCCGCCGGACGTACAGCTCACCGTCGACCGCCCGTACTTCGATGCCCGGCGCCGGCTGGATCGCGGGGCGGTGCCGGCCGAACAGGTCGGTGCCGATCACCCCGACCTCGGTCATCCCGTACATGTTCCCGAGCGGCACCTGGAACTTGTCCTCGAAGGCGCTGGAGATCGCGGCCGGCACCAGTTCCCCGCCGGTCGTCATCCGTTTGAACTGCGGGAGCTTCGGCGGCTCGTTGACCGAAGCCAGCAGCCCGATGTGGAAGGGGACGCCGAGCACGGTGGCCGGGCTCTTCTGGCTGGCGATCGCCTGGATGATCGCGTCCCCGGTCAGCCGGGCCGGCGGAACCAGTTCGACGCCCGCGTGCAGGCCGTACATCAGACCGCCGACCAGACCGAGCACGTGCACCATCGACGGCAGCAGGATGACCCGCTCGCCGCGCTGGGGAACGCCCTCGATCCGGGTGTAGCGCAGTACTTCCTCGACCAGGTCCTCGGCGGTCCGGCCGATCACCTTCGAGGGGCCGGTCGAGCCGGAACTGAGTTGGATGACGGCGTGCGCGGTGCCGGCCGGGTGCCCCGAGTAACTGGCGACGGCGGTGTCGACGTCGACGAAGGTGCGCAGGCCCGGCGCGACCGTCCGCTCGGGTGACACGACGACCTGCGGAACCAGCCGCTCGATCGCCCGGCGTACCTCGTAGTCGGTCAGCCGGTGATCCAGCAGGATCGCCTGCCCACCGAGACGCCAAACGGCCAGCAAATGGGTGATGAACGCCATTGACGGCGGTAACCGCAATGCGGCGCCACCACCTGGGCGTAAACCCGATTCCGCCAGTTCGGATTGCCTGTCCCGAACCAGCCGGCGCAGCATTCCACGATCAATTGGAGTAGGGAGTCTGAAACAGACGTCACTCGCCTCACCGGCCAGCAGAACGTCGTCGACCCACTGGGCACCCATAGTGGTTCCGGGCACCACGACAGTACCGTCCATGGTCATCCGAGCTCCGAAGTTCGCCTTGAACACAAAGGATTCAGAGCACCAGCACCCCCACCAAGGCCTGGCGATGACGAGACGATACGACACGATCCGACACTCCCGCTATGGACCCAAAGTGATGGGTCCACTACCGTTCGCGACGTGGTGCGGATCGCTTTTCTTTAGCCCCCGAATCAGCGATGCTGCTCGGTTTCGAAACCTTCCGAAGTCAAACACTCACTCAGCAGTGTAACCAGGTCTATATATGCCACCGGTTAGCTTTTACGTTCAATTCCCGGGCCGCGAAGGGTTCCCCGCGCAAAATTCAAGTCAGTGTTTTCCGGGCTGAACCAGAACAACTCCGGAAGAATTTTTCTCGGATTCCCGGGGCAGCATGACGAAGCCCCGCCCGGCGATGCCGGGCGGGGCTGGGCAGAGACTGTCTACGCAGGGGCGCTGAGCAGGCCCAGGGCGACGGCTACGCGGCCGCCGGCCTGTTCCAGAGCCTCACGGGCCTGCGGGATCGGAGAACCCGTCAGAAGGTGCACCAGGGCCGGTTTGAGCTCACCGTCGGCCTCGGCCAGGGCGGCGGCGCACGAGTCGTCGTCCGCCCCGGTCGCCTCGGCCAGGATGCGCAGCATCCGGCCGCGGAGTTTGTTGTTCGTGGCGACCATGTCGACCATCAGGTTCGACCAGGTCCGGCCGAGCTTGATCATCAGGGTGGTCGAGAAGCTGTTCAGGATCATCTTCTGCGCCGTGCCGGCCTTCAACCGGGTGGATCCGGCGATCACCTCGGGCCCGGTGTCGGCGGCGATCAGGATGTCGGCCAGCGGAGCCAGTGGAGCGGACGGGTTCGACGTCACCAGCGCGGTGGTCGCACCGACCGCCCGCGCGGCCCGCAGCGCGCCCGCGACGTACGGCGTACTCCCGGAGGCGGCGAGTCCGATCACGAGGTCGCGGCCGGTCACGGTGGCCGCGTCGGCGGCACCGCCCTCCTCGGAGTCCTCGACGTTCTCGACCGCGCGGAGCAACGCCTCCATGCCGCCGGCGTGGTGCGCGACGACGAGGTCGTCCGGCGCGTGGAAGGTCGGCAGCAACTCGGCCGCGTCCAGCACCGCCAGGCGCCCCGACGTACCGGCGCCGAAGTAGTGCACCCGGCCCCCGCTCCGGACGGCCTCGACAGCGGCGTCGACCGCCCGGGACAGTTCGGGGATCACCGCGGCGACCGCGCCCGCGACGCGCGCGTCCTCCGCGTTGACCATTCGGAGGATCTCGGTGGTGCCCACCGCATCGATCGCGAGCGTCCTGGGGTTGCGCTGCTCCGTGGGTGTCATCACAGAGACGATGTTAGTTTTCTACTGAAGGTTTTTCAATTCTGTTGATCATTGACAGAACTCTTCAGCCGGTGCCCGCGGACGGCGGTGGCGGTCTCCTCCAGCGCCTTGCGGGCGTCCGGCAGCACCGACTGTGCGACGCCGATGAACAGGCAGTCGATCACCGTCAGTTGAGCGATCCGGCTGGACATCGCGCCGGAACGATAAGTCGTCTCGCGAGCGGCCGTGGTGAGGACGAAATCCGCGGTCCGGGCCAGTGGGGACCGGGGAAAGTTCGTCACCGCGACCGTGGTCGCGCCGTGCCTGGCGGCCTCCTCGATGGCCTCCACCACCTCGACCGTGGTCCCGGTGTGCGAGATGCCGATGGCGACGTCGCCCTCGCCGAGCAGGGCGGCACTGGTCAGCATCACGTGCACGTCCGACCAGGCGAAGGCCACCCGGCGGATCCGGTGCAGCTTCTGCTGGAGGTCGAGCGCCACGAAGGCGCTCGCGGCGGCGCCGTACAGGTCGACCCGGGGCGCCTTGGCGACCGCGGCGACCACCTTGCTCAGCGCCTCCACGTCGAGCTGCTGAGCGGTCTCACGGACCGCCCGTTCGTCCGCGAACGCGACCTTGCCGACGACATCGGCCAGGGAGTCCCCCGGCTCGATGTCGCCGCCGACCTCGGGTCGCACGTTCTCTTGCGCCGACTGGGCCGCCAACTGCAGGCGGAGCTGCGGATAGCCCGGGACGCCGATCTGCTTGCAGAACCGGATGACCGTGGTCTCCGAGGTGGACGCCACCTCGGCCAGTTCGGAGATCGTCATCGCCGCCACTCCGCCCGGGTCCGCCAGGACGGCGTTCGCCACCCGCTGCTCGGCCGGGGCCAGCGCGGGCATCACCGCGCGGACCCGGACCAGCAGCGGCCCCGTGGGTTGTGGAGAGGTAACTGAAGTCATGACGCCACCGTACGGCGATTAGGCACGGAGCGGGGTCACCGACGCGAAAGTCTCCAACCAGTGGCGACAAATGATTCAGGCGTTCGTTCACCGTCGAAAAGCATCTCGTCTCCCGAGGTGATCTTCACGCCGTCCACATAGACGCCCCGGCCCTGGTACAGCGGATCCGACGCGTAGCGCCAGCGCAACGTCTGGTCACCGGCTCCGAGCTCGGCCCAGACCTGGTGCCAGTGCCGGTCCCCGGACCCGCTGATCGCGCCGTCAGCCTCGACCACCGGCCCGCGATCCTGGACGGTGAAGGGCACCGGGGTCCAGGTGGTCCCGTCGGCCGAGCTCTCCAGGTACAGCAGGTCCGATTCCTCGGTGTCCACGAACAGGTCGAACGACAGCCTCGCCCCTTCAGCCGGCACGGCGACCTTCGCCGCGAGCGTCGCGGTACTGGCGTCGGTGGTCCCGGAGAACCACGCGTCCTTGCCGTGCCGCGGCCCGACCCCCAGAGCCAGCGCCAACCCCTGTACTACGGCCCGCCGGGCCGGGTTGTTGCTGCCCCAGTTGCGGCTCGGGTGGACCCGGTTGGTGAGCAGGATCGCGAACGAGCGCGAGTCGAAGTCGATCACCAGCGAGGTGCCGGTGTAGCCGGTGTGCCCGGCCGTCCGCGGACCCGACAGGCCGCCCATGTACCAGCGCTGGTTCAGCTCGAAACCGAGCCCGTGGTCGTTGCCCGGGAACGCCTGGTTGAAGTTCGTGATCATCGCGGTGACGGAGCTCTCCTTCAGGATCCGGGCATGCCGGTAGCTCCCACCGTTCAGGAAGGCCTGCGCCAGCGCGGCCATGTCGTCGGCCGTCGAGAAGATGCCCGCGTGCCCGGCGACGCCGTCCAGCGACCAGGCGTTCTCGTCGTGCACCGAACCCCAGACCATCCCGCGCGGCGGGGCCGTCTGGTACTCCGTGGCGGCGATCCGCGGCTTCTTCTTCTCGTCCGGGTTGTAGCCGGTGTCGCGCATCTGCAGCGGCTTGGTGATGCCGTCCGCGACCAACTTGTCCAGCGACTTTCCCGCCACCCGCGCCGCGACCTCACCCAGGGAGATGAGGTTCAGATCGCTGTACAGGTACTTCGTGCCGGCCGCGCTGGTCGGCTTCGCCGTCAGCGCCATCTGCATCCGCGACGCGGGATCCGGCTGCGCGCTCCACAACGGCAGCCACGCGGGCAGCCCGGTGGTGTGGGTCAGCGCCTGCCGGACCGTGATCGCCTCCTTGCCGTTGGCGGCGAACTCCGGCACGTACGTCGCGATCGGTGTGTCCAGGCCGACCTTGCCCTTCTCCACCTGCTGCATCACCACGATCGAGGTGAACAGCTTCGACACCGAGGCCATGTCGAAGATGGTGTCGGTGCGCATCGGGATCTGCTGGTCGGCGGGCAGTTCGGTGCCGGTGCCGTCGGCATACTTCAGCGCCTGCCCGGTCGCTGTCCTGGTGACCACCTTGCCGTCGTGACCGAGCAGCGTCACCGCACCGGCGTACAGGGGTTTGACGGTGCCGTTCGGCCTGGTCCAGGCGTCGACCTGGGCCAGCGCGGCGTCGATCGGAGCCGGGTCGAGACCGGCCTTGGCGGGGGTCGAGTCGCGCAGCAACGTCGACTTCGGCGCGTAGCCGTCGTACGGGCGGTCGAAGCGTCCGGAGGACTTGTTGCTCTCAGCAACTGCAGGGGTAGACATGGTGAGGACCAGGGTAGCGATCGCGGTGACCGCCAGCGCACGCCTCATCGGCGGCCACCCTTGTACAGCAGGTACTGCGCCCGGCGGGCGGTCCAGGCGGCGGTCTCCGGCTGCCACGCCGCGACGATCTCCTCCGCCGAGGCACCGGCGGCGAACATCGTCCGGAACCGGTCCGACCCGGTCAGCAGGTCGATCCAGCGGCCGGGTGGGTTCTCGGCGCGCCAGGCGAACTGCGGGTACAGCCGCTTGGCCTCGACCATCATGTGGGTGGCGGCCAGGATCGGCTCGACCCGGTGCGGGTCGGTGATGTGCACCTGGACGCCGCCGCAGAGCAGGTTGGCGTTCTTGCTGATGAACGGGGTGAAGTACGCCTCCCGGAACTCGATCCCGGGAACGTCCTTCGTCCGCAGCGCCTCGGCCCAGCGGTAGTCGATGTACGGCGCGCCGATCAACTCGAACGGCCGGGTGGTACCGCGGCCCTCGGACATGTTGGTCGCCTCGAACAGGCAGGTGCCCGGATAGAGCAGGGCGGTGTCCGGGGTCGGCATGTTCGGGCTCGGCATCACCCAGGGCAGGCCGGTGTCGGCGAACAACTGGTCCCGCCGCCAGCCCTGGACCTCGATCACCCGCAGGTCCTGGACGACCGGACCGCCGGTGTCGAGGGCGAGGTACTCGGCGTTGAAGAGCCGGGCCAGTTCGCCCACGGTCATGCCGTGCTGCTGGATGATCTCCTCCTTGCCCACGCCGGAGGTGTAGCCCGGCTTGAGCATCGGGCCGCGGGCGTATCCGCCGATCGGGTTGGGCCGGTCCAGGACGACGAACCTGGCGCCCGTCTTCGCCGCCGCGACCATCGCCTCGTACATCGACCAGATGTAGGTGTAGAACCGCGCGCCGACGTCCTGGATGTCGAAGACCACCGTCTCCACGCCCGACTTCGTGTAGAGCGTCTGCAGCTTGGCGGCGTTCGCGCCGTAGGCGTCGTAGACCATGATCCCGGTCCGCGGGTCGACGTGGTCGCCCTCGGAGCCACCGGCCTGCGCGCTGCCGCGGAAGCCGTGCTCCGGGCCGAACACCGCGACCACGTTGACCTTGCCGGACGCGTGCATGGTGTCGACGATGTGGCTCTTGTCGTTCAGGATGCCGGTCGGGTTGCTGAACACCCCGACCTTCTGGCCGGCCAGCGCCGTCCAGCCGGAGTTCGCCAGCGCCTGCGCGCCGGTGACCACCTTGCGGCCGTGCTGGGCGGGCTCGGCCGCGCCGGCCGCCTGGACGTCGATCAGCGGGGCGGCGGCGAGGGCGCCGGCACCCGCCAGCAGACTGCGTCGCTTCATCGGGATCTCCTTCGGGGACTCACGGACGGAAGTACAGGTCGGCGACCACGGGGCGATGGTCACTTGCCGCGTTCTCTGGGGGAACTGCTGCGTGCTGGACACGGAAGCCCGCGCCCACGGTGACGTAGTCGATCCGCTTCACCGGGTCGGCCGCCGGGTACGTCGAGGGGCCGCCGGTGGTCGCCGCGGCGACCTGCCAGCTGTCGTCGAGGCGGCGCCACAGCTTGGCGAGCTCGGGTGCCTCGGGCTCGGCGTTGAAGTCACCGACCAGGATCTGCAGGTCCTTCCTGCGGTCCCGCGCCAGGATCTTCACCGTGTCGTCCACCTGGGCCGCGCGGACGGACGGGTCCGCGCGGTAGTCGAGGTGGGTGACGTAGACGTGCACCCGGCGCCCCCGTACGTCGAGCTCGGCCTCGAGGAATCCGGGCGCCGGCGCCGGTACGGGGTTCGGGTCCTGGGTGGAGAGCCTGGTGATCGGATGGTTCTCCGTTCTGACCAAGGGGAATCTCGACAGAACGGCGACCCCGTACTGCCGGCGGGGTTGTCCCGCGACCAGTGGATCGAGGTCGTAGATCGGCGCGAATCCCGCGTGCAGGCCGAGCTTGCTCGCCAACTCCGCGAGGGTGTCGCGCCATTCACTGCGGGCGGCCCAGTGCACGTCCACCTCTTGCAGGCCGACCACGTCCGCGTCCAGCGCCTTGATCGCCTGGGCCGTGCGGTCCAGGTCGAACACGTTGTCCGTACCGGCTCCGGTATGGATGTTGTACGACGCCACCGTCAGCCGGGTCTCCTTCACGGAGAAGGTGAGTCCGTGGCCGAAGGCGTACAGGTCCTGGGTGGGATCCGCCTTGGTCGGGATGGCCACCGGGAGCTTGCCGGTGGGTGCGAGTTCGCCGTACAGGACCTTGGCGAGCGCTTCCATCGAGACGGCCGCGTAGCCGTAGGTGGCCAGCGTGGTTCGCGCCGCCGGGAAGTACGCGACGTCGTACGGGTCGCGGACGGCGACGACGATCACGGGGCGGCCGGTGGCCAGCAGGGCGTTGACGAGCTTCTGCTGCTTGCCCAGCTTGTCCGTGACGAGGGTGTCCCACGCCTTCATCGTCAGTACGATCGTCAGGTCGGCCTGCGCCGACGCCGCCACTGCGTCGTCGATCTTGGCGTCGGTCGGCGTCGCGCCGGTGTCCTTGACCGTGGCGGTCGCGCCGCGCTTGTTGAGCGAGGCGGCCAGGACCGCCGGGGTGTAGCCGGCGACCAGGATCTTGCGCGGCGCCGGCGAGAGCGGGAGCATCCCGGCCTCGTTGCTGAGCAGCGTGGTGCTGTGGTCGGCGATGTTCTGCGCGGCGGCGTGGTTGGCGGCCGTGCCGACGACCTGGGGGACGCGCGCGACGTCGACGTACGGGCGGTCGACGACGCCTGTCTTGAGCTTCAGCGTGAGGATGCGGGCAACGCTCTCGTCGATGCGCTGCTCGCTGATCCGGCCGCCTCTGACGGCGGCGAGGACCGAGTTGTAGGCGAGATCGAAGTCGACCGGCATCAGCAACTGGTCGACGCCGGCTTCCAACGCGCGCAGCGGGATCTCGGCGTCGCCGTACTTGTCGCGAACGCCCTTCATGCCGAGCGAGTCGGTGACGACGACGCCGTCGAAACCGAGTTGCTCGCGCAGGATGCCGGTCAGGATCGGCCGGCTCAACGTCGCCGGATCCCCGGACGGATCGAGCGCCGGGACGACGATGTGCGCCGTCATGATCGAGTCGATGCCGGCCCGGATCGCCGCCTCGAACGGCGGCCGGTCGATCGTGTTCCACTGCTCGCGGGTGTGGCTGATCACCGGGATGCCGGTGTGGCTGTCGGTCGCGGTGTCACCGTGGCCGGGGAAGTGCTTCGCCGTGGAGACGATCCGGCCGTCGCGCTGGTAACCCTTGACCTGGGCGGCCGTCAGTTCCGCGACCAACTGGGGATCGCTGGAGAACGAGCGGACGCCGATGACCGGGTTGAGCGGATTCACGTTCACGTCGGCGACCGGGGCGAAGTCGGTGCTGACCCCGACCGCCTTCAGTTCCCGTCCGCCGATGCCGCCGGCGGTGCGCGCCATCGTCGCCGACCTGGTCGCGCCGAGCGCCATCGCGCCCGGGAACTGGGTGGCCGGCGGACCGACCCGGAACACGACGCCGTACTCCTGGTCGGTGCTGATCTGGAGCGCGATCCCCTGGTTCTCCAGGGCCGCGGCCTGCAGCGCGTTGGAGAGTCTGGCGATCTGCTGCGGGTCCTTGACCGAGTCGGTCCAGGCGAAGTAGATCACCCCGCCGAGGTGGTACTTGCGGACCACCTCGGCCGGTGTCGGTACGCCGTACAGGTTGGTGTTGCGTTGGTCGGCGGTGTCCGCGGTCGGGCCGTAGACATAGCTGACGAAGAGCTGGCCGACCTTCTGCTCGAGCGACATCCGCTCGAGGGTCTGGCGGACCCAGCGACTGGTCTCGGCCTGGGCCGGCCCGGCAGTCGCCACCGTGGTACCGGCGACTGCCGCTGCGGCCAATCCGAGCGTCTGGCGTCTGGTGAACTCCATCGGCGGGGTCACCAGCTCAGGCCGTGACCAAACGGGTAGAGCGGCGTGGCGGGTTGACCGGCGACCGGGATGTCGACCGGAAGCTTGCCGGCCGGCTTGATCTCGCCATACAGGACCTTCGCCAGCGACTCCATCGAGACACCCTGGTAGCCGTAGGTGGCCAGGTACGTCGGCGCCGCGTCGAAGTACGCGATGTCGTAGGGGTCGCGGACGGCGACGACGATGACCGTCTTGCCGGTGGCGAGCAGGTCCTTGACGAGCTTCTGCTGCTTGCCCAGCTTGTCGGTGACCCTGGTGTCCCAGGCCTTCTGGGTCAGGACCACCGTGACGTCGTTGAGCTGCGCCTTCGCGACCGCGTCGGCGATCGCCGCGTCGGTCGGAGCCGCACCGGTCTGCGCGACCGTCGTGGTGGCGCCGCGCTTGGTGAGGCCGGCCCCGAGCGAGGCCGTGGTGGCGACGCCCCAACCGGTGACCAGGACCTTCCGCGGGGTGTTGGCGAGCGGGAGGGTCTGGTTGTTGTTCTTGACCAGGGTGATCGACTTGTCGACGATCGTCTGCGCGGTGGCCAGGCTGGCCGGCGTACCGACGGTGGTGGGGATCTTCGCCGGGTCGACGAACGGCTGGAAGAGCACGCCGTTCTTGAGCTTCAGCAGCAGGATGCGCAGCAGGCTCTCGTTGATCTGGCGCTCGCTGATCCGGCCCGACTTCACCGCGTCCACGACGGCCTTGAACTGCACGTCCGGGGCGGGCGGCAGCAGCAGTTGGTCGGCGCCGGCCTCGATCGCGCGGACCGCCACCTCGGCGTCGCCGTACTTCTGCCGGACCGCCGCCATCTCGAGCGCGTCGGTGATGATCAGGCCCTTGAAGCCGAGCTGCTCGCGCAGTACGCCGGTCAGGATCGGCTTGCTCAGCGTCGCCGGGTCACCGGACGGGTCGAGCGACGGAACCACGATGTGCGCGGTCATGATCGAGTCGATGCCGGCCTTGATCGCGGCCTTGAACGGCGGCGCGTCGATCGTGTTCCACTCCTCCAGGGTGTGGTTGATCGTCGGCAGCGCGGTGTGGCTGTCGTCGCGGGTGTCACCGTGGCCGGGGAAGTGCTTCGCGGTCGCCATGATGCCGGCGTCGCGCTGGTACCCCTGGACCTGGGCGACCGTCATGTCCGAGACCAGCTGCGGGTCGGACGAGAAGGAGCGGACGCCGATCACCGGGTTGAGCGCGTTCACGTTGACGTCGGCGACCGGCGCGTAGTCCTGCCGGATCCCCATCGCCTTCAGCTCGCGGCCGGTGATGCCGGCGGCGGTCCGGGCGTCCGCGGTGTCGCGGGAGGCGCCGTGGGCCATGTTGCCGCCGAACTGGGTGGCCGGCGGTCCGATCCGGACCACGACTCCCTGCTCCTGGTCGGTGGCGATCGTCAGCGGGATCCGCATCCCGGTGTTGGTGGCCGCGGTCTGCAACTGGTTGGAGTACGTCGCCAGCTGGGTCGGGTTGGTGACGTTGTCGCGGGCGTTGAAGTAGATCCAGCCGCCCGGCTTGTACTTCGCGATCACCTCGGCCGGCGTCGCCACGCCGTACAGGGCGGTGTTGCGGGCGTCGGGCTTCGCGGCGTCCGGCCCGTAGGCGAACAGCACGAACATCTGCCCGATCTTCTCCTCCAGCGACATCCCGTGCAGGGCCCTCATGGCCTGCTGCAGGTTCGTCACCCCCGGGTCGGGCGGTGGAGCACTGACAGCAGCCGCCGGCGCGAGCGAGGCCACCAGGGCAGTGGCGCTCACAGTGGCAAGGCTGGCAACGGCAAAGCGGCGCAAGGCGGACATATCCGACCCCTCAGGTAATTGAATTACAACTGTGCCCCCGCACGCGAAAGTTACCCACGCACTCTCACCGGGTCAAGAGGAAACCCGAACCCTCATCCAACACGCGCCGCACACCCCCGACAACCAACCGCACCGTTCAATCGCTTGAACTCCAGGACTGGGCGCGGAACGGGTCGCCGGCCGGCAACCAGGTCGTGCCGGGATCAAGGGTCAGCGGCTCGACGTCGTGGGTCAGCGCCTCGATGGTGGCCCGGACGGCCGTACGGGCCTCGTCCCGCCGTGAGACCAGCGCCCAGGTCCAGTACGGCGCCGGATCCACGACCGGTCGTTCGACCAGATCAGGTGGCAAGGGCGTCGGCGTACGTTTCGGCGAGTTGATCACTGGGCGGCGGAGCCGGCGGACGTGCTCGAAGAGGGCGGGGCCAGTGATACCGCCGTCGTCGATTCGCACGATCTGGGCTCCGGTGTCCTGGGCGAACTCCTCGGCGTACTTGTTCCACGAGGACCAGGTGGTGAGGTCGCTGTCCACCAGAAGCAGGCAGTCCTTCGCCCGGACGGGTGCGGTGCCGGGGCCCGCGGCGACCGCGAGCAGCCGGTCCGTGCCGATCCACCGCGCCTCGAGATCGTGCGCGGCCAGGTCACCGGTCTCGATCCAGCAGATCGCCAGATCGACGCTGCCCTCGGCGACCCGGGTCGCCTGGGTGTGCGACGGCATCACCCAGGGATCGACGAGCAGTTGCGCGACCCCGGACGAGCGGCTGATCAGGTCCGCGGGGTACCAGCTGACGTAGCCGAGCCGGACAGGCTCGGTCGCCGACAGACCGGCCGCGGATCGGCGCAGCTCGTCGGCCTGCCGCAACAGGTCCCGGATGCCCGGCAGCAGTGCCTGGCCCGAGGCCGTCAGCGTGACCGACCGGCGGTCGCGATCGAACAGCCGGACGCCGAGGTCGCGTTCCAGCGCCTTGATCTGCTGGGACAGGGACGGCCCGGCGATGAGCAGCCGGGCCGCCGCGCGACCGAAGTTCAGTTCCTCGGCCACCGCGACGAAGTAGCGCAACTGCCGCAGCTCCATGCGCCGATGGTAGGCCGTCGGAGGCTGGGCCTCTCAGCAGAGAGCATCTCGGTCGTTCTGAATGTCTGCCGGGCGAGCAACCCTCAAAGCATGACCACCTCAACAGAAAGCAGGCAGACAGCAATGAACACCCAGAAGGTCGTCGTGATCACGGGCGCGTCCCAGGGCATCGGCGCCGGTCTGGTGACCGCCTACCGCAAGCTCGGCTACGCGGTCGTCGCGAACTCCCGGTCCATCGCCCCGTCCGACGACCCGCTGGTGCTCACCGTGCCCGGCGACATCGCCGCCCCCGGCGTCGGCACCCGCATCATCGAGGCCGGTCTGGCCGAGTTCGGCCGCATCGACACCCTGATCAACAACGCCGGCGTCTTCGTCGCCAAGCCGTTCACCGACTACACCGACGCCGACTTCGACCTGGTCACCGGAGTGAACCTGCGCGGGTTCTTCGAGGTTTCGCAGCAGGCCGTGGCGGCGATGCTCACCACCGGCGGCGGGCACATCCTCAGCGTCTCGACCAGCCTGGTCGACCACCCCAACACCAACGTGCCGTCCGCGCTGGCGTCACTCACCAAGGGCGGCCTGAACGCCGTCACCAAGTCCCTGGCGATCGAGTACGCCGCCCGCAACGTCCGGGTCAATGCGGTTGCCCTGGGCATCATCCGGACGCCGATGCACCCGGAGGAGACCCACGACTTCCTGGCCGGCCTGCACCCGGTCGGCCGGATCGGCGATGTCGACGACGTCGTCGACGCGGTCACCTACCTGGAGAACGCGCCGTTCGTCACCGGCGAGATCCTGCACGTCGACGGCGGCCAGAGCGCCGGTCACTGATGACCCCCAGCGCTGAAACCGAGATCCTGCGGACCGTCGCCGACCAGTGGAAGGCCGCTGTCGACGCCCACGACCCGAAGCTGGTGGCGTCGTACTTCACCGCCGACGCGATCTTCCAGGGCCTCCACCCGCACAGTGTCGGTCCCGAGGGAGTCGCCGAGTACTACGCCGCCCAGCCGCTGGGCCTGACGGCGAAGTACGAGGTCCTGGAGTCCAAGCGCCTCGCCGACGACCTGATCCTCGGCTACCTCACCGTCGACTTCGGCTTCGTCGATCGGCCCACGCTGACCGTCTACCTCAGCCTGGTCATCCGCCAGACGCCCGAAGGCTGGCTCATCACGCACTACCAGGTCTCCCGCCTCGCCTGACCACGCAGAAGCCCCCGC